>NZ_CP159834.1:2586978-2923957 GCF_047730165.1 Patiriisocius sp. Uisw_047
TCCTGCGCACATAGACCTTGTGGCGATAGAAATAGAACTCGTAGATAAGCAAGATCGTGAGTATATGCTTAAAAAAGCGATTGGTCACTTAAGAGAAAAATACGATTATATTATAATAGACTGTGCACCCTCACTGGGATTGCTCACCTTAAATGCCCTAACGGCTGCAGATAGTGTGATGATCCCGATACAGTGTGAGTATTTTGCATTAGAAGGACTTGGCAAGCTTTTAAACACGATAAAAAGTATTCAGAAGATTCACAATGCAGATCTAGATATTGAAGGCTTATTACTCACAATGTTCGATTCGCGTTTGCGCCTTTCTAATCAAGTGGTAGAAGAAGTGAACAAGCATTTTGACGCGATGGTTTTTAAGACAATCATTCAACGTAATGTGCGTTTAAGTGAAGCACCTAGTTATGGCGAAAGCATCATTAGCTATGACGCCACGAGCAAAGGAGCAAATAATTATTTAAGCCTAGCAGAGGAGTTGATTAAGAAAAATCAATAAAATAATAAGGGTTTAGCTTCCGCGAAAATGTGACAGATTTGACAAATTTGAAGCAATGAAACGGATAAAACAAAATACCCACCTGCGTGGGCAAAAAGATGGCAAAAGCAACAAAAAAACAAGCATTAGGACGCGGACTCTCAGCATTGCTGAAGGATCCCGCTAACGATATACAATCTGCAAACGACAAGAACGCAGACAAAGTGGTAGGAAGTATCGTAGAACTAGATTTAACTAGTATCGAGATGAACCCATTTCAGCCTCGTACTAGTTTTAACGAAGACTCATTACGCGAACTTGCATCTTCTATTAAAGAGCTTGGTGTTATTCAGCCTATTACGGTACGAAAATTAGGATATAACCAGTATCAACTAGTCAGTGGGGAACGTCGTTTTAGAGCGTCAAAATTGATTGGACTTGAAACGATTCCTTCATATATACGGATTGCTAACGACCAAGAGTCGTTAGAAATGGCACTTGTTGAAAACATACAACGTGAAGATCTTGATCCTATAGAAATTGCATTATCCTACCAGCGATTAATAGAAGAAATAGACTTGACGCAAGAAGAAATGAGTGATCGTGTGGGTAAAAACCGATCAACGATTACTAATTATTTACGACTTTTAAAGCTAGACCCAATTATACAAACCGGAATGCGTGATGGGTTTATATCTATGGGACATGGTCGTGCCTTGATTAATGTAGAAGAACAAGATGTGCAGTTAGACATCTACGAAAAGATATTAAGCAATAAACTTTCAGTAAGAGAAACCGAAGCAATTGTGCGTCTTCTCAAAAATGCTGAAACAGGAACTGCCTCCAAGAAAAAAGAGACACCTGCGTTTGCTAAAGAAGCTCAAAGCTCGCTGTCAGAATATTTAGATAGTAAAGTAAATATAAAAGTTTCGGCAAATGGAAAAGGGCAGCTTGTGGTCCCTTTTACAAGTAAAGAAGATTTTGAACGCATCTTAAAACAAATTAAAGGTGAAAAATAAAGGATTCTACATCCTGTTATTTTTGTGTTCGCTTTCTGCAATCGGGCAGATTGACGAGGACAAGCGTGTTCTCGACGAACCCTTTATCGTTGCAAGAGACACGGTAGTTTCAACAGAGGTATATGACCCACTAGCCCCCTCTCGAGCCGCCTTCTACTCTGCAGCAATCCCAGGATTGGGACAAGCTTACAATAAAAAATACTGGAAAATTCCTATCATTTATGCTGGTATGGCAACAGGTGTATATTTCTATATTCAGAATCAGAATGATTATACACGGTTTAGAGATGCTTACAAAAGAAGACTTGCTGGATTTACGGATGACGAATTTTTTGGTGATGGTGCCGTAGCTATTATCTCAAATGAACGTTTGATCAATGCACAGCGAGGTGCGCAAAAAAATAAAGATTACAGCATAATTACGGTCATAGCTTTTTATGCGTTAAATATAATAGATGCCAATGTGGACGCACATTTAAGACAATATGATATTAGTGATGACTTATCTGTTGGGCCTAAATTTGATATGAACAAGTTTACTACAAAGCCAAATTACACCCTCTCTTTAACTTATACGCTCAAATGAAAATAGCGATTCTAGGATACGGAAAAATGGGTAAAACCATAGAACGGTTGGCAAAAGAAAAAGGACACGAGATTGTGTATACTTCTTCAACCACAGAAACAACAGGCGAACTTAAAAAAGCTGATGTTGCTATAGAGTTTTCAACACCAGAACGAGCTGTTTTAAATATTACACAGTGTTTTAATAATACAATTCCGGTGGTCTCTGGGACAACTGGATGGTTAGATAATTACAATTCAGTCATAGAAGCCTGTAAAAATTGTAACGGAAGTTTTATCTATGCGTCTAATTTTAGCGTAGGAGTAAATATCTTTTTTGATTTGAATAACTACCTTGCGAAATTGATGGAACCATACACTGAGTATATTCCGCATATAGAAGAAATTCATCATACAGAAAAGAAAGATGCCCCAAGTGGTACCGCAATCACACTGGCAGAAGATTTGCTGAAATTTTCAAAACGTGATATCTGGGCCTTAGAAAATAACAATGATGACGTGCTGAATATTTCAGCAAAAAGAATAGCGGATGTAAAGGGAACACATACTGTAAGTTATGAATCAAAAGTTGATACGCTGCGTATCACCCACGAAGCACATAGTAGAGATGGGTTTGCATTAGGAGCGATCCTAGCCGCAGAATGGCTTACAGGAAAAAAAGGTGTTTTTACGATGAAAGACGTTTTGGGCATGAAGTAGTAAGTTGAAAACTTAAAAATAAAAATAGCTGTATAAACAGCAAATAGAAACAATAATATGAGTTGGACAGGATGGTTAATTTTCGTTTTAGTGATACAAGTCGTGCACTTTTTAGGAACGTGGAAATTATATGTAAAGGCAGGAAGACAGACGTGGGAAGCAGGGGTACCCGTGTACAATGCAGTTGTGTTGATGAAAATTATCAATCGCCCTTGGTGGTGGACGATATTACTATTTATTCCTGTTGTAAACTTGATTATATTTCCCGTGGTATGGGTAGAGACCATCAGAAGTTTTGGTCGTAACTCAACCGCAGATACATTATTGGCTATTTTCACCTGTGGTCTTTATACCTATTACATTGCATATACGCAAGAGCTAAGCTACATTGAAGACAGAAGTTTACAACCTGGCTCAGCAGCTGGAGAATGGATAAGTTCGATCCTGTTTGCAGTAGTTGCAGCTACAATAGTGCATACGTATGTGATGCAACCATTTACAATCCCAACTTCTTCTTTAGAGAAAACATTATTAGTAGGAGATTTCTTATTTGTGAGTAAGTTTCACTATGGAGCAAGAACTCCTATGACGCCTATTGCCTTCCCTATGGTACATGATACCATTCCTGTGGCTGGAGTAAAATCTTATAGTGACGAACCTCAGATTCCATATTTTAGGTTTCCTGGTTTTCAAAAAATTAAGCACAATGATATTGTAGTTTTCAATTGGCCTGTTGACACCTTAGTAGATATTAACCCAAGAACCATGCGAGGAAGTGTGCAAAAACCAATTGATAAGAAATCTAATTATGTCAAGAGATGTGTTGGTCTTCCAGGAGATTCCCTTGAAGTAAGAGATGGACGCGTTTTTATTAACGGAAAACCGAATGTATTACCTGAGCGCGCAAAACTTCAATTTGCGTATAAAATTTTCTCTAAAAAAATTCTAGTTAAAAAAGATCCGCAAGGAAATTTTTTAAATCAGCCAAATCAATATTTTTCGGATCGGTATAATGTAAGTGATATGTATGCCACCGCATTAGATAGAGAAACTGGTGTTTATACGTATACCGCACATCTTACAGATAAAGCATTCGAACTAATAAAAAAGCACCCAGACGTACTAGATGTGCTGTCGGCTAGATCAACTAAAGATGAAAGAGGTGTTGGTTTGTTTCCAAATGATATTTCTTATTCTTTTACCAATGATTTCTTTGGTCCAATCTACATTCCAGAAGCTGGAAAAACTGTGGAGATTAATATAGAAAGTATTCCTTTTTATAAAAGAATAATTGAAGTGTACGAAGGAACTGAAATGGGAATCGATAATAAAATTACTCAAAATGGTACCGAAGTTCTATTAAACGGAACTCTTATTAAAGACTACACATTTAAAATGGATTATTACTGGTTGATGGGAGATAACAGAAACAACTCACAAGATGCTCGATCTTGGGGTTACGTTCCTTTTAATCACGTAGTAGGAAAGCCAGTATTGGTATGGATGAGTTGGGATGGCAATGCTAAAGGATTTGCAAACAAGGTTCGTTGGGAACGTTTATTTACCACGGTAGGTGGTGATGGCAGCCCCGTATCATATCTTAGGTATGTATTGATTGGGATTGTACTTTTAATAGGTGGTAACTTCTTTTGGAAACGAAGAAAGTCTGCTAAAAAATAAACCGGACATGCGCAAAGGCACTGTTTTAATTCACCCAGCCTATTTTCCATCTATCGCTCAGATGGCACTTGTAGCACAGGCGGATCACATCGTCTTTGAAGCGAACGATAATTACCAGAAACAGACCTATCGCAACCGGGCCTATATTTCACATACCCAAGGAACGCTGCTACTTAATGTACCTGTGCTGCACACAAAAGGGCTGCGTGAAAAATATAAAGATGTTGGGGTAGAAAATGATGTTCCCTGGCAATCACATCATTGGAAATCCCTACAAACAGCTTACAGCACTTCCCCTTTCTTTGAATATTATGCAGACGAGATCGTGCATCTTTTTGAAGAACCCGTGACTTCTCTATTTGAACATAACATTAATATCCATAAAGAAATTTGCGAATTAATAGGTATTGACACCGAGTGGAGTTTTACGTCAGCATACACTAAGGAACCAAAAGATGTGATTGACGCTAGAAACAGTATCAGTGCAAAAAAGGATTTAGAAATTGAATTCCCTACCTACATCCAAGTGTTCAGTGACCGTAATGAATTCTTACCTAATTTGAGTATTCTTGATTTACTTTTTACTGAAGGCACAAATGCTATCTCGTATTTAGAGAAATTAATACTGCCTTTTTAATCCCAGCCCAAAGTAGCCAGTATAGGTAGGTGATCCGAAAATTTATTTTCAATGGTTTTAAACGAAAGTACTTCGAAGTTTGTTTGAGCTAATATATAATCGATTCGCAATGGATACCCATCAAAATTAAAGGTAGTTCCTAAACCACCACCACATTCAGAGTAGGCATCGTGCATCCCCTTTGTTAATTGATTATAAATATAAGAGAAGGCAGTATTGTTAAAATCTCCCGCAATAATTACTGGGTACGGACTTTCATTCTTATGATTTAAGATGGCATCCACTTGGTTGGTTTGTACTTTAAAAGCATTTGAAATTCTAGCTATTAATTTCTCTTTATCGCCTTCTTGCAGGGCGCTCATACTCGGTAAAATCCCTATAGATTTCAAATGTAGGTTATAAAGTCTAATAGTATCCTTCCCCTTAACGAGATCTACATACAAGGTATTATTAGTAGTTCTATTAAAGTCAAAAGCGCCTTTGTTTATTAAAGGGTATTTAGAGTAAATCGCATGACCCAATGCTTTTTTTGTTAGGGAACCATTTTTTCGCGCACTAGATTTAAAATGCTCATAAACATAAGGGTAGCCATTCATCTTTGGCGCGTGTGCATCATTGAACTCTTGGAGACATATTATATCTGGAGCATAGTTATTTATTATTTCATTAAAAAGTAATTCAGATTTCTTAAGGTTTCCACCGCTATAAGCGTTAAACAAATGCACGTTATAAGAAAGTATGCTTAGTTCGTTTTTGAATGCTACTTCGGAAATGCTATCACTAAATTTATAAAATGAATTAAAATGTAAAAACGCGAGAACGATTAGGATGGCAGACAATAGAAACTGCTTCCGAAGTCGAAGCAACCAGTAAATAATAAAAATTCCATTTATAATAAGTAATGGCGCCACTAAGAGGCTTAAAACACTTAAGGTAGGAAAACTTTTAGGCGATACATAAGGCAACATAAAAGACAACATAAGCAGCACGGCTACGATGCTGTTTATGAAGAATATGAACTTGTTAAATAGACCTAATTTTTTCATTAGTTATCTTTCCCTGCTTTAAACAAAAAATCTTTTTCAGCCTTGGTCAAGCTATCATAACCACTCTTCCCTATTTTATCAAGAATGGCATCTACTTTCTTTTGATGATCTGACACTTGAGATTTACCGCGCGAGGTTCCTTTCTTATTGCGATGTACTTTTTTAAATGGCTTTTGTTTTTTAGTTTTAAAATAATCTGAAAACCAATCCATACTATTTTCAAACCAAACACCTAGATCGTTTCCCTTTAATAACTGACGTGCATAGATATAGCCAAATACAGCCCCTCCAAAATGCGCCAACATCCCTCCGGCGTTACCGCCTATAGGCAACCGTATTAAATCATAGATAAAAATAAATAAAGCGATATGCCAAAGCTTTATGGTCCATTTAAAGATTCTGAACGCCGTGTTAGGCGTATATGTAGCTATAAAAACCATAATAGCCGTCACAGAAGCTGAAGCTCCTATTAAGTAACTTTGTGTCCCTTCAAAGACAGGGAAAACATTGTATGATAATACATACATTAACCCACCTACCATAGCTCCTAGCAAGTATATCGTGAGATACTTTTTAGGTGGAAAAATATTGAGTACAAATCTAGAAAAGAAATGTAACCAAATCATATTAAAAAGCAGATGGAAAAAATCAAAGTGTATAAAACTATAGGTCAGAAAAGACCATGGTTGGACTATGAAGTCCATTACTTCTTCAGGTAACACTAACCAACGCGTCAAATATGCTGGTTCCATTGCAAATAGAAAAGAACCTAAATGCAGCAGTAAGAACACAAGTACATTGATCACAATCAATTTGATCGCGATATTTTGTGTTTTCCAATGATATGCTAGACTTCCTGTTGCCATATGTTTTTTTGTTAAGACGGGTACCGTTTATTAATCCCAGCGTGTGTTATCCATACTATTCTTTTTCCAGTAATAAGCCATTATGAATCCAAATAGTGCGCCTCCTATATGTGCCCAGTGCGCTATGTTTTGACCTAAGATTGAATTTCCAGTGAGACCCCCTACAATGTCCATAATTAAAATACCCGGAATAAAGTATTTTGCCTTGATTGGTACCGGGAAAAATATTAACATCAAGCCTGTATTTGGATACATTAATCCAAAGGCGACCAAAACTCCATAAACAGCCCCAGATGCACCCAGTGCTGGCACATTCCAAGAACTAAAGAAAGATTCGACGTCGAGTCCAACTGCTTGTATTTCTCTATAAGAGCCCTCACCTGTGGTATTGTTCAACATCTCCATAATGGTCAACTTACTTTCTCCTAGACTTAATAACACATCTATTCCTTGATGTACATGAAAATACCCTACTAGTGAATGTATCAATGCAGCTCCTAAGCCCGCTGAAAAGTAGAAGAATATAAATTTGTTTCTACCCCAAACTTTTTCAAGGGGAGAACCAAACATATATAAACCGAACATATTAAATAATATATGCATAATATCGCCATGCATAAACATATGGGTCACTGGCTGCCATACATTGAAATTTGGATTTTCAAAATAGTACAACGAGAACATACGATCCATAAATTCTGGATTGAATAGCTTCGCCCCAAAAAACAGTACATTTAAAATGATTAGTATCTTTACTGTCTCTGTTAACCTTCCCATTAATTAAATTTTTTATCAAAATCGTTCACATCCATCGTAATCAACACTGGTCTGTTATCTGGTGACACGCTAGGTTCTTTACACGCAAAAAGCTGATGCACCAAATGCTCTTGCTCTCCTTTATGCATAGCCACTCCTGTTTTTACAGCCATACTTTTCGCCATACTTTTTGCAAGTAAATCATTCAAACTAAATGAAGCATCCGGAACTTCGTTTTGCAGATCTTCTAATAGTTGGTTTAATATTTCCGAAGCTTGACTTTCTAAAACTGATACTGGAACCCCGCTTACCTCTATCTCCTCTGCTTTCCAGTTTCCAAACACAAAACCCGTATGCTCTAGTTGCTCTTTTACTTTTTTTAATGCCGTCACCTCTTTTTTTGAGAATGATAAACACAGTGGAAACAATAGCTGCTGGCTTACCGCTTCTTGTACTGTTATGTTTTTTAATAACTCCTCATACAACACACGTTGGTGCGCGAGATGCTGGTGTATGACTAGTAAACCACTTTTTATCGGACTTATTATATATTTATTTTGTAGCTGAAATGTACCGTGCGTGCTATCTGCTTCCGTATCATCAAACAAGCGCCCATTTTCTGGATCACTCTCAAACTGCAAGTGGGTTGTATTGATGGTGTCTGCATCTATAAGGGAGCTTTCGCTTTTTAAACCCGCATAAAGAGCTTCCCAAACAGGCGCTTTTTCTCGCTTGTAAGGAAAACTAATATTCCCCTGCCTAGGCTCGGTCTTAAAGGGATTAAAGTCTCTATCTACTTCAATTGTCGGTGCTGTTGGTGGTTTTTTACTGTATGAATATGGTGTATCAAAGCCATTGTCTTTAGTAAAATCAATGATAGGCGCAATGTTAAATTGACCCAGACTATGTTTTATGGTTGCTCTAAGCATCGCATAAATAGCGTGCTCATCGTCAAATTTTATTTCAGTTTTTGTTGGGTGTATGTTAATGTCAATAGACTTTGGATCTACATCTAAGAACAAAAAGTAGCCAGGTTGAGAGCCGTCTTTAACTAAACCCGCAAAGGCAGCGGCTACTGCGTGATGTAAATAATGACTCTTTATAAACCTATTATTCACAAAAAAATATTGATCCCCTCTGCTCTTCTTTGCAAATTCTGGCTTAATGACAAATCCGTTTACCTTTACAATGTCAGTCTCTTCTGTAACGGGTACTAATTTTTCATTGGTTTTTGTCCCAAGTATATTTACAATACGCTGACGAAGATTTGAGCCTGGTAATTTAAAGACATCACTCCCATTATTAATCATGGTAAAATCCAAGTCTGGGTGCGCAAGGGCAACTCTGTGAAACTCATCAATGATATGTCTCGTTTCTACGGGATTACTTTTTAAAAAATTACGGCGTGCTGGAATGTTATAAAATAAGTTTTTTACTGAAATTGTAGAGCCTTTAGGGGTAACCACAACTTCTTGACTGGATACCTCACTGCCTTCTATACAGATTTGAGTACCCACATCATCATCTGCTGTTTTTGTTTTAAGTTCGACGTGAGCAATGGCTGCTATAGAAGCAAGCGCTTCACCCCTAAAGCCTTTTGTGTGTAAATTAAATAAATCTTCTGCTGCTTTAATTTTTGAAGTCGCGTGACGTTCAAAAGCTAATCGCGCATCTGTCACATTCATTCCCATACCGTTATCTATCACTTGGATAAGTGTTTTTCCGGCATCTTTTATAACAAGTGTAATTGTAGAAGCTCCAGCGTCTATTGCATTCTCTAACAGCTCCTTTACAACAGAAGCAGGTCTTTGTACTACTTCTCCGGCAGCGATTTGGTTAGCAACGTGATCCGGAAGTAACTGGATGCGATTGATCATAGGGTATTATGAAAAGATAGATAGATCAAAATCAATGATCCATAAAAATAAAATAACAAATACCATTATTAAAATAAGGATGATTCTATTAGCACCTTTTGCTTTTGTCTCTTTTAATTCTGTAAGTGCTTGGCTAAAGTTCCCTTTCATCCCTTTACCAGATCCAATAGTATGACGAAATTTATCAAACTTCTGTTCCATTGCAAATGGGCTTCCATCCTTATCGCTCTCATAATGACGAGGTTCGTAATCAAACTTTTTATTGGTGCGCTTTAAAAATCCCATAATAGTATTCTTTAGTAAAAATAGACAAAATGAACAGGACTTAACAGCGCCTGCCATTGTTCTTTTAAACAATTACTGTTCCATTGTTTGCGTTGAGAAAAAAGACCGCTTCGTTGATAACGGAAAGACCTCCATGAAGCTTAGGGACTGAAAGAGAAAAGACTAAAGCGTTAAATAGTTGCCTTATTACAAGGAGATAAACTTATTGGAAACAGTCCTACGTTAAAACGTCCTAGAAATTAGCGTCTTTACGAAGTTGCGCCATTTTAATTGCTGCAATCGCTGCTTCTGTTCCTTTGTTACCATGCTTGCCTCCACTGCGGTCTAGCGACTGCTGCTTGTTATTATCTGTAAGAACACAAAAAATTACGGGAATATCACTATGTACATTTAAATCTTTAATGCCTTGGGTAACCCCATCACAAACAAAATCAAAATGCTTGGTTTCTCCTTGAATTACAGAACCTATAGCGATGACGGCGTCAAGCATATCGTAACTATGTTGCATTTTTTTGCAACCGTAGATGAGCTCAAAGCTCCCTGGTACATTCCACCGCACGATGTTATCTTTGATACCACCACAATCTAAAATCGCGTCAAAAGCTCCTTGAAAGAGTCCCTCTGTCACATCATCATTCCATTCTGAAACAACAATCCCAAACCGAAAATTTTTCGCGTTTGGGATGGTTGCTTTATCGTATTCAGATAAATTTTTATTTACTGTTGCCATATTTGTGCTCACAAATGTGAGTATCTAACACCCACCTGCGCGGGTAACAATATTTATTTCATTGCCTCTGCTCTACCTAAGTATGCAGTAGCTTTTGTTGCTTCTATAGATGTTGGGTACGTTTCAGTTAATGCTGTTAAATGTTTAATTGCAGCACTTGCATTCCCCATATCTATTGCTAGCACACCTGCTTTTAATAAAAACTTCGGTGTTGTAAATTCGTTTGCATTAAATGAAGCCGCTTGCTCGTAATACTTAAGCGCATCTTCTTTCTGGTTTAACTGGATAAAAGCGTCACCAATTGCTCCTTTGGCAACAGCACCCATTAAGATATCATCACTTTTAAAATCGTCAAGATATTTGATTGCGTTAGGGTAATCATTCATATTTAAGTAAGAAACGCCAGCATAGTATCTTGCCATATTTCCTGCCTCTGTACTTCCGTACTCACCAATAATGTCTAGCATTCCTAATTTTCCTTCACCACCGTTTAAAGAACGCACGTACAAAGAATCTGAAGCTTCTGCCGTTAAGGCTTGCTCATAATATTTTTGTGCTTGGAAAATCTCGTTTGATGCCTCAGCCTCTTTAGGCTTCTGGATAAACTGATCAAAAGCTAAATAACCTAATACGCAGATGGCTACTACACCAACAATCCCTAAGATTACTTTTTGGTTCTTCTCAACCCAAGCTTCGGTTCTCGATGCCCCTTCGTCTAAGGTGTTAAAAACCTCTGCCGTTGCACTTCCATCCTCAAGATCGTCTTGCTTCTCAACCTTCGTCTTTGGTTTATATCCTCTTTTTTTATATGTAGCCATAATGTTGTTTAATGAGGAGCAAAAATAAATTTTTTATATCAATTTAAAAGATAAATTATTCCTTATTTTTAGATATTTTGCAGTCTACTTTTTTTGCTTCGGAAACAGGAATCATTCAATACCCGTATCACTGCAAACTACTGATTTCTATGATTTTAAAAAACCTCTCCCTTATAAACTATAAAAACTTTGAAGCCCAAACTTTTGAGTTTGACCCAAACATTAATTGTTTTACTGGTCATAATGGTGTGGGAAAGACGAATGCGCTGGATGCAATCTATCACTTAAGTTTTGGCAAAAGTTATTTTAATCCCATCACTGGACAAAACATAAGACACGGTGAAGAATTCTTCGTTGTCGAAGGACAATACGTCAAAGCAGAACGTCCAGAAAAAATAGTGGTGAGTGCAAAAAAGAACCTAAAAAAAGTAATAAAGCGTAATGGAAAGGCATACACTAAATTTAGTGACCACATAGGTTTTTTACCCCTTGTGATGATATCGCCCGCAGATAGAGACTTGATCGTAGAAGGAAGCGAAACTCGTAGAAAATTTATGGATGGTGTGATTTCTCAAGGAAATTCTCACTACCTTAAGGACATTCTTGCTTATGGCAAAATACTAGTGCAGCGAAATTCTTTATTAAAGTATTTTGCAGTAAACCACGCTTGGAATAAAGACACACTAGCCGTCTATGATTTACAATTAAGCGAACTAGGCGAACGCATCCATAAAAGCAGAACGGAGTTTTTAAAAGAGTTTACGCCTATCTTCTTAGAAAAGTATGCCGCCATCTCTAGTGGAAACGAAACCGTAGGACTTGAGTATAAAAGTCAACTTGAAGAAGGTGAAATGGTGACACTCTTGCAGCAAAATGTAAACAAAGACAAGATGTCTCAGTATACTTCTATAGGTACGCACAAGGACGATCTTTTGTTTAGCATTGACACCCATCCTATAAAGAAATTTGGGAGTCAAGGACAACAGAAGTCATTTTTGATCGCTTTAAAACTAGCGCAATTTGATTTTATCAAAAACGTCCACAAGGTGCATCCTATTCTGTTGTTAGATGATATTTTTGACAAGCTCGATGAAGAGCGCGTGGCTCATATTATTAAACTGGTAGATGATGAGAATTTTGGCCAGCTTTTTATAAGCGATACCCACGCAGACAGAACAGAGGCCGTGGTGAAAAAGGTAAGTCAGAGTTATAAATTTTTTAAGTTGTAAAAATTAATAAAGCCGCTAGGCGATATAATAAAATAAGAATGAAACTGAACAGCCTTTACACCCTTGTTATTTTTGCGACAGCTACACTAACCAGCTGCTCCTCCCCTATACAAACCGATGACTTAAACGGTTACTGGGAAATCACGAGCGTAACCCTTGAAGACGGCACGGAAAGAGATTATACAGTAAATGCAATTGTAGATTTTATTGAAATAAATGGAAGTAACGGGACGCGAAGCAAAGTAAAACCGCAATTTGACGGGAGCTTTATAAATAATAGCGCCACAGAAGAATTCTCCCTTGAACAAGGCAACAAGTTTATGCTAGCGTACAAAACTCCTTACGACGCTTGGGAAGAAGAAATACTAGAACTAAGCAGTGATAAAATGCGTGTAAAGAACAGAGACGGTAAGGTGTTTACCTACAAGACTTTCACTCCTTTCTCACTTAAAACTAAATAATATACCCACCTACGTGGGCACTAAAGATGGCAAAAAGAAAAAACGGGGAACGTGATATTAAGAGTGTCTTACAGGAGTTTATAGCGTCAAATAGATTAGATAAAGGCTTAGACCAGGTGTCTGTCTCACAAGCTTGGGAATCTGTTATGGGTGCCCCGATAGTTAAATATACAACAGGAGTCGTACTTGACCGTGATACCTTATATGTCTCTTTGAGTTCTTCTGTATTACGTGAAGAATTAAGCTACGGTAAATTGAAGATTATCGACCTACTTAATGGTAAAATGCAGAAAGAAGTGGTAAGGAAATTGGTGTTACGGTAATACGAAGCCAATTGCAGATAAACCACGGAGAGAAAGAGAACACAAAGAAAGCACCTAATATTACTTAATAACATAAAAGCCACCCTCAGCGAAAACAAAGAGAGAAAACTCAATTACCCCATCTCTCAATTATCAAAATTTATGATACAAAAAACCCGCTTCTTAATTAAAAGAAGCGGGTTTTACTATTTGTTAAATGAGATTATTTCTCTTTGATAACTAGCGGCGCGTTCATCTTCGCACTCATATCCATTGATATGGCAGAAGTTTCAAACTTTAATTTTCCCGCTCCAGATTCTATAATACAAGTTCCGTCTGCATTAAGATCTAGTACTTTACCGTGTAATCCACTTTTAGTGACTACTTTATCTCCTTTTTTCAACTCTTTAGCAAAACTTTTCTCTTTCTTTTGCTTCTTCATTTGCGGCCGTATCAAGAAAAGATACATCACTGCAAATAAAAGGATCATTGGTAAAAAACTCGTGATATCTCCCATTTGTTCTATTGTTATGTTGTTAGCTTATTGAATAACGCTACTTCCCGCAGCTGCATCTTTAGCTTCAACAAAAGCTTTGATTGTTAACGTTTCTTTACCAGCAGCAGTATTTGCAGTAATAGTCACTGCTTTACTTACTTGGTTTTTGCCACTACCATTAAATTTTACTAAAAGCTCTCCTGTAGCACCTGGCGCAACTGGTTCTTTAGTAAATTCTGGTACTGTACATCCACAGCTAGATTTTGCATCCACAATAACTAAAGGAGCATTCCCTGTATTTGTGAAAGTAAATTTATGCTCAACTGGAGTTCCTTGTACGATATTTCCAAAATCGTGTGTTGTTTGTGTAAATTCCATTTTTGGAAAATTACCTGCTGTTGCATCGCGATCTGCGGCTTCTGCTACATTTTCTACGTTTACTTTTTCTGCTGCATTGTCCTTACAAGAAGTAAATGTGAATGCCGCTAGTATTGCTACTAATAAAATTGATTTTTTCATATTTAACATATTTATTTTTTAAAAACGTAAAAGTAAGAAAATTTTTTTGGCTTTTACAGAAGCCCACGCCCTATTTTATTAAGTTCTTCAGAGGCAGCCAACTCCTTAACCAGCTTGTCAAGAATACCGTTGATGAAGATACTACTCTTAGGAGTAGAATATTCTTTAGCAATCTCTAGGTACTCGTTGATAGTCGCTCTTGTAGGAATAGACGGGAAGTATAAAAACTCTGCAATTCCCATTTTAATGATAATCATATCTACATCAGCAATTCGGTCTTGGTCCCAATTAGGCGTTTTACCCTCAATCATTTGTCCTAACTTCTCGTCGTTCAGCGCTACTTTTCTAAACAATGTAGTCGCAAAATCACGATCGTCTTCGTTTTTATACAAATCTGGGATTAAAGAAGACTCTGCATTTGTCTCTTTTAGTTTATTGAGCACCTTTACCAAGGCAGTGTTCACGATCGCAAAATCATCAACCCAAGTAAGACGTTTGTCCTCTAGATACTCATATAGCTTATCATTAGGCGCAATCACCTCTTTATAAACACACACGGCAAACTCCTTATCATCTGTAAAGCTTGGGTCTTTAAGTTTTAAGTAATTAGAGTAAAAATCACGCTGACGTAAGTCTTTCAATAGAATCGAGATATACTCATCATCTAGCGACCAGTAATCTAACTTTCTATTATGTACTGTTTCCTGCAGTCCCTGATGATGCGCTATCAGATCTATCAGCTTATTATCAATAAAATTTCTACTTGGGTTTTTCTCGCTGTCGGTAGCAAGATGCTTCTGCTGCGATTTTTTCATATATGCATCCTGGTGTTTTTGCATTTCTACAAGCACCTGCAATAAAAGCACATATAGATCGTGCATTTGGTCTATACTATAATGCAAAAACTTTTCTTGCTTGTCCAGATCACGATTTTCGGTCTGATCAAAAGCATAAATAGATTGCACTACTTTAATACGTATATGTCTTCTGGTGAGCATATTTAAAAGAACTTTTTTACTTCGGAAATAGTACAAATCCGAACATTGGGTCTATATTATATCACACGCTTCCGTGGGATTCGTTTAAAGGACTCATTTTAAAAATAAAATTGAGTTTAACTAATAGCTATAAGGGTTTCTTATGGGCTGCAAATATAAGGTTATTTATTCCTTAAAACATTTATTTATTTTCTGCTTTTCTTGCTTTAATACGAGAACGTGCAATTGCCATTGCAGCCTGATGTGTTGTTAAGCCTAAACTATCAGCTTTACTGAAAATTTCTAGCGTTGTATTATAAATATTTTCTGTTTTTCTGATAATCTCTTGCTTTCCATAGTTTTCAAGCTCTGCATACACATTAATGATGCCGCCTGCATTAATCAAGAAATCTGGTGCATAAGCAATCCCTTTAGCCTGCAGCATTTTTCCGTGGCTTATTTCATTCTCCAGTTGATTATTGGCAGCTCCCGCAATTATCTTAGCTTTTAACTTGTTAATGCTTGTGTCATTTATGGTCGCTCCTAGGGCACACGGCGCATAGATATCCATTTGTTCTTCATGTAAGTCTTTGCCTCTATAGATCTCTACACTGTAACGATCTCTCACTTCTTCTAAACGGCTTTGATTAATATCTGCAATCACCACTTTTGCTCCTTCGTTGGTTAAGTGCTCCACAAGGGATTCTCCTACATTCCCTATTCCTTCAACATAAACCACCTTATCTTCTAGTAGATCACTACCAAACTTATACTTAGCAGCAGCTTTCATCCCCATAAACACACCATATGCAGTTATTGGAGAAGGGTTACCTGCACCCCCTTTTTCTTCAGAAATACCCGTAACGTAAGGTGTTACGGTGCGGACAAGATCCATATCACTTGTAGCCATCCCTACATCTTCTGCAGTAATGTATCGACCCCCTAGTGAGTGCACAAACTCACCAAACTTTAACATCAACTCTGGCGTCTTTTGTGTTTTTGAATCTCCCATAATAACAGCCTTGCCACCTCCTAAGTTTAATCCTGTGATTGCAGACTTAAAAGTCATCCCTCTTGAGAGTCTCAAGACATCATTTACAGCATCCCATTCACTATTATAATTCCACATTCTGGTACCTCCTAAAGCCGGCCCTAAAACGGTATTATGAATTCCTATTATTGCTTTTAAACCAGTATCTTTGTCATTGCAAAACACAATTTGCTCGTGATTGTCAAAAGATAGTTGACCGAATACCGGGTCTATTTTATGTAGCTCATTTGCCTGTACTACGTCTGTTGTCATATTTTTAGGTTTAGAATATCCTTAAAAAGGTCGGGCAAAATTACATTATAATCAAGTAATTCGCAATACACTAGTATGTAAATTGCGAATTTGTTAGTAAATTATTTCGCTAGATATTTGGCAATATTTGTCTTAACACAAAGTTACAAGGCTAGCTTCTTACAAGTTTTATGAAAGAACTACGACGCATTAATACATATTTTAAGAAATACAGAGGACGTCTAGTTCTTGGTTTTATTATTACAATAATCGCTACGGCATTCAAGTTGGTGGTACCTATGAAGATTGGCGATAGTGTCAACTTTATCAAGGATTATCTAGACGGGAACATTTCCGAAGAAATTATGAAAGCTGGATTACAAGAAGGAATTTTAATTCTCCTTGGGGCTACCATACTGTCAGCATTTTTCACCTTTATGATGCGTCAAACGTTTATAGTCGTTTCTCGTTATATTGAGTACGACTTGAAAAACGATGTCTACCAGCATTACCAAAAACTCTCTTTAAGTTTCTATAAACAAAACCGCACAGGAGATTTAATGAACCGGATTAGCGAAGATGTATCTAAAGTTAGGATGTATACAGGCCCCGCCTTGATGTATAGTACCACTACGATTACCTTATTCATTGTCACGATTTCGTACATGTTTTCTCAGGCACCCGTATTAACATTATATGCGATTGCTCCACTCCCTATATTGTCTGTGGCTATTTATCAGTTAAGCCGTATTATTCACAAAAAAAGTACGGTTGTCCAACAGTATTTATCAAAGCTAACGACGTTTACACAAGAGAGCTTTAGTGGTGTTTCTGTGATTAAAGCATACGGTATTGAGCCAGCAATCAACGCACAATTTGCAGACCTAGCAGAAACGAGTAAGGAAAAGAACGTAGATCTAGCTCGCATACAAGCCTTGTTTTTCCCTTTAATGATTTTGCTCATTGGCTTAAGTAATATTCTGGTAGTTTATATAGGGGGATCGAGATACATAAACGGTCAGATTGCCGAAATAGGAACCATTATTGAATTCCTTATTTATGTAAATATGCTCACGTGGCCAGTAGCAGTAGTAGGCTGGGTAACCTCTATGGTACAGCAAGCTGAAGCCTCTCAAAAAAGAATAAATGAGTTTTTAAATACAGCGCCAGAAATTGTAAACCATACACAAGCAGCAACGCCTATCACAGGAAAAATAGAATTGAGAAATCTTTCATTTACCTACGATGATACCCATATCACGGCCTTAAAAAATGTTTCGTTTACGGTACATCCTGGTGAGACATTAGCGATTATTGGGAATACAGGATCTGGAAAATCTACCATCCTAGAACTGATAGGTCGATTGTATGATGTTCCAGAGAACACTTTACTAATAGGCGACACAACCATTGCAGCCCTCAATTTAAATGCATTGAGAAACAATATAGGCTATGTGCCACAAGATGCATTTTTGTTTAGTGATACGATACGTAACAATATTAAGTTCGGAAAAGAAAATGCAACAGACGAAGAAGTAATTGAAGCTGCTAAAAAAGCGGCGGTTCACGACAATATTATTGGTTTTTCTAAAGGCTACGATACCATTCTAGGTGAACGAGGCATCACCTTAAGTGGGGGGCAAAAACAACGAGTGGCAATTGCTAGAGCCATTATCAAAGATCCAGAAATACTATTGTTTGATGATTGCCTTTCTGCAGTAGACACAGAGACAGAGGAAGAGATCTTGACAAACCTCAATAAAATTTCGTCAAACAAAACGGTGGTTATCGTTAGTCACAGAGTCTCCTCTGCAAAAAATGCAGGTAAAATTATAGTGCTAGAAGACGGGAGCATCTTACAGCAAGGAACTCATAATGACCTTGTAAACAAAGACGGTTATTACAAGGAGTTGTATGCAAAACAACTTCTTGAAAAAGAAATATAAAATAGTGTTAGTTTGTGACATTTTTTTTTAGATTTGGACAATCAAATAACAAAACAAAAAAAATGAGCGATAATTATTCGATGGAGCAAGAGGAGATTTTTAGCAAAGTAATGCGTGCGGGAAGACGCACCTACTTCTTTGATGTAAGATCTACAAAGGCAGGAGATTACTACCTAACAATTACAGAGAGCAAGAAATTTACAAACGATGATGGTTCTTTTCACTATAAAAAACACAAAATCTATCTGTATAAAGAAGATTTTATGGAGTTTAAAGAGAACGTAAATGAGATGATTCAATACGTGATTGATGAAAAAGGAGAAGAAGTAATAAGTGAACGTCACCAGAAGGACTATGTAAGAGAAGCGAAGCCAGAGGTAGCAACAGTTGCTGATGCTAATATAGCACCCGGAGCTCCAGATTCTGCAGCATCTGCAGGAGCAACACTGGATCAACCGGCAGGAAGTCGCTTTACAGATATCGATTTTGACGATATATAAATAGAAACCAAAGCTAATTCATATGAGAACCACTTCTGAAAAGAAGTGGTTCTTTGTTTCTGAAATTTTATGATGAACAAGTGGAGCCTGTCGAAGTACATTTGTTGCCCCTTGACAGGTTCAGAGTGATAGAAATGTCAATCATAAATAGTAAAGTATTATCCCACCTCCCTAAGGCTTCTGTATTGAGATTCTAAATTCATCTTCTTTAATTCTAGTTTGAACTCGTATTCTTTTTCACTATTTTTAAAGAATGAAAAATATCTTCCCAATCCTTCTACTCTTAGTTAGTTATTTGAGTAGCGCACAAGACTACCAAGTTGATCTAGAATACTACCTTCCAAGTGACGTCACGTATGATAAAAATATCCCGACTCCAGAGCAGGTTATTGGTTATCAAATAGGCGATTGGCATATTTCTCACGATAAGTTAGTGCAATATATATACGCCGTTGCTGCTGCCAGTAATAGGATCACGATAGAAGATCGAGGCGAGACTTTTGAAGGCAGACCGCTGCTTCTACTTACGGTTACGAGTCCCACCAATCATAACAATATAGATACCATAAAGCAAAACCACCTTGCCTTAACTGAAAGCAATGGCGCATCCCAAAATACTTCGGAAATGCCAATAGTTGTCTATCAAGGTTTTTCTATCCACGGTAACGAATCTAGCGGATCTAACGCCTCTCTCGCTTTGGCTTATTATTTAGCAGCGGCACAAGGGCCTAAAATGAACGAACTATTAAACAACACCGTCATTTTACTTGACCCTTCCTATAACCCAGATGGATTGCAGCGTTTTGCCTATTGGGCAAATATGCACAAGTCACAAAACATCAATCCAGATCCTAATGATCGTGAGTATGATGAAGTATGGCCTGGAGGTCGTACCAATCACTATTGGTTTGATATGAACCGAGATTGGTTGCCTGTACAACTTCCAGAAAGTCGTGCGCGCATCAATACGTTTCACGATTGGTATCCAAACATTTTGACAGATCATCACGAAATGGGATCTAATGCGAGTTTCTTTTTTCAGCCAGGAATTCCTTCGAGAACACATCCATTGACACCTCAGAAGAACCAAGACTTAACAGGTGATATTGCTAAATTTCACGCTAAGGCTTTAGATAAAATTGGTAGTTTTTATTATACAGAAGAAAGCTTTGACGATTTTTACTACGGAAAAGGAAGCACTTTTCCAGATATCAATGGAAGCATTGGGATTCTTTTTGAGCAAGCCTCTTCACGAGGCCATGCACAAGAAACTGACAATGGGATATTGACGTTTCCGTTTACCATTCGCAACCAATTTACGGCGGCTTTGTCCACCCTAGAAGCTGCCCAAAATATGCGCACCGAAATTTTGGATTACCAACGCCAGTTTTTCAAAGAAGCAAGAAACGAAGGTAAATCCAGTGCCATTGTTTTTGGTGATGAGAAAGATGCGAACAAAGCATATCATTTAGCCGAAATATTAAAACGTCACAAAATCACTGTTCACGAATTGAAAGGTGATGCAACCATAGAAGGTAAAAAGTACCGAAAAGGTGCGGCGTATGTGGTTCCGAAAAATCAAAAACAAATTAGATTAATTAATGCAATGTTTGAAAAGCGAACGAAGTTTAAGGATAGTTTGTTTTATGACATTAGTGCTTGGTCTTTTCCTTTAGCCTTTAACGTAGACTACACAGAGAATGGTGCTACGAGCCAGGCCGGTGCAGAAATAATAAAGCTTGAGAAGCCAGCCATTGAATTGGTGAACGCCTCTAACTACGCCTACATAATGGAGTGGCATGATTACTACGCACCTAAAGCCCTCAACCAGATTTTAGCAAGTGGATTGCGTGCCAAAGTAGGAATGAAACCTTTTACAGTAGATGGAAAAACATATGATTACGGTGCTATCATGATACCCGTACAAAATCAAGAGATGACTGCAAGTGAGGTGAGTCAAATGATCCAGAACATTTCCGAAGAAACTAATGTGACTATTACGGGAGTGACCACAGGCTTGACGCAAGGGATTGATCTGGGGAGTAATCAGTTTAGAGCGCTCGAGCAACCTAAAGTTGCCATGATTATTGGTGAAGGAATCACGCCGTATGATTCTGGAGAGATCTGGCATCTTTTTGATACGCGCTACGATATGCATATTACCAAGCTGGACACCAAAAATCTAGGCAGAACAGATTTGAGCCGTTATACAGATCTCATTATCCCAAACAGTTGGGGAAGTGCTTTTGATAAAAATACTACAGAGAAAATTAAAGATTGGGTGCAAGATGGAGGTACGTTAATCGCGTATAAAAACACAGGTCGATGGTTGAACTCAAGCGAGCTTATGAAAATTAAATTTGAAACGAAGAAAGATTCTGCTAAAGCGATTTCATTTGAACAAGTGGGTGATTATAGTGGTGCACAAGTAATAGGGGGCGCAATATTTGAAACCACACTAGACCGCTCCCACCCTATTGCCTTTGGGTATAAAAACAGTACACTACCCGTTTTTAGAAACTCTACTTTATTTATGGAAGCAGATAAGGACAGTTATAAAAACCCTATTCAATATACAGAAAACCCTTTATTAGCGGGTTATATCTCAAAACCAAATTTGAGTATGTTAAGTAACACCTCAGCCTATAAACAACGAAGCATGGGAAGAGGAAACGTTATTTATTTTACTGACAATCATAACTTTAGAGCCTTCTGGTACGGCACCAATAAACTGTTGATGAATGCGATTTTCTTTGGTGATGAGATGTAGTATGACATCATACTATGGGCTATTTCTCTAATTTTCTGAGTTTCTTTTACCTAAGGTAAATACTCAAATAACTATCACTCAAGTGCCCTTTACTTTCGCCAGAAGGCAAAACAAGACTTTCATTTAATAGTCTTATCTCAATATTCTCGCCATTTTACGCCCTTGGCTAACGCTGTAGACTTTATTTAAAGTTTACAAAGGAACTTAGATTCTTTTGATATTAAACTCACCTAGAGCACCGAAAATATTTTTTTGGTGTATCTAATATTTGTTTAACTTCGTTTCCTAGTTTTTAAACAAAACCAATCGATTCTTATTTTAAAAAATATAACTTATGAAAAAAGCAATTATCGCATTAGTATTCATTATTTCTGGAAGCAACATGAATGCACAAGATTATATCGATCTAGTGAAAGTGTCTTATAATAGTGCAACCCTTGGGAACCTAGAAAATGATCAGGAAACAACCGTTGGAAATACCCTTGCTGAAGTCTATTTTCCAGTACCAATTAACGATAAAGCGGTAGTTATTGCCGGTTTTACTTACGAAAACACGAGATTAGGATTAACATTCACCGATAACAGAACGAACCTTATCATGACACGGTTAAACCTAGGACTGAAAATAAAACATGGCAACAACTGGAGTGGTACCTATGTAGCATTACCTAAATTTGCATCAGACTTTGATGGTATAGGTGGAGAAGATTTTCAAATGGGAGGTCTTGCATTATTTGAAAAAAAATACAAAGCAAAATATGGACTTAAATTTGGTGCATATATGTCATCCGAAAACTTTGGAACCACATTAACACCGCTCGTTGGAGTATGGTACAAGTCTAGTAATAGTAAGTTTTATATCAATGCCACTTTACCTATTCGTGCAGATGTAAATTATTCACTTACTGAATATTTAAGTGTTGGTGCTAACCTACTTACCTCTGTAAAATCTTATAATTTAGCACAGAATCAATCTCTTTTTTACACACAAGAAGAATCTATTCGCTTTGCTTTATTTACCTCGTATGGCTTTTTTGATAATAATCTTATTCTACGCGGAAAAGTAGGATTAGACACAACAGATTATGGCGTTTACAATGAAGGAGATACAATAGGATTACAAGTACTTACTTTTCAAGTAGGAGGAGATGACCGAAACAGACTTAACGCAGAGTTTGATAGTTCACTTTTTTTAGGAGTAGATCTTATATTTAGAGCAGCGCTTTAATACGATAAAAATTTACATTAGGAGAAAATATACCTTGTACATCTAGCTTGACCGTTGCTGTCAAACCAACAAGCCTAAGGTTAAAATTATCAAAATTTTAACCTTAGGCTTGATACCTACTAGTGATTATTATAGGAAGAAAGGCACACCAGAAAAAAAATATGGAAAATGAAAATTGATGCACTTCGCCGACCACTATAATTTTAGAGCTTTCCAATACGGCACCAATAAACTGTTGATGAATACGATTTTCTTTGATGATGACTTGTAAGATGTTTTCTACTGTCAGATTATAATGAGAAAATGGCACGTTTATATAATAATATGGCGCCTCAGCTGCGGAAGTATAATGGTATTTTTATAAAAAACGCAACTATGAAAAAGTTTTTAATTGTTTTCTTAGCATTAAACACGCTAATAACGCTAGCACAGACGCCATGCGAAGATGGTATGGCAGGTATCTATCCTTGCAGTGGATATGACTTACTCTCAGAAATGACGGCAGACGAATTTGGCGCAACCAATGCCAATGATTCTTGGGGATGGACAGACCCAGAGACTGGATCTGAATATGTATTACTAGGCCTGTACAACGGTACTGCATTTATCAATATTGACGACCCTGTAAACCCAATCTATTTAGGAAGGCTAGACAGCCATGCTGGTTCTAGTTTATGGAGAGATGTAAAAACCTATAACAATTATGCCTTTATTGTAAGCGAAGCGAATGGTCACGGGATGCAAATCTTTGATTTAACTCGTCTAAGAGATGTAGCGTCTCCGCCAGAAGATTTTACAGAAGATGCGCACTACAACGGTTTTGGAAATGCTCACAATGTGGTTATTAATGAAACTGATGGTTTTGCTTACGGAGTAGGTACGTCCACCTATAATGGGGGTCCTCATTTTGTTGATATTTCAGACCCACTAAATCCTTTAGCTGCCGGCGGTTATGCTGATGATTTTTACAGCCACGATGGACAAGTAGTAACTTATACTGGTCCAGACACTAATTACGCTGGAAGAGAAATTTATATAGGGAGTAATGAATCATACATCTCCATTGTAGATATCACAGATAAGGCTAACCCGCAACAGATAAGTACCGCAACCTACTCAAACACGGTTTATACACACCAAGGTTGGTTTACAGAAGATCAACGCTATTTTTTATTAGGAGATGAAATAGACGAAATAAACTATGGATTTGAAACACGCACTATCGTTTTTGATTTTAATGATCTTGATAATCCCGTGCTTCATTTTGAATATTCTGGGACTACAAATGCAACAGACCATAATGGATATGTACTAGGAAATACATTTTACTTAGCTAGTTATTCGGCGGGGCTAAGAACAATCGATATAAGCGATATCGAAAATCAAAACATGACTGAAACTGCATATTTTGACGTGTATCCATCCAATAATAATTCTGGTTATAATGGTGCATGGAACGTATACCCCTACTTTGAAAGTGGCACCATATTAATCTCAACATTAAGTTATAGTGATTCAAACTTTGATGCTGGCATGCTGTTAATAAGACCTAGTGTACTGGCTATTTCAGACTTTGAAACCATAGAGGTGAGTATTTTTCCTAATCCTGCGAATGAAACAGTCACAATAAATTCTCCAAACAAAGATGTAAACTCTCTTGCCTTATTTGACATCACCGGCAAGTTGTTATATAGTAATCCAACTGTTTCTGCCTCTACGACGATAGATGTATCTAGCTTCAGTAAAGGTGTTTATGTATTAAGAATCAATGATGCTGTAACAAAGAAAATTATTGTAGAGTAAGGTTTGTCTATCAAAGCATTTAATTTCAAGATTTAAAAAAATCCCAACCTAAAATGAATTAGATTGGGGTTTTTTAGTACTACAGCATGGAGCTACTCCATCTTTATAAAATATAAATTAGTCATATCAATAAGGAATAAGTGTCCGTTCTCGTTAAACGAGAACGCAGTCGTTACTATTTCTCCACCATAATCAATCGTTAGACTGCTATCATTTGTAGCCCAATTAAACGATCTAGCACTAGAAATTGCTTGTCCTTCATCATTTGTTTCTACCTCCGTTCTAAAGCCATTAGCGTTAGGCTGAAAAGTTAGTATATATTCAAACTGGTCACTAAAATCACTGCGTTGCCATGCGCCTATTAAGCTCTCAGTTTGATCCGTAATCGTATCATCATTCTTACACGATAGTATCGAAAATATTGCTACAAATACAAGGATAGCCTTTAGCGAATTTATTGTTTTCATAGTATGCTCCATTTAATTTACAGGCTCGATGTTTTAAGAGCTCTTCAGAGGATGATTACAAATTACAAAAAAAAAGCTAAGCGTTAAAAGCTTCTCATATTTTTAAGCTTCTCTTAACGATTCTGGGCTATGACCGTGTTCAAGTAAAACTAGCCAAGTGAAATCTGTAAGGTGATAAGTATGATCCATCTTAAAAACTATTTGTCGTTTACTAAACCTTTTGAGAACAACTTTTCAAAGCCTACCTTTAAAATGTGCTAAAATAAAATTCTGTTTTTTAAAAATATAAAATTAAAATATTATCTTAACCACTAAAAAAAAGCAATGAAAAATTATTACGTGGCATTGGCTTGCCTTATCACGATTTCTACACACGCACAGGTTTCGCTCTTAGGCAAAATTGATAACAGCCCAGTGCGCCAACAGCAAATAATTGAGACGATTACAGCCTCGATTTCTTATCAAGGATATGATGAAACACAAGCATTTTTTGGGCAAGGAGAATATGAAGTTTTCTTAGACAACACGACCGGAATTTTAGACAAACCTATTATCATATTGGATGGTTTTGATCCAGGTGATAGCAGAGATATAAATGGATTATATAATAGTTTAGCATTCAATGGTCAGAATATGGCAGATATATTGCGGGACGAAGGCTTTGATATTATAGTTCTTAATGCTCCTACCTATATCTCAGATGGTTTAGAAATAGATGGCGGCGGCGACTACATACAGCGTAATGCTATGGTTTTAGTAGCACTCATTGATTTATTAAATACTGAAAAAGTAGGTGACGAACCCCTTGTAGTACTTGGGCCAAGTATGGGTGGATTAATCGCTAGGTACGGCTTGTCGTATATGGAACAAAATAGTCTAAACGCAGATACACGCTTGTATATTTCGTTTGATTCTCCACACAAGGGAGCTAACGTGCCTATGAGTCTTCAATATTTGATAAATTACCTTGCGTTTCAAAGTGATGACCCCTTAGCACAACAGGCCGTAGATCAATTACTAAACAGTGCCGCAGCAAAAGAAATGTTAGTAGACCATTTAAATGCGCACTTACTTGCAGGATCAGATTTTGAACAAGACCCCGCCTTAGTACTACCTGCAGGCGCACCAGATTTTAGAGATCCTTTTCAAGCAGAGCTCGACGCTTTAGGCTTTCCTCAAAATGTTAGGAATGTAGCTATAGTTAACGGTAGTGGTTTAGGCATCACCATAGGCACACCTGGGATGCAAGTGGTAGATACTACGCTCGATTTAGGAAACAACCTCACTGGGGAAGTAGAATTACATTTTATGCCCCTAGCCACAGAAACTATAGAAGTGACAAGATTTGACACCTTCTTTTCTGGTTTTCCAGTGCAAACTTTTGATGCTATGGGAGCTGCTACTACTGCTACTGACGGGGTGGATAGTGCGCCCGGCGGAATTTCAAATATCTCTAATGCTTTAGGTGATGGAACAGGAAACCCTGTCATTGAAGATTTTATTATGGCATTACAACAGGATGAATTTTCTTTTATACCATTACTAAGTTCCTTAGCAATCGAAAATGAAGATAACTGGTACGCAGTGCCAGATTTAAGCAACTCCCCCTTCGTGAATAGCTATATTCCAGATGAGAATGAACCACACGTTTCAGTAAGCCAAGCAAGTGCGCAGTTTGCTTTAGATGAAATTAGAAATGGCTCGTTGAGCACCTCCAGTATTGCTTCAGAAAACACATTTAAACTCCTTAAAAATCCTGTTAGAGATGTTATTACAGTTGGCATTAACCCACTTGTAAGTGTAGGTCCTATCAAAACCCAGTTGTTTTCTACAGAAGGAAAACTGTTGCACACGCAAGTCTTTAACACCAACGATTCACAAATCTTCTTACAAGCAAACATAGCATCAGGGATTTATATCCTTAGGGTTACTGATACGAAAGCTACAGTGAGCTTTAAGGTGATTGTCGAGTAAGGTGACTTGTCCATATAAAAGAATAAAAAAATCCCAAGCTAATTTACATTAGATTGGGATTCTTATTATTTAGAGCCGCACACTAGGTGCAGCAGAAGTATTACTTCACTTCTTCAAAATCTACATCTTCAACATCAGCATTTTCGCCTTCTGTTGCGCCTGCATCTGCTGTTGGTTCCGCGCCATCGGCGGGGCTTCCTTGGCCTTCTGCTTGTGCTTTGTACATTTCTTCACTAGCTGCTTTCCAAGCTTCGTTAATCTTATCAAGCGCTGGCGTGATAGCATCTACGTTCTTAGTTTCATAAGCTGCTTTAAGTTCTACTAAAGCATCTTCAACTGGCTTCTTGTTATCGTCAGAAATCTTATCACCAAATTCTGTCAACTGCTTTTCTGTCTGGAAGATCATTCCATCCGCTTCGTTGATTTTATCTGCTGTTTCTTTCAACTTAGCATCAGAGTCTGCGTTTGCTGCAGCTTCTTGCTTCATTTTCTCGATTTCCTCTTCCGTCAATCCAGAAGAAGCTTCGATACGAATATCTTGTTTCTTTCCAGTTGCTTTATCTTCTGCACTTACTTTAATGATCCCATTGGCATCAATATCAAAAGTAACTTCTATTTGAGGTACCCCACGCTGTGATGGTGGAATGTCACTTAAATGAAAACGACCAATCGTATTATTATCGTTTGCCATAGGACGCTCCCCTTGCAATACGTGAATCTCTACAGAAGGCTGGTTGTCTGCTGCCGTTGAGAACACTTGACTTTTCTTAGTTGGTATCGTTGTGTTTGCTTCAATAAGTTTTGTCATTACGCTACCCATAGTCTCAATCCCTAAAGAAAGAGGAGTTACATCTAATAACAATACATCTTTTACATCACCTGTCAATACACCACCTTGTATTGCAGCACCTACCGCTACAACCTCATCTGGATTCACACCTTTACTTGGCGCTTTTCCAAAGAATTTCTCTACCGCTTCTTGCACTGCAGGAATACGAGTAGATCCACCTACAAGAATAACTTCGTCAATATCACTGTTTGTTAAACCTGCAGCTTTCATTGCAGTTTTACAAGGCTCTATTGTTCTTTTAATTAAATCGTCAATCAATTGTTCAAACTTAGCACGTGTTAATGTTTTAACAAGGTGCTTAGGTCCACTAGCCGTTGCAGTAACATACGGTAAGTTGATTTCTGTTTGTGCAGAAGAAGATAATTCAATCTTCGCTTTTTCTGCCGCTTCTTTTAAACGTTGTAATGCCATTGGGTCTTTTCTAAGATCCATGTCATTGTCTTTCTTAAAATCGTCAGCTAACCAGTTGATAATTTTTTGATCTACATCATCACCACCTAAGTGTGTATCACCATCTGTAGAAAGCACTTCAAATACACCATCTCCTAATTCAAGGATAGATACATCATGTGTTCCTCCACCAAAATCAAATACCACAATCTTCTGATCTGTATTTTTCTTGTCAAGACCATATGCTAATGCCGCCGCTGTAGGCTCATTAATAATACGCTCCACTGTTAATCCAGCAATTTGTCCCGCTTCTTTCGTAGCTTGACGTTGGCTATCATTAAAGTAAGCAGGTACTGTAATTACTGCACGTGTTACTTCTTGTCCTAAATAATCCTCTGCTGTTTTCTTCATTTTTTGAAGAATCATTGCGCTCAATTCTTGTGGCGTATAAAGACGACCATCGATATCCACACGTGGTGTATCGTTATCTCCTTTTACTACCGTATAAGCAGCTCTTTCTGCTTCAAGAGAAGATTCAGAAAATTTATTTCCCATAAAACGTTTGATCGAAGCTACCGTTTTTGTTGGGTTTGTTACTGCCTGTCTTTTTGCAGGATCACCTATTTTAATTTCGCCGCCTTCTACAAAAGCGATCACAGAAGGTGTTGTTCTTTTACCCTCTGCATTAGGGATTACAGTTGGCTCACTTCCTTCCATCACCGAAACGCAGGAGTTGGTTGTACCTAAGTCAATTCCAATAATCTTACTCATATCTATTATAAATTTAAATTGTAATTCGTTTATCTGTACTTCGAAATATTATAAACCCGAAGACGGTTCACATAAGACAACATTTGTGCCATTGGGAAGTGACTGACAACGTGACAGAGACGAGCAGACAGTAGGGGTTTGGAATGGCAGTATTTTCGTAATTAGTGATTAGTGATTAGTGATTAGAATGAAATATAACACTCTAGTGCTCCTTGCCTTGCGTAGATATTTGCTAAATGAAACGAACTAGTGTAAAATTCTGTATAAGGGGGAGGTGGCTCCCTTGGGCTGATACTGAGTGGCTCCCAAGCGTAGCGTCTGCAGCAAGCTTCAACCCTAGTCAGAAATATTAATTGAGTCAAAACCCCAAAACTGCTCCACTACAGCAAGCCCAGCACATTTCCGAAGAAAAGCGGAATACTTCCCACACCACAGATCACTCGGACACACTGATAGACAGTAACTTATAAAACACTATATTTATAATCAACTTAAAACCAACCATTATGAAAACAGTAAAAACAACCATCTGCCTTTTAGTAGGTATGCTATGCCTTTCATTAACTACCTATGCTCAGGACAAACCAATCTCTGTAGACTTTGACGGCTACGATGCTAATATTGAAATAATTAAAGAATACACTAAAACTATGAATAGCGGTGATGCCGTTAAACTCTCCTCATTCTTCACTGACGATGCAATGATTATAGGATTAGGCGGTATAAGTGACACCATAAATAAAAAGCAACATCTCGAAATGTACACGGCAAATTTTGCTCAGAATACATATGATGTGAATGAAGGTGTTAACCTCTCCGTGCGAATAGGTGATGGCGCTCAAGTTCCGCCTGGAGATTACGGGTTTAGCTGGGGTACTGTTTCGAGTACGAGTAAATCGACTAAGAGAACAGCAATGACAAATTACCACGTTGTTACAGCTATAAATGAAGGTAAGATTGCTATGATGTGGTTTTATTATGACACTATGCCTTTTGTCTTAAGAGATGGAGCGACGATTACACCGCCTAAAAAGATGTAATGCGTTTTTAAAATATTTTATAGCACTCCTTGGAAACAAGGGGTGTTTTTTTAATTTATCTTTAAACTTCCTGCCAGTAAAGCGAGACACCTATTAAAAATATAACGGGCTCCTAGTATAAATAGGAAAGCTATTCAACTAAAACCTCATTCAAATACTGCTTCTAAGTACTCTCCCTAATTTCCCATACCTTTAAACCAAAAAGCATCCCTCTTGAACGCACGCAATAAAAAACCCTGGCACTATATTACACTCTTGATTCTAGCAGGCGAAGCTGTTTTCATACTGCCATTTGTGCTAGCCAGAGTATTTAGAGCCACGGTATTGGATGTCTATAACATTACAAACACAGAAATCGGTTATTGTTTTTCTATCTATGGGCTAGTCGCCCTAGGCTCCTATTTAGTAGGTGGCCCACTTGCAGACCGCTTCCCTCCTCGCAAGCTAATGGGGATTGCCTTAATAATGACAGCCGCTGGGGGTTTAGTTTATGCAAATGACCCGTCACTAACAACACTTAAAATACTATACGGCTATTGGGGCTTTACAACCATCTTTTTATTTTGGGCAGGAATGATAAAGGCAACTCGTATTTGGGGCGGAAACGACAGTCAAGGAAAAGCATTTGGTTTTCTTGATGGCGGTCGGGGCTTAGTGGGGGCACTTTTTGGCTTGTTGGGTGTCTTTATTTTTTCTCTATTCGTTTCAGATGCTGCTGAAAATTTAGGAACAACTAACAGCACAGAAGCCTTTAAATCTGTAGTGCTCGTTTCGTCAACTATTGTGGCTCTTATAGGTGTGATTGTATTCTTCTTCCTAAAGATAAAGAATAGCAATGAAAAAGAAATACTAAAGGAAAAAATAACATTTCAGAATATTAAGGAAGTTTTACAATTGCGATCTGTTTGGCTCTTGATGATCATCATCCTTTGCGCATACGTAGGCTATAAAATCACAGATATCTTTTCATTATATGCAAAAGTTGTGATGGGCTACACAGAGGTGGAGGCAGCAAAAACGGGCACCTTCTTACTTTTTATCCGTCCCATTGTAGGTGTAGCAGTAGGTTTTCTTGCAGATCGCTCTAGAGCTTCCTTGTACCTATGCATAGGCTTTGCACTTTCTATTATTGGTGCACTCTTTTTTGCTTCAGGATATATTGCGAGTAGTAATCCTTTATTTTTCACAACTATCATCATTACAGCCGTAGGGGTTTACGCCGCTCGAGTACTCTACTTTGCTGTAATGAAAGAAGGAAGAATCCCATTAGCCGTAACAGGCACAGCCGTGGGTGTAATATCGTTTATAGGGTATACACCAGATATTTTTGCAGGACCAATGATTGGGTATTTCTTAGATGGATGGAAAGGAGAACAAGGCCACGCTTATTTGTTTTATGCTTTGGCGGGATTTTCTTTTTTGGGGTTACTGGCCTCTATTCTCTATCATAACTTTTTTAGAAGTAAGACATAGGACTAATCTATTTTGTGCTCAAATAAGCTTTTAACAGTATGTTTACAATTCTTCCTTAATTGTTCCTATTCTGCATTGGACAATCAAATAAAACATGATACATTTATTCTATGACTGAAGAAGCGCTAGAATTAGAAAAAAAGGCCATCGCTAAGGAGTATAAAAACTTACTTAAGATAAGCTATCGCACATTATCTTCTGCAGATAAAAAGTTGATACGCTCTGCCTTTGATGTTGCTGTAGATGCGCACAAAGAGCAACGTCGTAAAAGCGGCGAGGCTTATATTTTTCACCCTATTGCTGTGGCAAAAATAGTAGCTGCAGAGATTGGCCTGGACGCTACTTCTATCGCTTCTGCCCTATTACACGATGTTGTAGAAGACACCTCGTACACGCTTGCAGACTTAGAACAGCTTTTTGGAGAGACCGTAGCGCGCATCGTTGATGGACTTACTAAAATAGACAAGATGCCCTATGATGGTGATGTGTCTATGCAGGCAGAAAATTTTAGAAAAATGTTGCTCACCCTAAATGATGACGTACGGGTGATTATCATAAAAATCGCAGACCGTTTGCATAATATGCAAACAATGGACTCAATGCCAGATTACAAGCAAGTAAAAATAGCTTCGGAAACACTATACATTTACGCACCACTCGCTCATCGAATAGGGCTCTATAACATTAAAACGCAACTTGAAGACCTTGGTCTAAAATATACCGAACCTGAGGTGTACACAGATATCCTCAGTAAAATTAAAGAAAGTAAAGAAGAACAAGATGCCTACATAGGCACCTTCTCAAAAACTATCAAAGACACATTAGATGCCGAAGGGCTTTCCTATGAGATTAAAGGAAGACCAAAATCTATTTTTTCTATACGGCGTAAAATGCAAGTGCAAACGGTGACTTTTGATGAAGTCTACGACAAGTTTGCAGTTCGTATTATTTATAAGAGTGAGCTTGCGAATGAAAAATTTCTCGCTTGGAAAATTTATTCAATAGTTACAGATCATTATAGACCAAATCCCGTGCGACTACGTGATTGGATTTCGTCCCCAAAGTCTACAGGCTATGAGGCCTTGCACATTACAGTTATGGGACCTAAAGGTAGATGGGTAGAAGTTCAAATACGTAGCGAACGTATGGACGAGATCGCCGAAAAAGGCTTTGCTGCACATTTTAAATACAAGAACAAGAACAATGATGATGGAGGGCTTGATGCTTGGCTTAACAAACTACAAGACACACTAGAAAATCACGATATAAGTGCTATAGATTTTGTGAAAGACTTCAAACTCAATCTCTATGCAAAAGAAATTTATGCGTTTACTCCTAAGGGTGATTTGTACTCGCTACCAAAGGGAGCAACGGCTTTAGACTTTGCATTTCAGATTCATACCGAGGTTGGAATTCACACAAGAGGGACCAAAGTAAATGGAAAACTAGTGCCCTTGAGTCGCGAACTCATGAGCGGAGATCAAGTAGAGATTATTACGAGTGAAAATGCAAAGCCTACAAATAACTGGCTCAACTATGCCACAACAGGAAAAGCGATTTCAAAAATTAAGAGTGCCCTAAATGCTGACAAAAAAGTCGTTGCCGCTGAGGGTAAAGAAGTCTTGATGCGTAAGCTTAAATCTTTAAAAATATCTCTAGACGAGAATACAACGAACCAATTAGTAAGTTTTTTCAAATTAAAAACGAGCTTAGATTTATTCTTTAGAGTGGGTTCTGGGATTATTGATAACAAGCAATTAAAAGATTTTGCAGCTTCAAGAAGCAATGCATTGGTTAGTTTCTTTAAAAAAATAAGAAAACCTACTTCGCCTCCAGATATTCACAAAGAAGAGATTACAGAAAAGTATGACCAGCTTGTATTTGGAAAAGAAGAGCAAAAATTAGATTATAAAATGTCTACTTGCTGTAATCCTATACCTGGTGATAATGTGTTTGGTTTTGTCACTATTAACGAGGGAATCAAAGTACATAAACAAAATTGCCCAAATGCAGTACAGCTGCAAAGCAACTATAATTACCGTATCATTCTTGCTACTTGGATAGATTCTACCCAACGAGAATTTAGATCTGAGCTAAGTCTTACTGGGATTGATACCATAGGACTCGTTAATGAAGTGACAAGAGTAGTGTCTAATAATCTGCTTATAGATATGAAGAGTGTTCACTTTGATAGTAATGACGGTGTTTTTACCGGAAAGATTGTGGTGGTTGTAAAAAACAAAAACATTCTTGATAACTTGGTTCAAAACATTAAAAAAATAAACGGTATTGATAAAGTAACAAGGGTATAAAAACCTTATTTTTGACCCTTCAAAATGAGTACAAAAACAGCCCATAAAAATCAGGATATTGTGAAGCAGGTTTTTACGGCTTTTCTCGAAGAGAACGGCCATAGAAAAACTCCAGAACGATATGCCATATTGCACGAGATCTACAATCAAGTGGAACATTTTGATATAGAGTCACTCTATATTAATATGAAAAACAAAAACTACCGTGTAAGTCGGGCCACGCTTTATAACACCATAGAATTGCTACTTGACTGCAAGTTGGTTAGAAAACACCAGTTTGGTCAAAACCAAGCACATTTTGAAAAATCTTATTTTGATAAGCAGCACGATCACTTGATATTGAGCAATGGCGAGGTGATTGAATTTTGCGATCCGCGCATTCAGAATATTAAAAAGACCATAGAAGAAGTTTTTGATGTAGAGATTACAAATCACTCTCTTTACTTCTACGGAAATAAAAAAAACACGACCAATACTTAAATTATGGCAGTAGATTTACTACTAGGATTACAATGGGGAGACGAAGGGAAAGGAAAGATTGTTGACGTTCTCACTGCAGGTTATGATATTATAGCTCGTTTTCAAGGAGGCCCAAATGCAGGACACACGCTTGAGTTTGATGGAATAAAACACGTATTACGTACGATTCCTTCAGGGATTTTCCATAAAACCGCAATGAATGTAATTGGTAACGGTGTTGTAATCGATCCTGTTGTTTTTGTAAAAGAACTTGAAGGCTTAGATCAATTTGATATTGATTATAAAGCTAAGTTAATCATTTCAAGAAAAGCACATTTAATACTTCCGACCCACAGATTGCTAGATGCCGCAAGTGAAGCGTCTAAGGGTAAAGCCAAGATTGGTTCTACCTTAAAAGGAATAGGGCCGACATACATGGATAAAACCGGTAGAAACGGAATCCGTGTAGGTGATTTAGAGCTGTCTAACTGGAAAGAAAAATACAGAGCCCTTGCAAATAAGCATGAGGCAATGATTGATTTTTACGATGTTGACATCCAGTATGATCTGGACGAAATGGAAGAAGAGTTTTACACTGCCGTGAAAACATTAATGACATTAACCTTTATTGACAGTGAAGAGTACCTTAACCAAGCAATCAAAGCTGGAAAGACGATCCTAGCTGAAGGTGCACAAGGATCTTTATTAGATATTGACTTTGGGACCTATCCATTTGTAACTTCTTCAAATACTACGGCCGCTGGTGCTTGTACAGGATTAGGTATCGCCCCTAACAAAGTAAAAGATGTATATGGAATCTTTAAAGCGTACACAACACGTGTAGGTTCTGGACCCTTCCCTACAGAATTGTTTGATAAAGTAGGAGCAGAAATGTCTAGAATAGGTCGCGAAGTTGGAGCCGTTACTGGTCGCCCTCGTCGTTGCGGTTGGTTAGACTTAGTAGCACTAAAATACACTTGTGAAGTAAATGGTGTTACTCAGTTAATGATGATGAAAGGCGATGTCCTTTCTGGATTCAAAAAATTAAAAGTGTGTACAGCTTATAAATATAAAGGAGAAACGATTTCGCATCTACCTTTTAATATTGAGCCAGAAAATGTTACACCTATTTATACGGAGTTTGACTGCTGGAAAGAAGACTTGACTAAGATGACAAGTCCATCACAATTTCCGAAAGAATTAAATGAATACATAGATTTCTTAGAAAAGGAATTAGAAATTCCTATAAGGGTAGTTTCTGTGGGTCCAGACAGAACGCAGACAATACATAGATAATTTAATCGATTTACAATCGTTAATAGTTAAACCAAACAATACACGAATCATTCAAATTCGTGTATTTTTGGTTCATAATTAAACGTAATTTTTGAAAAACAACATTCACATATTTTTTTTCTTCTTAATATCTCTTGCAACAGCTGGGCAAGTAGATACGCTTAAACAGCAAATAGCCGTTCAATCTGGGTATATAGATATCAAACCAGAATTACCTGACGCTATAGTTTATACAAAGGATGCAGATGGTCAAGTATACATTGTGCACGAAGGGATTGAAATGTGGTGTGATCAAGCCTATTTATATAGTAAAGACAACTTTGTGAAAGCCTATGGTGATGTTAAGGTAACCCAAGGAGACAGCATAAAGATGAACAGTAGGTATGCCGAGTACAATGGGAATACTAAGTTTGCTTTTACCAGCGGTGATGTAGTGATGGAAAACCCACAAACCACCTTAAAAACAGACACGCTCTATTTTGATCGTGTTAAACAGCAGGCCTTTTATAGAAGTGGCGGTACAGTTATAGACACAGCTAGCACACTTACCAGTCGTGTTGGTCGGTACTTCACAGAGTCTAAAAAGTATCAGTTCTTATCTAATGTTAAGATTGACAATCCTGAGTACACTTTAAACAGTGAGCAGCTTGATTTTTACTCAGATACTGGAGGGGCTTACTTATATGGCAAATCTACAATTATAAGTGAGACAAGTACGGTGTACTGTGAGCGGGGTTATTATGATACGCGAGGCGATACGGGTTATTTTGTAAAAAACTCTCGTGTAGATTATAAGAATAGAATCCTTTACGGAGATAGTATCTATTTTGACAGAAACAGAGCTTTTGCCTCTGCCACTAATAATATAAAAGTAGTAGACACTGCAAATCAAAGCACGATTAAAGGTCATTACGCAGAGGTGTATAGAAAACAAGATTCTGTATTTATTACCAAGAGAGCTATTGCTGCCACATTACGTGATAAAGACTCTATCTATGTACACGCAGACACCTTGCGCATTACAGGTAAAACAGAAAATAGAATCTTAAGAGGTTATTATAGGGCAAGACTCTTTAAAAAAGGAACTCCAGAAGAAGGTAATACAAGCGGCAAGTGCGATTCTATTTTCATCTATGAAAAATCCGGTATCACAAAACTCTTGACAAATCCAGTATTGTGGATGGGAGAGAATCAAATAACTGGAGATACCATCCATATTTTAAACAATATAAAAACAGAGAAACTAGATACGCTCAAGGTGTTTAAAAATGCATTTTTAATTCAAAAAGACAGCTTAGGATATAACCAAGTGAAAGGAGAACGACTGATTGGACTTTTCACCAATAATGAACTAGACACTGTCAACATTGATAAAAACGTAGAAGTAATCTTCTACCTCTATGGTGATGATAAGGTATTAACGGGCATTGACATGACCACTGCCAGCCAGTTGGAACTCACTTTAGAAAATCAAGAAATAGTAGCCACTCGGTTTTTCAAGAAAGTGCCTGGTAAGATTTATCCTCCTTCAAGATTACCAGAGAGTGATCGTATTCTATCAAAGTTTAACTGGCGTGGAGAAGAACGCTTGATGCGCAAGGAAGATCTCTTTTCAGAAAAACCAGCTCCATTTTTACCAACTATTAAGGGAATACCATTACCCGAAGATGAAGGGGGATTTTTTGAAGAACAGGATGCCAATGACGACCCATTAGAGATTCCAGAAAATTCTAAGCTTTCTCCTAAAGATTTTATTAATCGTCCTGAAGATCAGGCACCCTTGCGGGCAATCGATACCGATAACTCTAATGATGAATATGATGGAGGAAATCTGAATCGAGTTCAGAATTAATTATGAAAGATGACTTCTTCACATATCAAGCGCAGACTACACCACATCCACTTGCTTTAGAGATTTCGCATGCAAAAGGAAGTTACATCTATGATACAGATGGAAACAAACATTTAGATTTTGTTGCCGGAGTTTCGGCGTGCAGTTTAGGGCATTGCCATCCTCGTGTCTCTGCAGCTGTTAAAAATCAAATTGACAGGTATTCCCACGTGATGGTTTATGGAGAGTACATTCAGCAACCAGCAGTACAACTTTCGCAGTTGCTCGCGAAGCACCTACCCGCCCCATTAGAAACTACGTACTTAGTAAATAGCGGTACCGAGGCTATCGAAGGCGCTATGAAACTTGCTAGAAGAGCGACCGGTAGAAAAGAAATTTTATACGCGAACAATGCCTACCACGGAAATACGATGGGTGCACTTTCTGTGATGGGCTTTGAAGATCGCAAAAAACCTTTTGAACCCCTTTTGCCAGAATGTCGTGCTATCACTTTTAATCATGTGACTGACATTTCTGAAATTACAGAAAAAACTGCGGCGGTTATACTCGAAACCATACAAGGTGGAGCTGGATTTATTGAACCTACAAACGGCTACCTTAAAAAAATAAAAGAACGTTGTGCAGCCGTTGGCGCACTTTTGATTCTTGACGAAATTCAACCTGGTTTTGGGCGTACAGGTAAACTTTTCGGCTTTATGCATTATGATGTCGTGCCAGATATTCTGGTGATGGGTAAAGGAATGGGAGGCGGTCTACCTATAGGCGCGTTTACCGCCTCACGTGCTTTGATGACCTTATTAAGTGACAATCCTAAACTGGGTCACATTACTACTTTTGGGGGTAATGCAGTGATCGCTTCAGCGGCCCTGGCGACTTTACAAGAGATTACCGAAACTTCATTAATGAAAGATTCGCTTACAAAGGAGGCACTTTTCCGAAAGAATCTTAGGCATCCTATGGTCCATGAAATAAGAGGGCGCGGGTTAATGTTAGCGATAATAGTAGATTCTGAAGCGCTTGCTTCTGAAATTATAATGCGTTGTAAAGCGCGAGGTCTCATTTTATTTTGGTTATTGTTTGAGTCAAAAGCAATCCGGATTACGCCTCCTTTGACTATTTCGGAAAAAGAAATTAAAGAAGGTTGCGATATTTTAATCGACGTTTTGAATCAGTTATCGGAATAAGTAATAAATTAATTAGCTGTTTTTTAGCCCCTTACCCCGGTTTATTCCCTGTTGATAAAGGTGTTAACAACAATAGCGGCATAACTTTTGAACTTCAAACAATCAAAGTACCTTTAAAGTAGAAACCGTTAAATCCTTGTATGCAAAGACCAGGCGAGCAATCTAACATATCACTCACACGTTTTGAATCCATGTTGAAGACAAACGATGTGTACTTTTTCGATTCAGAAGAATTTGAAGACATTATCCATCACTATCTTGAGATTGGTAAGATAGCACTCGCTAAAAAAGCTACGAAACTAGGCCTCGAACAACATCCCTCCTCTTCTAATCTAAGACTTTTTCAAGTAGAAATGTACATTTTTGAAGACAAGCTGGAACAAGCCGAATCTTTACTAGAAGAGCTGCAACAACTAGAGCAATCTAACGAAGAAATTTATATTCAAAAAGCAAATATTTGCTCACGAAGAGATAATCATAAAGAGGCTATTTCTTTTTTAGAACGCGCATTATCCTTGACAGATGATGAGGCAGATGTACTATCCTTAATTGGTATGGAATACCTATTTCTTGAGGATTATTCAAATGCGAAGTATAAGTTTATGAAATGCCTTGAGCACGATGAGCATGACTATTCTGCACTTTACAATGTAATCTACTGTTTTGATTATCTAGAAGAAAACGAAGCTGCTATAGATTATCTCAATGATTTTTTAAATAAGAATCCATATTCTGAGGTTGCTTGGCATCAAGTAGGTAAGCAATATTATTTACTGAAAGAATATAAAAAGGCACTTGCTTCATTCGATTTTGCTATTATCAGCGACGATGCATTTATTGGAGCGTATCTTGAAAAAGGAAAAACCCAACAAAAATTAAAAGATTATGCAGGAGCCATTGAGAGTTATACAGTAACCCTAGGTCTCGATGATCCAACTTCTTTTGCTCTATTGCGAATAGGAAAATGCTATGAAAAACTGGGCGATATGGATCTAGCGCTTCAGTTTTATTTAAAGTGTGTTGAAGAAGATGGCCTATTAGACAAAGCTTGGACGGCTATTACGGATTACTATTTCAGAAAAAAAGATTATCAAAAATGTCTTTATTATATTGATAAAGCTCTAAATATTGATAGTGAGAACGTACTTTACTGGAAACGGTATGCAACTATCTGCAAAAAATTAAACCTCTTTGAGGAGGCGGAGCACGGATATCGTCGTACTTTAGAACTAGGTAATATTGATATTGACACTTGGATTGAACGAACAGATTTGTTGATTCATATAGGAGAATTTAATTCTGCTATTAAAAATTTAAATCAAGCTACCGAGCATTACAATAATCATCCAGAGATTGAATATCGATTAGCCGGACTTTATTTTCATTTGAACGAACAATCTAAAGGGCGTTTTCACTTGAACAATGCCTTGCGCGTAGACTCAGAATATATTATTATTATTGAGGAATTATTCCCCGTGGTTTATGAAAATCAAATGGTGAAACAATTAATCTTAAATCATCAAAATCCTTCTTTATAAAATTGTATTTTTGAGGGTAAATACTAATATATGCCTTCAAGAAATTTAATACAATATGTAACGATTTTAGCCAAAGGACTCGCTATGGGAGCTGCAGATGTGGTGCCGGGAGTTTCTGGTGGTACTATCGCTTTTATTTCTGGCATTTATGAAGAGCTCATTGAGACCATCCATAAACTAGATTTTGGATTTTTCAAGCTTTGGAAAAAAACTAGTTTTTCTGAGGCTTGGGCAGACTATAATATCGGTTTTTTAGTAGCTCTTTTCGGTGGGATTCTAATTAGTGTATTGTCCCTGGCAAAAGCCATTACGTATTTACTTGCTGAACATACTATTTTAGTCTGGGCGTTCTTTTTTGGATTAGTTATCGCTAGTATTCTCTATGTGGGAAAACAGATTGCAAAGTGGAATCTTCAAGTCTTAATCGCTATGATTCTCGCGATTGCATTTTCTTATTTCATTACCATTGCAGCTCCTTTGGGATCACTAGATAATATTTGGTTTCTGTTCTTAGCTGGTTTTATTGCCATCATTGCAATGATTTTACCTGGGATTTCTGGTGCGTTTATTCTATTACTTCTTGGAGCATACTCAGGCGTCATTGGGATATTGACAGATTTAAATGAAAGTTTAACCACATTGAATTGGGATCTTTTTTCTGGAGCATTTCTTAAATTATTGGTTTTTGCTGCTGGAGCCATTACTGGATTAAAAGTATTCTCTCGTGCCCTAAACTGGTTATTTAAACATCATAAAAATTTTATTCTCGCCGTCTTAACTGGATTTATGATTGGCGCTTTAAATAAAATTTGGCCTTGGAAAGATGTACTTTCCACCCGAATAAATAGTCACGGGAAGGAAGTTCCATTTATGGAACAAAGTATTTTCCCTTCTTCTTATGATGGTGATGCGCAATTGCTGCTTGCAATAGGAATGGCAGTAATTGGTTTTTTAGTCATCTTTCTAATGGAACGATTTGCAAACTCTAAAAAGAACAGAATAGAAAAGACTTAATATGCATCAAGAAAGATCCAGATCTGATAAACTATGGCTAGTCCTCAAAGGGCTTGCAATGGGTGCTGCAAACAAAGTGCCTGGCGTATCTGGTGGAGTGGTAGCATTTGTGGCTGGGTTTTATGAAGAGTTTATTTATTCCTTGCAGAAAATTAATAAAAAAGCTTTTGGTCTTTTATTAAACGGACGTTTTAGGAGTTTTGGAAAATACATAAATGGTCCCTTTTTAGGCTACCTTATTCTTGGGATGATCATTAGTTATTTTAGTGTTTCTAAGGCGCTGGATTATCTTATCGTGTATTACGAACTATATGTCTGGAGCGCATTTTTTGGCATGATACTGGGCTCCATCTATTACATTGCAAAAGACTTTGGTGAATGGAACAGGAAATATGTTGCCTACCTCCTATGCGGTATTATTGCTGGAGTTAGCATAAGTTTTTTAGAACCCGCAAAAGAAAATGATAATCTAATCTTTGTTTTTTTCTGCGGAATCATAGGAGTAAGCGGCATGACACTCCCTGGTTTATCTGGCTCTTTTATATTGATTCTTTTGGGTAACTATGTATTATTGCTTGTAGATTCTGTAAACGCACTTTATGACACGATTGTATCTATTTTTCAATGGAACTTTAGTTTTATGGAGAACCCAGAGAGAATTCAATTATTAAAAGTTCTCGCTATTTTTTCACTTGGCTCCTTAGTTGGTCTTGTTTCTCTTTCGCATCTTTTAGGATATGTAATTAAAAAATATAAATCAGCAACCTATGCGGTTATCATCGGCTTTATTGCAGGTTCATTGGGAGTCGTATGGCCTTGGAAAGAAGAACTTTTTATTCTTTCGAGTATTGGCAGCAAGCAATATGACGCAAATGGTCAGGCTATTATTTCTGGATACGAACGTTATTTTCCAAATCAATTTTCGACAGAAACATTTATTGCAATCTTTTTTATCATTATTGGTATCTTTGTAGTTCTAAGCTTAGACTGGTATAAAAAATCTAAAAAATCTACTATTAATGGGTAAATATGGTCTTATAGGCAAATCACTTGGGCATTCTTACTCAAAGCAGTTTTTCAACACAAAATTTAAGCAAGAAGAAAGACAAGATACGTATGAGAATTTTGAAATAGAATCTCCAGATCTTATAAAAGCGTTTTTAGAGGAACGGCGTTTAGACTACAAAGGTTTTAACGTGACTGTTCCATATAAAGAAGCAGTGTTGCCATTTCTAGACAGACTTGACAATGAAGCTAAAGCAATAGGTGCAGTAAATACCATAAAGATAACTGCCACAAATAAACTTATTGGGTATAACACAGACCACTCTGGGTTTGCCCTCACACTTAGTGATTACTTACCCATAAAGAAAAGGACAGCCTTAATACTAGGTACCGGAGGCGCGTCTAAAGCCATTGCTTATGTACTTGAAACAATGGGTTTTGACTTTAGATTTGTTTCTCGCAACGGCGTAGGTGACATCTTTAGATATCAAGATATTACACGATCTGTGATGGCAGCACATTATTTAATTATCAATTGTACTCCTTTAGGTACCTATCCAGACATTAATAGGTGTCCAGAACTGCCTTATGAAAGCATTACTAGTGACCACGTTCTCATTGATCTTATTTATAACCCGAGTCAAACAGAGTTTCTAAAAAGAGGTTTTGTTAACGGTGCAAGGGTATGCAGTGGCCATAAAATGTTGATACATCAAGCAAAAAAAGCTTGGGCTATCTGGCAAAAGTAGTACTTTAAAACACTCATTAAGCTTTTTGTTCTCTAAGGTAGTTAGTATATTTGCCCCCTTTAATAATTGACCCTTAACATTGAAAGAAATGTCTGAAGAAAACAAAAGCCCAGAAGAAAATAGTAAGCCCAAATCAGCAATCTCAAAAAATGAGGATACGGTGACTGCCCCTGCTGCGGAAATTCCTGAAGTTCAATCTCCTGAAAATGAAGAGATAAAAGTAACTCCAGAAGAAACAACTCCTCCTATTGAACCAGCAAAAATTGAAGTGAAAACTGAAGAATCTGAAGCATCACCTGCTGCAGAAATAGCTGAGATTCAAATTCCTGAAAAAGAAGTTAAAAAGGACAGTCCTAAAGAAGTGTCTGAGGTAGCTGTTGAATCTGATGACGATGATGATGACGAAGCCATAGAAGATCTTGAAGAAGAAGAAGAAGAAGAAGATGATGATGAGGATGATACTGAATCTGAAAACACAGCAGTGATTAAAGAAGTAGATTATACTTCTTTAAACCAAGAAAAATTGGTGACACACTTAGCTGCTTTAATTAAGGATCATTCTTTTAAGAAAATAAAGAATCAGGTAGAAGCAATTAAAAACGAGTTTAACGACCAATTTAACACTGAGACCGCACAAGCAAAAGAAAGCTTTTTAACTGGGGGCGGAAATATTATAGATTTCCACCATACCTCTTCATTAAAAAAAGAATTCAACGGTTTATACGGTGCTTATAGAAAAGAACAAAAAGCACATTTTTCTTCAGTTAAAAGGGAGCAAGAAGAAAATCTAGTAAAAAGAGAAGCTATTGTGACAGAGTTAAAGTCACTCTTTGAAAACGGTAAATCTGTACGTCAAAACTACAACACATTTAGATCACTTCAAGACCAATGGAATGAAATAGGACACATCCCAAGAGACACCTATAACATTGTATGGAACAACTATAAACATCATAGAGATACTTATTATGGCCTTATGGATCTTGATAGAGAGACAAGAGATCTTGACCATAAATTTAATCTAGATAAGAAGTTAAAAATTATATTAAGAGCTCAAGAACTTTCAAAACTTGAAAATGTATCAAAGGCTTTTAGAGAATTACAATTATTACATAGAATTTGGAAAGACGAGACTGGACCTGTATCGAGAGAATACAGTGAGAAGGTTTGGGATGAGTTTTCTGAATACACTAAGATAGTTCACGATAAGAAAGACATACTAGAAGCAGAAAAGGAAAAACTTTATGTCGTTAATCTTGAAACGAAACAAGCCCTTATTGAAAAGATAAATGAGATAACAGAAAAAGGAGCAAAAAGTCATAAAGACTGGCAGAACGGGATTAAAGAAATTGAAACGTTAAGAGAACAGTTTTTTAAGTCAGGGAAAGTTCCTAAGAGTGATGACAAAAAGGTATGGGGTGAATTTAAAACTGCGACGCGTGAGTTTAACAGAACCAAGAACGATTTTTATAAGGGGCAGAAAGATGAGCAATACACAAACCTTGATAAGAAAAAGGAATTAATTGCCGTGGCAGAAGCAAACAAGGATAATGATGACTTTGAAGGTACGATTAACCTAATGAAGAAAATCCAGAGTGATTGGAAAAAAATAGGGCACGTACCAAGAAAGGATAGTGATAAAATTTGGAAGAAATTTAGAGCTGCTTGTAATCACTTTTTTGACCGTATAAACGCAGGGAAAGAAGAAGAGCAAAAAGGAGAAGTTGAAAACCTAGATGCAAAAAAAGTAGTACTTGACTCTTTAAAAGAGGTGAAACTAAGTGGTGAACACAAAGAAGATATCGCTTTAATTAAAGGGAAGATAAACGAATGGAAAAATATAGGCCGTGTTCCTTATAAGAGTAAAGGCATAGACCAGAAGTTTAACCTAGCGATAGATGGTCTTTTTGGTCAGCTTGATATGGACAAGAAGGAAATGGAGATTGTCAAATATGAGAATCGCGTGAATACGTTATTATCCCAAGATGACACCCGTGCATTGCGTAATGAAGAGTTCTTCTTAACTAAAAAAGTAGAGGAAACTCGCAACGAAATGTTGCAGTTACAAAACAATCTAGAGTTCTTTAAGCATGTTTCTGATGATAACCCAATGGTGAAAGATGTACATAAAAACATCGCCAAACACAAAGAAGAATTTGAGTTATGGAAATCTAAGCTTACCAAGCTAAGAAACTTATGCAAACCAAAACCAGCTCCTGTTGCAACTGAAGAAGAATCTTCAGAAGATTCAGCAACAGAATAATATATAGGCCTTTTGCCTACGCTGTAAAACAAAAAAGGTATCCCTTTATAGAAATATAAAAGGATACCTTTTTTAATTGTATGAACTACGACCGTGCCCTTAGAGCCAGATAAACATTTCTATTTACGCCGCCGTGATGAACAACTGAAAACCTTTGACTTTTTGGAAGTACGCAGTATTATAATTTATTTAAAATAAGCAGCCACATTTTCAGAAATGCGCTTATCAATATTCTCAAGGTCTGCCTTGATAAAGGGCTCACCCGTTATATTTTCGTACAGTTCGATATACCGTTCAGAAACAGTAGTGATATACGCATCAGACATTTCTGGAACGGTCTGTCCTTCTAGTCCTTGAAAGTTGTTTTGTATGAGCCACTGTCTCACAAATTCTTTGGAGAGTTGTTTTTGAGCTTCGCCTGTATTTTGTCGCTCCTGATATCCTTCAGCGTAAAAGTAGCGCGAAGAATCTGGCGTGTGTATTTCATCAATAAGGACAATCTTCCCATCCTTAGTTTTTCCGAATTCATACTTTGTATCCACTAAGATTAGGCCACGACTTTCTGCAATCTCCGAGCCTCTTTGAAATAACTTTCTCGTATAATCTTCCAATACTAGGTAGTCTTCTTCAGCAACAATACCCTTTTTTATAATAGCTTCTCGAGAAATATCTTCATCGTGATCGCCCATTTCTGCTTTAGTTGCAGGCGTAATAATTGGTGATGTAAATTTATCATTCTCTTTCATCCCCTCTGGCATGGCAACACCGCATAACATTCTTTGTCCTGTCTTGTATTCTCTCGCAGCATGACCACTCATATACCCTCTTATTACCATTTCTACTTTAAATGGTTCACAGGCGTAGCCTATAGCTACGTTAGGGTCTGGAGTGGCAATAAGCCAATTAGGAACTATATCTTCCGTATCGCGCATCATCTTAGTGGCAATCTGATTCAGGATTTGACCTTTATACGGGATCCCTTTAGGCATCACAACATCGAAAGCACTCAATCGATCTGTAGCCACCATTAATAGCACGTTATTATCTAAGGTATATACCGCTCGAACTTTTCCTCTATACAAAGATTTCTGCCCTGGAAAATTAAAGTCTGTGTGTGTAATTGTGTTTTTCATATATCTAAGAAAGAGTGCCTAAAGTGCACTAAAGTTTAAATTTGGTGTTGTAGCGGGTAATTCTGTTTTAGTTCCTATAGCTATTGGGATACCACTTAAGAATCCAAATTCTCAATACTCTTATAAGCCTTGATTACTGCTTTTACCAATTTATGACGGATCACATCTTTATCATCCAAGAAAATAATACCAACTCCTTCTACATCCTTAAGAACCAACAATGCTTCTTTAAGACCCGAAATTACACGTCGCGGTAAATCAATCTGTCCCGGATCTCCTGTGATCATAAACTTGGCGTTTTTACCCATACGAGTTAAAAACATTTTCATCTGTGCATGTGTGGTATTTTGAGCTTCATCAAGTATGACAAAAGCATTATCTAGCGTTCTACCTCTCATAAATGCCAATGGAGCAATCTGGATCGTACCATTCTCAATAAGCTGTTCTAACTTTTCGGCCGGAATCATATCTCGCAAACCATCATACAACGGCTGCATGTATGGATCTAATTTTTCTTTTAAATCACCTGGTAAGAATCCGAGGTTCTCCCCTGCTTCCACTGCAGGTCTTGTAAGGATGATCCGTTTTACCTTTTTATCTTTTAATGCCTTTACTGCCAGGGCTACGCCTGTATAGGTTTTACCGGTACCTGCTGGTCCAACAGCAAAGACCATATCATTTGTATATGACAAGGCCACTAACTTGCGTTGATTTGCAGTTTGTGGTTTGATAATCTTGCCACCCACCCCGTGCACCAAAATATCATTGCTACTCATTGGTGTTTCATAATCTGCCTTGCTATGGCTCGTTAAAACACGCTCTATTACATTTTCATCCAGTTTGTTATACTTTCCGTAATGCTCAAAAAGCATCGACATCCGCCTATCAAATTCTTCTAAGACCTCTTCATCTCCGTAGGCTTTTATCTTACTTCCTCTTGCAACTATCTTAAGCTTAGGGAAATAATTTTTGATTAACGTGATGTTTGCACTCTGTTCGCCAAAAAAATCTCTTGGGCTTATATCGGTGAGTTCTAATATGAGTTCGTTCAAAAGCGGTGTTGTTTATAACAATTAATAGGTTATGTAAATATAGTTTTTACTATGCAAAAAGTGCCTTACTTTTGTAGTAGATATTGTTAACAAAGTATCAACAGTCGTGCAATGCCCATTATAACATTAACCACAGATTTTGGAGAGAAAGATCACTTTGCAGGTGCAGTAAAAGGCGCCATCTATGCAGAGTTAGAAACTGTACGTATAGTAGACATCACGCACTCTGTATCGCCTTTTCACACTTCAGAAGCTGCTTATATTATACAAAGTGCTTATAGGAGTTTTCCTGAAGGAACGATTCATATTATCGGGATTGACAGCGAACTTAATCCAGAAAACAAACATATAGCTGTCCTTCTTGACGGTCACTATTTTATCTGTGCCGACAATGGGATTATCTCTATGTTGGCGAACGAAATTGTCCCTGAGAAAATCGTAGAAATAAACATTCACGATCATATTGTGAGTAATTTTCCAGTACTTGATGTCTTTGTAAAGGTGGCTTGCCACATCGCACGCGGGGGTACACTGGAGGTTATAGGCAAACAGATAGAAGCGATAAAACAACTTAATGGTCTCAATCCTGTAATTCAAGGAGAAGGAAAACAGATTATTGGCAACGTTATTTATATTGATAACTACGGAAACGTTATTACAAACATTACGAAATCACTTTTTGACACCATAGGAAAAGGGAGAGATTATAAAGTAACGGCACGACGCGCCAACTTCAACACCATCCACACCCACTATAGCGATGCCATTAACTTTGAGCAACCAAAGGAAAAGCGCGAAGAAGATGGTAAAAAAATAGCCCTCTGGAACAGTTCAAAATACTTAGAGCTTGCGATTTACAAAAGCAACCCAACTACCGTGGGTAGTGCCTCTACACTCTTTGGATTGGAATATCGCGATAGCGTTACGATAAATTTCACGCCGCTATAATTTTTATTTTTTTCACTTTTATTTTGCCTGCTTGCAGCATCATTATTAATAAATTAAGACCCGCACTCCTATGTTTACCCGCATCGTAAAAATGGAATTTAAGCCCGAAAACATTTCCACATTCTTGGAAGATTTTGAATCTGTAAAACATAAAATAAGAAATTTTGAAGGCTGTCTTCATTTGCAACTTTGGCGAGACAAAAGGAACCCACATATTTTTTTCACCCATAGCCATTGGCAAGAAGAATCAGCCCTAGAGAACTATCGACACAGCGACCTATTTAAGGGAGTCTGGGCAAAAACAAAACCCTTGTTTCAAGAGAAAGCTGCTGCTTGGAGTGTGGATGTGGTTGAAGAGGTTTCAGTGAGTAGTTAGTAGTTAAACTAAAAAACTTAGCTAGACAAACAAGACTGTCATTCAGAACTTGACTTGTGTTGAGGCTGGTTCAGCATTCGGAATCTTAGCCACCCTAGAAATAATCTAATTTAACTTTCACCTATTTAAAACATACCTCAGACTCCAATTTTCATTTAACCTTTTAATGCTATTCCTTTTCGTAAAACTTCCTCCTTTATCGTGATAACTTTTTATAACAAAGCTTTTTAAATGAATTGATTTAAAATATATTTGTTTTGACTGTCGCAAGGACTTCTGTAAAATATAAGTTTGTACAAATCAACACCTTACAATAAGTATTATAGCCTTTTTAATAAAAATAGAATCAGCATACACACATGAAATTTATCGTATCCAGCTCATATCTACTCAAAAAACTTCAGGTTTTAGGAGGGATTATTAACAATAACAATACGCTACCCATCCTAGATAATTTTTTGTTTGAACTTAATGGCAATTCGCTTAAAGTTTCGGCATCAGATCTAGAATCTACGGTTACCTCTATGCTTGATGTAGAAAGTAGTGAAGAAGGAAGTGTTTGTATTCCTGCTCGTCTGTTACTTGATACGCTTAAAACGTTTCCGGAGCAACCGTTGACCTTTACTGTAGAAGACAATAACACCATAGAGATTAGTTCTAATCACGGTAAATATGCGCTTGCATATGCAGATGGTGCTGAGTTTCCTAGTGCTGTGGAGCTTAAAGATCCTTCTTCTACTATTATTCAAGGAGATATCTTAGCAACCGCAATAAGCAAGACTATTTTTGCAAGTGGTAATGATGACTTGAGACCCGTAATGAGTGGTGTGTTTTTCCAGTTTGGGACAGACGGTTTAACCTTTGTTGCAACAGATGCACATAAACTTGTAAAGTATACACGTGAGGATGTCACGGCTTCAGAAACGGCAGAATTTATAATGCCTAAAAAACCTTTGAATCTTTTAAAGAGTATTCTCTTAGGTAGTGAAGACGAAGTGGCTGTGGAGTATAATGATAGTAATGCAAAATTTAGCTTTGATGGTACAGAGTTAATTTGTCGTCTTATCGATGGTAAATACCCCAACTACGACGCGGTAATCCCAAAAGAGAACCCGAATAAACTAACAATCTCTCGTAATCAGTTTTTAAACAGCGTACGTCGTGTGTCTATCTTCTCAAATAAAACTACTCACCAGATACGCTTAAAAATTGCTGGAGCAGAGCTTAATATTTCCGCAGAAGACATTGACTACAGCAATAAAGCAGAAGAACGTCTTACATGTGACTATCAAGGTGACGATATGCAAATAGGTTTTAATTCTCGTTTTTTAACCGAAATGCTAAACAACCTTACCAGTGATGATGTTTCATTAGAAATGAGTCTTCCTAACCGCGCGGGTATTTTGACACCTGTTGACGGACTGGATGAAGGAGAAAAAGTAACGATGCTAGTAATGCCAGTAATGTTAAACAACTAAGCTCCAACTAAGCACCGAATAACAATGAAAAATCCCACAAATTATGTGGGATTTTTTATGCGTTTCATTTTTGTTGTCAATCCTCGTTTAGTACATTCACAATCAAATGAAAATCAATTTCTTACTCATAACTTTGTATTGCTTTTCCTTTAAGGGAATTGCACAGGTAGATCCAATTCGTCAAAATCCTATCCCTCAAGATTCCGTTGCGAATACCCAAATATTAACTACGGTAGTGCTATCTGCTAGCTATCAAAAAGCTTCTGGTGTTTTAATACCGACAGAAAAAATCACAGAAAGTGTTCTTCAAAATTTTACACCAATTGACTTAGTAGACGCTATTAATCAAACTTCTGGTGTTTACATACAAAGTGGTGCGATTAACACCAATAGGATTACCATTCGCGGCGTGGGATCTCGCACGCTCTTTGGCACCAACAAAATACGCGCTTATTTTAATGGAATTCCTATTACTAGCGGTGCTGGAGAAACGAATATTGATAGTTATGATACTAACAGTCTGTCTACAATAGAGATCGTGAAAGGCCCCAAAGCCACACAATACGGTAGTAATATAGGCGGGACTATATTGCTTTCTACAAAAGAAGCCAATAAAGATGGGCTAGACGTATCGACAACCTTTAGCGCAGGCTCTTACGGCTTGTTTAAAAACACAACGAGTGCAAGCTATAAAGAGAAAGACCTGAGCGCTTATACTAGTTATGGCCATTTAAAATTAGATGGATATCGTGATAACAGTAAATACAATCGCAACAGTATTTTAACATACACGGAGTTTAACCTAAGTTCTAAATTCAAATTAGGTGCCTTGATTCAACACTATGATAATAGCGCTGAAATCCCTAGCTCACTATCACAAACTTCTTTTAATGAAGACCCAACACAAGCGGCTTTTACTTGGGGTCAAGCCAGAGGCTATGAAGACAACAACGAAACGCTAGCAGGACTTACACTCACAAGTGAGGTCTCACAAAACCTTAGTAATACAACGAGCGTTTTTTACACCTATCTAGATCACTATGAACCGAGGCCTTTTAATATCCTTGACGAAATTACAAACGGATATGGTGCAAGAACCATTTTTGCCAAGGAATACAAGTTCAAAGAGCGGCAGGCAATACTAAGTTTTGGCGGCGAGTGGTATCAGGATCGGTATCAATGGCAAACGATTGACAATCTTTATCAAGAGAACAATGGCAATGGTTCACTGGAAGGAGCTTTGTTAAGTGACAATAAGGAGCTGCGAAGCCAGTTCAATCTTTTCGGAACTACTACCGTATCACTGGCAGAAAACTGGAAGGTAGAAGCAGGACTCAATATAAACAAAACCCAGTATGAATACATAGACCTATTTAACTTGGGAGCGGCAAACAAAAGTGCTGACAGAGACTTCGATCCTATTTTTGCTCCTAACTTAAGTATTTCCTATACCGCCTCAAATGATATTGTTTTCTTCGGAAACGTGAGTCGTGGGTTTAATTATCCAAGCATTGAAGAAACCTTAACGCCAGATGGTACAATCAATCCAGACATTGGCCCAGAAAAAGGGTGGAATTATGAAGTGGGTGGCGACCTTCTTTTTTTTAAAAACACCCTGAGATTAAAAAGTTCATTCTACCTATTATCTATTGATGATCTAGTGGTTGCAGAACGCGTGGGCGATGATCAATTTATTGGAAGGAATGCAGGTAAAACAAATCATCGTGGAGTGGAGATGAGTTTGCAATATGTAAACAATATAGCGCCTCGCCTCTCTTTAAACACCTATATAAACGCTGATTTCAACGCTCATAAGTTCATTGACTTTGTAGACGAGTCAGCTAATTTTTCTGGTAATGATCTCACGGGAATCCCTAAAAAAAAGATGACGACTGGTGTTTCTATAGCGCATGAAACAGGCTTTAATACAGGTGTTTCCTATCGGTACATAGGAAGCCAACCTATTACAGATGCAAACACTTTATATAGTGATGCATACCAACTCCTTTTTGCTAAAGCTGGTTATAAAAAAGAAGTGTTTAGCGGGCTGGTTATTACTATTTCTGCAGGGATTAACAATGTCCTCAATACTAAGTATGCGTCTTCTATTTTAATAAACGCCTCCGCTTTTGGAGGAAACCAACCTAGGTATTTCTATCCAGGTAATCCTCGCAATTATTTTTCTAGCGTAGGAGTTAACTATAATTTCTAGATGCATAGTATACGAAAAAGTGGAAGCAATGAATGGCTAAAACAACAGGGATATAAATGTTAAAACACAAAAGACCTCTTACAAGATTGTAAGAGGTCTTTTGTGTTTTAGTCGGTCAAGTGTTACTTACCGCTTTTTTTATCTGGTGTTGCAGAGGCAGCTGTCGCAGCTGGCAAAACTGTTCCTTTAATTTTAAGAAGCATAGTTCCCTCACTTGCATTAGACGTTACTGTTACAGATTTAGTAAAAGCACCCACTCTATTGGTAGCATATTTTACTCCAATCTCTGCAGTTTCGCCTGGCATAATTGGCGCATCTGGTTTTGTAGGCACTGTACACCCACAACTTCCTTTTACACTTGTAATTACGATAGGAGCATTCCCTACATTTTTAAACTTGAAAGAACGTACACCGTCTGCATTGTGCGCGATGGTTCCATAATCAAGTACAGGTGTTTCAAATTGAAGAATACCTTTTTCTTCATTTACCGCATCTTGTGCAAATAGTGAAGTACAAAAAAGAAAACTTGCCATAAAAAATACGTTGCGAAAAATGCGAGTTCCTTTTAATGTTGTTGTTGTTACCATCTTGTTTTAATTTTAATTTAAATTAACAAATTAATTAGTGTGCAAACTTCGTGTAAAAATGAAGAACTCCGGTAACTTAAACGGATTAATGTGCTACTAGATTTTATTTATAGTGAGAATTAATAAAAAATCCATGTCCACAGTTTATGGATTCGCTTAATATTCTAATTGTCGCGAAATAAAGACTAATACTTTATTATAATATGCCTCACCTCCTATTTCGCCTAGATTGAGATGTCCTGCTCCTTTTACTAGTTCGAAGCTTTTATTGCTGGAAGCAAGATTATTAAATAATTGCTCACCATATTGATATGCTATTCTTTCATCCTTATCACCGTGCGCTAGAAACATAGGTTGCTCAATACTCTTAACAGCGTTTTCTGGACTCACTCTTTTGGGATCAAAATCTGCTATGATTCCCGCACGTTGAATTACATAATCTGTTAAAAAACGGAGACCGATGCCCGCAGAAAATCTTTTTTGATAATCGTAAACAATCTGTTCAAGATTAGTAAAGGTGCTTTCTACCACGCCAAATGCTATTCTCTCATCTTGCTCCATAGCTTGAATCGCAATTGCCCCGCCCATAGAACTACCCCAGACGCCTATTTTTAATGAAGGCGATCGTTGTTTAAGGAAGTTTACTAATAGCGAAATATCATCTTTCTCTTTATATCCATAGGTCGCATAAGAGCCATCGCTATCTCCGTGAGCCCTATTGTCAATAGTTAAAGTGCTGTAACCATCTTGAGCTAGTTTTTGCGCTAATGGGAAAAAATGTTCTTTAGACCCTCCAATTCCGTGAACTAAGATTATGATTGCTTTAGGCTTTACATAAACAGGTTTAAATAAAAAACCACGTAAAGAATCTACTTCATTTATCGCGATTGAAACAGGTTCGTAGTTTGAAGAAATACTGCCAGGGTCTATCTCTAAAAGTAGCCTTTTAGGTTTTAAAATAGCATAGGGCAACACATACGTCGCAGCAAGAAATACTGACACACTTGCCAGCATTAATGTTATTATAGATTTTTTATAATACTCTTTTTTGAATTTCATTAAATATCTAATATCTATTTAATAAACTCAATAGTACAGAACAAACTAGGTGATTCTCCTTTACTCGCCCTAACAGCATTTACAATAGGAAGTACAAAAGAAAGTACTCCAATAAAAATAAGTGTTAGAATCCCTAATCCGAAAGCAAAAATAAGAGGGATACTCAGTAATGCAGAAAGCAACATGGTAATCTGAAAATTAATAATCGATTTCCCGTGTTCATTCATATCTGCTATTTCGTCTTTCTTGGTAAGCCATATAATCAAAGGTATCACGAAGCCGCCAAAACCAGTTACATACGTAGTGAGCTGGCTTAGATGCGTTAACATCAATAATTGAGTATCTACTTTTTTGGCATTTTGAGTTAAGACTTCCATTTTGATTGTTTTTTGATTGTTTTTTGATTGTGCTTATATGTAGTATAAAATTCAATTTTGTTACATTTCAGAAGAAAGAAGCCCTCTGTTTTCGGCTAATTTTAATGTATTTTTGCAGGATGATTCAAGACACCATAGTAGCCCTTGCTACTCCCGCAGGCGCTGGAGCCATTGCTGTAATTAGACTTTCTGGAGACGAGGCTATTGCCCTTGCTTCTTCTATTTTTAGTTCGGTGTCAAAAAAACTTTTACACGAGCAGCCTACACACACGATTCACTTAGGCCATATAAAGGATGGCGCACGGATCGTTGATGAAGTACTTGCTTCTATTTTTAAAAACCCAAAAAGTTATACGGGAGAAGATGTGGTAGAAATCTCCTGTCACGGGAGTAATTATATACAACAAGAAATCATACAATTATGTCTTCGGAAAGGTGCTAGAATGGCCACTGCAGGCGAGTTTACCCTTCGGGCTTTTATTAATGGCAAAATGGACCTCAGTCAAGCCGAAGCGGTAGCAGACCTAATTGCTAGTGACTCTGAAGCCTCACACCAACTTGCCATCCAGCAAATGCGTGGTGGGTTTTCAAACGAAATAAAACAATTAAGGGAAGAGCTTTTAAATTTTGCCTCTTTAATAGAACTCGAACTAGATTTTGCAGAAGAAGATGTAGCATTTGCAAATCGTGACGAATTTCAAAAATTAATCACACGCATTACCCAGGTATTAAAAAGACTTATAGATTCTTTTGCCACAGGGAACGTACTTAAGAACGGAATTCCTGTTGCCATCGTAGGAGAACCAAACGTGGGGAAATCTACTTTGCTCAATTCATTACTAAACGAAGAACGAGCCATCGTTAGTGACATCGCTGGAACCACCAGAGACACCATTGAAGATGAACTAAATATAGGAGGTATAGCGTTTCGCTTCATTGATACGGCTGGCATAAGAGACACAAGCGACACCATAGAAGGACTAGGTATAAAAAAGACGTTTGAGAAAATGGAGCAAGCCCAAGTGGTTTTGCTGCTCTTGAGCACCAAAGAATACGCAACCGCGGGCGTGAATTTTCAAATTGAAATTGAAAAAATAAAAAACAGGCATCCTCAAAAAACGCTTGTTGTAGTTGCTAATAAAATTGATGAAGTAGACACTCAGACTATTTCAGCCGTAAAAAATACCGTACTCCCACAAGGCACTGTTTTGATACCGCTATCTGCAAAAACGGGTGAAGGGGTTGAGTTGCTAAAATCTACCTTATTAAACTTTGTCAATACTGGCGCATTGCGTAACAATGATACGATTGTGACTAATTCTCGTCATTACGACGCCCTATTAAAGGCTTTAGAAGAAATTATTAAAGTACAAGAAGGGATAGACATTAACTTGACTAGTGATTTAATGGCGATAGATATTAGGCAAGCGCTCTACCATTTTGGTGAGATTACAGGTGAAATTACCAATGATGATTTACTAGGTAATATCTTTGCTAACTTCTGTATTGGGAAATAAATGCATAAAGCATACTATAGTTTAACAAACTATTCTACACATTTACAGTAAATATATAAAAGGACTCGCTTTATTACCGTATCCTTTGAACCCAATTGTTCCTGTTTAATGTATACAGCAAATCCCATTTCCGTGTTATTCTCAGAAGTAGTAATATCCACTATTTCTGTGACTAATGTCACATAGCAAGTTCTTTGTAGATAATGTAGATACCCATTACTAAAACGAACCAACCAAAGGCGGTTTTAAGCTTTTTACCATCTATAAACTTATTGAGCCAGATCCCAATAAATATCCCAATTACGGAGATTGCCGTAAAGGATACTAAGAAAGGCCAATCAATCTCTAAATTCTGTACATCCCCTAGAAATCCAATGAGTGATTTTATAGCAATTATAAAAAGGGATGTCGCGACGGCTTTTTTCATGGGCAATTTTGCCAATAACACCAAAGCAGGAATAATCAGAAACCCACCGCCTGCTCCAACGATACCCGTAATAATACCAACGACGAATCCTTCAATAACAATGAGTGGATAATTATATTTGATTACTGTCGGTGCATCAGTTTTTTTGCGGTTATTGCGAATCATTGTAATCGATGCAAGGAGCATTATTATGGCAAAGAAGAGCATTATCGCCAGATACTTTGTAACCATAAAATCTCCAATCATAAATAACTCCTCGGGAATGGCAGGAATCAATAACGCCCTCGTGATATATACCGCAATTAAAGCTGGGATGGCAAAAATGATGGCTGTTTTAAAATCTACCATCCCCTTCATCATATTCTTAACAGCACCTACGAGTGAGGTTGTTCCCACTACAAACAAAGAATAGGCTGTTGCAACTACTGGATTTAATGCAAGTGCATATACTAGAATAGGCACGGTAAGAATAGAGCCACCGCCGCCTATCAAACCAAGAATTAGTCCAATCAACAGGGCACCTATGTATCCTAAAACTTCAACTATTTCCATTTGTAAAATAATTTATAGCCCCAATATACAGGGCTGAATTGCGAAGGTTTGTAACCAATGTTACAGGACTTCAACAAAACTACGGTGTAGTACAATTGTCTTATTGTTTTCCATTTCTTTAAGGAGACGTGAGATCACTACACGGATCGTGTGAAGATCTGCAGCAATTTCTTTATGTGGTTTATAGATGTGTTTACTATTTAATATTTGAATTTTATCTTGGAGATAATTCTCTAATCGCTCATCCAGGTTATTAAAGGCAATATTATCTACACTCTCTAGTAAATCCATCATAAGGTTGTGGTAGCTCGCAAACACAAAGTTGCGCCACGTTTTATACTTACTATACCATTCTTCCTTGTTACTCACAGGAATCATCAATAGTTTAGATGCTGTTTCTGTGACCGCGTGAATTTCACTTTTAGTATTTCCCGTACAACAGGTCATCGTCATTGCGCACGTATCGCCTCTTTCCAGATGATACAGGAGTAGTTCGTCTCTATTCACATCCGGACGCATTATTTTAATACTTCCAGAAAGCAATAAAGGCATTGACTTTATATATTGACCAGGCTTCATTAAATCGTGTTCTTTTGGCACTTCCATAAAAGTAGCAACACCGTTAATTTCTTCCAAAAGTTCAGGCTCAAATAGGGAGCCATAGTATTGTTTAAGTTCTTGGATCATTGTTAACTTTTTTTTGCAATTTCTGGATTGTACTTAAAAAAGAAGTGTGCCCATATTGCCTTAGATACTGCACCAATATACGGCATAGTAATTAATAGCACCCCTATAATGCTTAACAATATACCCGTTGGCCCAAAATCATACCCAAATATAAGAGTCAGCAGATAGGTTGCCACAGCAAAGGCGATACCTACACCATAAGAAACGTACATTGCACCCGTATAAAAAGCGGGTTCCATAGAATATTTTAAACCACATTTAGGGCAAGATTCTTTTACCTTATTCGCATTTGAAAGTTTATAAGGACTTGCTTCTAAAAATTTACCTTGGCGGCATTGTGGGCATTTTAAGAATAAGATGCTGTATAATTTCGGTTTCTTGAACCTGCTAATTTTTATACAACAATATAAAAATTAGGTTTAGTATTTGGTAACAGATGTTACATTACTTTCTCCCATTAATTTTTAAGGGAGTCTCTAATGTCAGAATTAAATTAAGGGGAGGTATACCAAAATAAGAAAGACGTTTTTCTTCGCAAGCTCTCATTTAAGGAAATTAATTCCTTCAATGCACATAATAATAACCTACTGGTAATTCTTTGTTTTTTCAAATAGCCTTACCCTATTACAGGGGTACTAACAAACTACAAAAAAGATAGTTAAACTTTTTGAAGGTTATACGCTCTTGATAAAAGATGAGAGTGAAACTTTAGAGTGTTTAGGTATTAAAGAGCGTGAACTAAGACAGGTTCTTTCTATTGAGTTCTACAAAAGTCCTAACCACAAAGGACAAAGAGATTATTGGATAATAATACACTAAATTTATAAACTAAATAGATCTAAATAATTTAGGAAACATAATAAAATGGAATACGATTACATTATTGTTGGCAGTGGTTTTGGAGGATCTGTAAGCGCTCATAGATTATCACAAAAGGGATATAAAGTACTCGTTGTTGAAAAAGGTAAATGGTACGAGGCTAATGACTTTCCTAAAACCAATTGGAATTTTAAAAAGTGGTTATGGATTCCCTATCTACGATTTTTCGGGATTATGAAACTCACCATTTTTAGACATATTGCTATCATCTCTGGAACTGGCGTTGGCGGCGGTTCTTTAGTATATGCTAACACATTACCAACACCTAAAACTACTTTCTTTAATTCTGGAAGTTGGAAAGATTTAAATGATTGGGAAACTGAATTGAAGCCTTATTATGACGAAGCATTGCGGATGCTTGGAGCTGTGAAAAATCCAAAGTTATTTGATGGAGACTTAGTGCTTAAAAAAGTAGCGGAAAATTTAGAAATTAAGGAAAAATTTGAAGCCACTAGGGTTGCCGTCTTTTTTGACGAATCCGGAAAAACAGTCAAAGACCCATATTTCAATGGAGAAGGGCCGGATCGTTCTGGCTGTACCTTTTGTGGAGCCTGCATGACGGGTTGCAGGTATAATGCAAAAAACACGCTAGATAAAAACTACCTGTATCTCGCTCAAAAAAATGGCGCAGAAATTCTAGCTGAACATGAAGTATATGATGTAGCACCCATAGATAACGCTGATGGCATCAAAGGCTATGAAGTTTCAATGAAAAAGAGTACAAGAATATTTGGAAAGCATCAAAAAATTAAAGCGAAGGGGGTCATTTTTTCTGGTGGTGTTTTAGGCACCGTAAAATTATTACTCAAACTTAAATTAAAGTCATTACCTAATCTATCAAATAAGCTTGGTGAAGATATCCGTAGTAATAATGAGACCTTAATAAGTGTTTCTGGACTAGAGAAAGATAAAAACCTTTCAAAAGGTATTGCCATTGGTAGCATTCTTGACACTGATGAAAATAGCCATCTAGAAATTTGCAGGTATGGAGAAGGTTCTGATGCGTGGAAGCTAGCACATTTACCTTATGTAACTGGTTCCAATGTTTTTTCTCGATTATTAAAAACGTTTCTTAAACTCTTAAAAAACCCAGTTGATTATTTTAAAATATATTTTGTGAATGGTTGGGCAAAAAACACCGTGGTGCTTCTTTTTATGCAAACGCTTGACAGTACCTTAAAATTTAAGAGAAATATTTTCGGACAGATGACCTCGACGGTTAGCACTGGAAAAGCTCCCACCCCATTCATCCCAGAATCTATAAAATTAGTAAAAGAGTACAGTAAGGCCATAAAAGGAGTGAGTACTTCTTTCGCATTAGAGACCTTAGCTGGTATTCCCTCAACTGCTCATATCTTGGGAGGGGCTGTGATGGGAGCAGATAGCACCACGGGAGTGATTGATAAAAACAATAAAGTTTTCGGTTATGAAAATATGTTTATCATAGATGGCGCTATGATATCTGCAAATCCTGGGGTGAATCCATCATTAACGATAACTGCCATTGCAGAAAGAGCGATGGATCAAATTATTGATAAAAATCTCAATTCCTAACTACACCTAATTAAATCTAGAGATCCAAAAGACTTCATCTAATTGATGGTTAATTTGAAATGAAGTTTTGTTCAAAAACAATCGTATCTTTAATCACTCTATTATTGTTAGGTAAATAAAACCATGAAAACCACTCCAATTAATGCCGCTAAATATTCAGAAAGGTCGATAGACACTTTCCTCATAGTGGCGCATCGTAATCATATAGAATTGAGTGGCATCGCAGATAAGAAGGCAAATATGGTGCTTGCTATTTGCGCTATTATGATATCGGCAGTATTGACTGGAAATGCTTTAGTTTTCAGAAGAGATTTCGATAATTATTTATTTGTACCTACAGCGATTTTTATTGCCTGCATTCTAACAGTGATGATTCTTTCCATTTACACTACGATGCCTAAATTAAGCGCTGGTACTTTTAATAAAGAAGCGCTCAAAGACAATAATACGAACCTTGCTTTCTTTGGAAATTTTCATAAAATGGAACTCGATGATTATGAGTGGGCTGTAGAATACATGCAGAAAGACGCACACGATATATATAAAATGCTCACCACTGATTTATATTTTTTAGGAGGTGTATTAAACAAGAAATTTAGACTACTAAATATAACTTATACCTTACTCATCGTTGGGTTCACTATCTCTATCACTAGCTATATAGTTGCTTTTTATTTTCACTATAGTTCGATACAGTAATGGGTAAAAAAGGAAAAGAAAAAAACACGAAGAATAAAGCAAAGCACTCAAGACTGATGGCTCAAAAAAAGAATCGAGTAAAAAGTGAAAAAGAGCTGCGTAAAGATCGATTGAAAGCTATTCTGAAAAAGCGAGATGCTAATTAAAAATAAGATGAAATAAATTCTTTACCTAAGATTATCCCTGTCCAGACAAATAAACAAGAAAATAAAATCCCTACCGCATTAGCCCAGAACGCCTTCTGTCTATCTAATCCTAATATATAAGTCGCAATAGTTCCCACATATACCCCTGTTCCAGGTAAGGGAAGACCTACGAAGAATATAAGTCCAAAATAACCATATTTTTTAATTTTTTCTTTAGAACCATACTTAGCTCTCAAAGCTAACTTAATCGCGATGTTTCTATAAAACCTCCATCGTAATAAGTATTTATTTACTTTTTCTAAAAAAAACATCATAAGAGGGAATACCAGAATGTTTGCAACTAAGCATAAAACAAAAACGTAGTATTTATTTAGCTCCGGTTGCGCAAGGCCATAAGGTATACCAACCTTTGCTTCACCAAAGGGAGAGATACTCCATAAAAATGTTATAATACTTTCTTTAACCATTTGAAGAATTAGCGAGCAAAGATAACGCAGTTTGAGAAGCTATGGTATCAAATGCTGTGGATAAAAAGTGAAGGAAACGTTAAATATACTATAGCCATAGCAGAAGCTTAATCTGCCTCAAGAACGGAGTACTTTAAAGCGATAGCATCGACGCAGTTAATACCATCAATCGCCGCAGATATAATACCACCAGCATAGCCTGCACCTTCCCCGCAAGGATATAAACCCTGTACTTCAACGTGTTCTAAAGTTTCAGCATCTCTAGGGATAGCCACAGGAGAAGATGTTCTGCTTTCTGGCGCATGTATTACTGCATCATTTGAAGAATATCCTTTCATCTTTTTACCAAAAGCGACAAAGGCCTTTTTTAAACGCTTTGATATAAGAAGCGGCAACACTTCGTTTAAATCTACAGCAACTATACCAGGTTGATATGACGTTTTCGGAAAACTATCAGACACTTTTCCGTGTATAAAATCTTGCATTCTTTGTGCAGGTACTTTCTGTGTTTTACCTGCAGCTTCCCAGCAATCACGCTCTACTTTTTTCTGAAAATCTAAACAAACAAACGGATCGTCTTTTGTATAATTAGGTAAATCTTTGGGTTCAACACTTACCACAATTCCTGAATTAGCGTAGGGATTATTGCGCTTACTTGGGCTCCAGCCGTTGGTCACTACTTCTTCCTGTTCTGTAGCACAAGGCGCTATAATGCCACCTGGACACATACAAAAAGAATACACTCCCATACCATCTACTTGCTCTACTAAGGCGTAAGAAGCTGGTGGCAAATAAGGATTATCGCTATCCCCGTGATATTGTATATAATCTATTAGCTCCTGTTGGTGCTCTACTCTCACTCCTATTGCAAAAGGCTTTGATTCTATCTTAACGCCTCGTTTATGTAATAGATAAAATATATCTCGCGCGCTATGGCCTGTAGCGAGTATGACATTTTCAAAAATTTGTTTTTTGGTATCATTGATAGTAATGGCAGTAATAGTTCCGTCGGAAATAGTAATATCTGTTAATTTGCTATTAAAATGAACTTCACCGCCTGCCTCCACAATCGCTTCTCTCATTGCTGTGATAATTTTAGGTAATTTATTAGTTCCTATATGCGGGTGCGCCTCGACAAGAATATCTGGCTCTGCCCCAAAATGAACAAACCATTCTAATGCCTTTAGAACATTCCCTCTTTTTTTACTACGTGTGTATAATTTACCATCGCTGTAGGTGCCCGCTCCACCTTCGCCAAAACAGTAATTGGATTCCGGGTTTACAATATGATCTTTATTAATGGCGGCAAGATCTCTACGGCGCTCTCTTACATCTTTACCTCTCTCAAAAACAATTGGTTTTAAACCCGCCTCAACAGCTCTTAAGGCTGCAAATAGACCCGCTGGACCAGAACCAATAATGGCAACTTCTTGTTTATTAGTAACATCTTGAGGGCAGAATTGAGCGAATGATTTCTTATCTTCTTGTGTATGAAAGAATTCTATTTGTAAGTTGAGTTTTACAGGGTTTCTGCGAGCATCAATAGATCTTTTTCGTATGCGCCAGTCTACAATGTCATTTCTTCTTAACTTTCCCTTATCGAGTGCTAACTCAAGTATGTAATCAAGATCTTCTTGTTTATGTGGCAAAATTGCTATTTGAATAAGAGTACTCATAAATTTTATTTGAATCGGTATTCGTATCCTACCCCAGCACCTACCGTGCTCGTTTGTATATTGCTCATATCTAGTCCAGAAAGTACTTTAAAAATACCATAATTTGAATTATAGGACAAAGAGCCGAATAGATACATTGCTTTTTCTGTTGGCTCGTAACGCTGTCCGTAGGTACCTAGGTTTTTAACCAGTGATGATTTAAGGCTATAATCAAAATGATTATAGCTACCCGCGGCACCAGCATGCAGGGCGTATGTTCTATTATTTGTTGTAAAGGTGTTTGTAGCATTCCTAAGAATAAATGGAAGTCCAATGATCGCATTCTGATACGTCCAGCCCGACCTGTAGATGCTGTTACCAAAATAATTATCGGCACCACTCTGTTGGTTTTCGCCTTCTACTTCTAGTGGACTACCACTCTGAGAAACGGTTTGCACATACTCAAATAGAATAGAATTTATGTAGCTAGACTCCTTAGGTTGTAAAACTATACCCCACACACCATCTGGAAAATTACTAAGTTCTCTTCCAGATGTATCTTCAAAAAGCGTTTGATGATACAAAGTATAGTTTAATTTATTCGTTTTTAAAAGATATTTAAGCTGGTAGGACCCTAGATGATTTCCTAAAGAATTAATTTGATCATTACGCGTATTTCCGCCACTCAGACCTAAAGCCAGTTTTATATAATCCTTGAAAGATTGAACTTGTTGTCCAAATTCTGGTGATAGACCTCCCCATTGCACATAGTGTTCTAAACCTACAGAAATATTGCTATTTGCAGATAACTTAAAACCTACATGTAAAGATTTATGATGAATTTTTGCGCCAGCTACAAAGCGATCATCATTTAGTTCGTAATGCGCCAATGACGATGTAAAAGAAAACCAATCGTTTATCTTAATAGGCTTTGAGGTTTTTATCTGAACACCTGGAATTGAACGTGCATTACCTGTCCACAATATGTTCCCATTAATGACAGAAAGCCCATCAAATGGTACGTCATTATGTTTTACCCCGGCAATAATATTGAACCATTTTTTTGTATAGCTCGCGTACAGTTCTTCAATCTGCACCTTTGATGAGAACCCATCTGCACCATTAACACCGGCGCCTATGTTAAGTGTATCGTTATTCTTAAATTGATACTCTCTAGAAATACCAGTACGAAGTCTTAGGTTACTATTGGAGTTAAGTGTAGCATTTGTATTTGTATATAACCAAAAAGGCAGAGCATCATTTGAATGGGCAAACCCAGCTAATGTTATATATCCTGTAAACTTAGAATTATTGATCGTGGGGATCGAATCTTGTTGCGCTTTCAGACCAAGAGAAATAAAAAACAGGGTGAAAAAATATAAAAACAGTTTTGATGACATAGAAAAGCACTAATTAATCGAAGAGCTGAGTTACTCGTCTAATGTTTCAAACAAACTATTTTGACTTTTAAATTCTGGCACTATTTCTTTCAGCATTTTTACAACTTCTTTTTCTTCTAAACGTGTTGCTGCTTTAATTATTCTTTTGACCTTTCTTCTTACATCTTCAAAATCTTGCAACTTCTCCTTGGCTATCATGATTTTTGGATGATGTGTAGGGAGCGTTGTCGATGAATCATTTAATAACTCTTCATATAATTTTTCACCTGGTCTAAGGCCTATAATTTCTATATTAATATCTTTATATGGAATAAAACCAGATAGTTTTATCATTTTTTCTGCCAAGTCGATAATTTTTACTGGGCTACCCATATCAAAAATAAAAACCTCTCCACCGTTCCCCATAGTTCCGGCCTGTAACACGAGTTGACATGCTTCAGGAATAGTCATAAAATATCTAATGATATCTATATGAGTTACTGTTACTGGTCCACCTTCCATTATTTGCTTTCTAAAATGCGGTATAACAGATCCATTTGAACCTAGCACATTTCCAAAGCGAGTAGTAATAAACTTTGTTTTAACAGACTTGTCTTTATACTGGAGTGCTTGCACATATATTTCTGCAACTCTCTTTGAAGCTCCCATCACATTTGTAGGATTTACAGCCTTATCTGTAGAAACCATTACAAAGCGTTCTATGTTAAAACTAACTGCTAATACAGAGAGATTTACGGTTCCTAAGATATTTACATAAATTGCTTCGTGAGGATTACGCTCTATCAGCGGAACGTGCTTATAGGCAGCGGCATGGTACACTAGATTAAATTTGTATTTTTTAAATAGCATCTCCATACGATACATATTACTAATGTTTGCTAACTCAGTAATAAATTTCAATTTTGGGAAATGTTGTTCTAAGAAAAGCTGAAGTTCGTGCATCGCAGACTCTGCTTGATCAACAATGACAATTAATTTAGGTTTAAAAGTAGCCACTTGCCTTACAATTTCACTACCTATAGAGCCCGCTCCACCCGTAATTAAAATAGTTTTGCCTATTAAATGATCCTCGATTATACCGTCCTCAATAGAAATTATTTCTCGTTCTAATAAATCTTCAATTTGTATGGGCTTTATATTTGCTCGAACGTCTTCTAGTCTGTTCCATTCTTTTAAGGAAGGCATACTGTAAACTTTTCTTTGTTTTTTTAAACAAATCTCTACGATCTTATTTTTTTCAACTACAGAAGTATTATTTCCTATAAACAAAACACCTTCAATATTATGTCGTATTAGTAATTCTGCAAAATTTTCATCTACCTGAAAAACAGGTTTGTCTAGAAGTTTTAGTTTTTTTGAACTAATATTTTCTGTAAAAAATCCTACCAGTTTAAAGGGGAAATTAGACTCACGCGTTAGGGCTTGCCCTAAAGATATTGTTTCGTCTTCAATCCCAATTATCGCAATACGCTCTTTAAGTAGTCCATCCTTATTTTTACGTAAATACTGATAAACTTCTTTTACAAAAATCCTAAAGAACAAAAGAAACACAAAGGACAGCAACAAATAAAATACAATTGCTGTCGTAATAAATAGGGGATTATCATTAACAACCTGCGACACTGCAGATATAATAAGTAAAGTGGTTGAGGTGAATATTTGAGAAAGTCCAAGTTTTATAACATCCACAAAACTTGAATGTCTTATGATCCCAGAATACGTTTTAAAAACGAAAAAGAAAACTATATTAATCGCTAAAAAAATAACACCTTGAATAGGGATACTTAAGGTTTCATAAAAGTTAATTACGGTACTAGAAATTATTAAATAAAGCACAAAGAAAGAAAAGCAACCTATAAGGATATCGAGTCCCAATGCAATCCACCTTGGTAAATATTTCTGGTGCAGTAACGAGATTTGATTATCTCCGTTATAGAATTTATCTAAAAATTTTTCTTTCAAATTTGGTTTTTTATGATAGTGATTTAAAGTATTGTTTTAAACACTTTTTCTATTCTGTCCTGATCTTTTAATGTCAAATTACTACCTGATGGTAAACATAACCCGTTAGAAAAAAGATTTTCAGCAACCTTATCCCCATAATACGGGGCATCCTTAAAGATAGGTTGCAGGTGCATAGGTTTCCATAGGGGTCTAGATTCTATATTTTCTTCATTTAAAGCCAATCTAATATGCTCAGATGAAAGGTTCGTTAATTGTTTATCTATTAATATACAAGATAACCAATGATTTGAATAAAAATCATTAGTAGGCTCTTTAAAAACGGAAACACCTACTACTCCATTAAAGATACCTTGGTAAAAGTCATTCATAGCTCTTCGTAAGTTTACATGTGCGTCCAAAACTTCCATCTGACCACGCCCTATACCCGCACAAATATTACTCATTCTATAGTTATAGCCAATATGTGAGTGTTGATAGTGAGGTGCATTATCTCTTGCTTGGCTAGAGAGGAAAATAGCTTTCTCTTTGATACTAGAATTTTTTGTTACTAGCGCTCCTCCACCTGAAGTTGTTATGATCTTATTTCCATTGAAGGATAATATAGATATATCACCAAACGTACCACATTTTTGTTCTTTATATGCACTTCCTAGTGCCTCTGCGCTGTCTTCGATAATAGGGATTTCATATTTTTGAGCCACAGCATTAATGGCTTCAATTTTATAAGGCATTCCATATAGATGAACAGCAACTATGGCTTTTGGTTTTTTACCTTTTTTAATTCTGTCTATTATAGCTTCTTCTAGATGACGCGGACATAAATTCCATGTATCTGATTCACTATCAATGAATATGGGCGTCGCACCTTGATATGTTATAGGGTTTGCAGACGCAGAGAACGTAAAACTTTGACATAGCACTTCATCTCCGTAAGTTACGCCTAAAAGCACCAAGGCTAAATGAATAGCAGCAGTACCGGAGCTAAGCACAGCTACATAAGATTCTTCTTGTAAGTATGTTTCAAGATCTGTTTCAAAACCGTCCACATTTGCCCCTAATGGCGCTACCCAGTTTGTATCAAAAGCTTCTTTTACAAATTTTTGTTCCGTCCCTCCCATGTGGGGAGATGATAACCATATTTTATTTTCTTTCATTAATGTACTTAATTATTTTAGCGGGATTACCATATACCACAGCATTGTCTGGAATGTCCTTAGTAACTATTGCTCCTGCTCCTATGATTACCCATTTTCCTATTTTCACTTCAGGTAGAATAACGCTTCCCGCACCTATTAAAGTTCCTTCACCTACAATAACACCACCCGCGATACTCGCTTGAATTGCAACGTGAACAAAATTATCAATTTTCACATTATGAGAAACAGTAGCATTGTTATTAATTACACAAAATTCACCAATACTCACAGCTGCATCCACAACACTATTAGGAAAAACGACACTCCCAGCACCTATCGATGCTGAAGGATATACTACTGCTGAAACATGCACAAATGAAGGGAATGGTGCATCTATAGTTTTAGAAATACTCTTTCTCGCATAGTTATCCCCAATACCAATAACCGTTGGCATTGATTTAAATTTTTCATTAGTTAAATAGACAGGTACATTTAAAATTGAATTTACCTTCGGGTTATCGTCAATAACATGCACCGGGTTATATTCAGCTAGAGATCTAACTAGCTCAATCACTGCATAACTATGTCCTCCAGATCCGTAAATTTGCAACTCTTTCATTTTTTACCTGTAAAAGGAGTTGTAGTAGCTACACCCTCCGTATTAATATCTTCTTTAAAAATCACTTTTTTCACAGTCATTAGTAAAATCTTAAGGTCTAACAAAAAACTTTGATTTGCCACATACCAGACATCGTATTCAAATTTCTTCTCCCAACTGATGGCGTTACGCCCCATTACCTGTGCCCATCCTGTAATGCCGGGTCTAACATCATGACGTTGTTTTTGAGTCTTTGTGTATAATGCAATGTAATGTGGTAATAATGGTCGTGGTCCTACAAAACTCATTTCACCTTTAACAACGTTAATAAGTTGTGGAATTTCATCCAGGGAGGTGGCTCTAACAAAAGCGCCTACTCTAGTTAATCTATTTGCATCTGGTAATAATTTTCCATCATTATCAGTTCTATCATTCATTGTTTTAAACTTAATGATCGTAAAAATCTTTTCGTTCCCTCCAGGTCTCTTTTGAAAAAAGAAGGGCTTCCCATTATTTGCAATAGAAAGAAAAATTGTAATTAATAGGAATATTGGGCTAATCACGATCAGAACGATCAGACTCACTAAAAAATCTAAAAAAGGTTTGACAGTTGCTTTATACACGATGCAAATATATCAAAGGTTTGTCTGTAAAAGTTTATATTCATTTAATAAACACTCCCACATTTCTTGACGGCTATAGTTTTCAATTATTATGGGCCTCGTATTTTTTTTAAGTTCAGAATAAAGGTCTGTATTATTCATCAGCACTTCCATTGCATCCATAGTTGCGGCTTGATCTTTTACAGGTATAATAATCCCGTTTAAGCCCGAAGTTATAATCTCATTACACCCGTTTATATTTGATACAATAGCGGGTAAACCCATAGCACTAGATTGCAGCACTACGTTAGGAAAACCTTCTCTATAACTAGGAAAGACTAAGGCATTACTAATGGCCAAAAATGGCCTAACGTCAGTTTGATAGCCCACATGGAATATTTTATCGTTGTTATTAATAGCTTCAGTAGTAGTTGGTGAAAGTGGGTCTAACTCATCTTCAAATGGCCCTACTAATAGTAAGGAACAATGTTGATTGGTTTTCCATAATTCTTGAAAAGCAACTACCATTTCATTCACTCCTTTATCAGCAACCATGCGGCCTACAAAAACAAAAACAAAATCACTGTTTGTAATATTCCAATCGTTTTTAAGTTTTACTTTTTCTTCATTGCTATATTTATTCGGATCAAAGTAGTTAGTATCTATTCCATTGGAGCTGCCTTTACCTAATACTTTTATCTTTTTTGGATTGGTGAATTTTTTAGAAATAATAAAATCATAAAGCCCTTTTGAGTTGGGATATACCTTTGTAGAAAACCTATATGTCAATTTTTCTACAGCATTTAATATCTTTCTTTTAAAGCCTGTCGCCTCCATCAGTGGAAGTCCTGCTACGGTGTGTAATCTAAGCGGGACTCTTGCAAAATACGCAGCCATCATTCCTACAATCCCCGCTTTAGGGGTGTGAGTGTGAACGATGAGTGGCTTTTCTTTCCGAAGAAATTTATATAGAGCAAAGACTGCTTTAAAGTCTTTTACTGGGGTGATTTTTCTAGTTAATTCTAGATGATACGTTGCAATACCATTATCAAGCCCATATTTTTCCAATTTCTCTTTTCCTGCGGAAATAGCTGTTACATTATAATACTGCTCCATAAATGAAAGCTGTCCTTCAAGTAGTTTCTCTAAGGAAATTGGTACTGTTGTGATACGGATTAACTTAGGCTTAGGCATAGTTGATGAGTCTACAAAAGATGTTTAATATTATTTATAACCATTTGATACTTTCCACTCGATGCGGCAGCTATATGGTCTGTCTCTATTATGTTTAATTTTATCTTAGTTCCAATTCTATCTCTCCAATTTTCAAAAAATATGACCTTCATCTCTTTTGTAAATAAGAGCGGATCTATCACAATAAATATTGTGATTTCAGTAAGGCTATCCTGTATTACCTGAAAGTTTTTAACTCCCTGGACCTTTTTCACGGTGTCTGCTATTCTAACCTGATGCACTTTACCCATTTCATTAGAATAAATAAAATCATTCGTGCGACCTAGAATATGTGATATCATAGGATTGTTATTTTCGCAGGTACATTTCCCATCCATAAGTTCAATACCGTCCCCTATATCATACCGTATTAATGGAGTACCATAACTAGTAAAGGAAGTAACTACCAACCTACCCATTTTTGCCGGACGATCATCGCTATTTAAAACTTCAAACACACCGCTCTGTAATTCCATATGTAAATTACCGCTTCTACATTGTATAATAAACGGAGCCCCTTCTGAGGATGCATACTGATTGTATGCCTTCGTTTTAAAAAATAATTCTAACGTTTTTTTACTTTCTAAAGAAAAAGACTCGGCCGTCGGAAAAATGGCTTTTACAGTATTCTCAGGAAATGAATAACCATTTTCAAGGCCATACTTTGCCAACTCAAACATACTATTAGGATACCCTATTAAGAACTGAGGCTTATACTTTATAAGGTTTTCTAAGTAGTATTTTAAATATTCTTTTTTTAAATGAAATGTTGAGTAATAACGAATGTGATATAGCTGATCTGTTTTCCAAAAACGATTGTTCTTAACATCTCTTTGATTAATAATACGTTTACCTGAAAACCAAGCAGTTTTCATTCCTAATTTATATCCATATTCACTTCGAAAAGTATCTAACAAAGCAAACCGCTCTTGTAAATTTTCTTCTGTGTAAACTACCTGTAGTGAAACGCCTGTGGTTCCCCCGGTTTCAAATACTTGATTTTTTTTGAGTGGAGTTGTACGTATGCTTTTTATATTTTCTCTAATAGTTTCTTTTGAAATTATAGGAAGTAATGAGATTTGCTCAATACCCTCTACCTTATCAATACTCTTATATATATCACGATAAAATGGCGATTTATCGAAAGCGTGTTTTACAAGTTTTTGAAATTTTATTTTTTGTATATCTTGTAATTCTTCTATTGATAATGTTCTATTTTGTTTAAAGAGCTGGCGATAAAAACTATATCTAGCTCCATACCTTTTTGAGTAAGCCAAATAATTGAATATACTAATGAGTATGTTCTGAAAAAAAACTGGAGATTTTATATAAATTTTGTCCTTCATCATAGTGTATCACAAACGATTTTAGAAAACTCTTTTATCTAAAAAAATTAAAATTAATAATTTTTCCTATACCATTTTTGAAAACAATAGTACGTCCACACCTTAAAGGTACTATCTTCAATACCTAACACATGATTTTTAACGACTCTAGCTATGTAATCATAATTAAATAAATCTTGTTTTAGCACATATTCTTTATCAATATAACCTATTAACTCATCTTTTAAAGAGGCCCTTAACCAATCACCTACAGGAACGCCAAAGCCTTGCTTAGAGCTTTCTAAAAAATTCTTAGGAAAAACATCCTTAAAGGCTTCTTTTAAAATATATTTTTTAGCTCCTTTATGGATTAAAAAATTGTCTGGTAAGGTATTTGAAAAGTCCCATATTTTTTTGTTTAAAAATGGCGCTCTACATTCTAATGAACTTAACATGCTTGTTCTATCTACCTTAACTAACATATCACCCTCTAGACTAATGTGCTTATCAATTAGTCTTAAATCACGCAGCGTATCTGTTTTCTTTAAATTTAAATGTTTATTATAATATTCAAAAATATTACTAGGCGAATTAACAAATAACTGGACCATCTCCCTCTCATTGAAGCCTAATGAAATAATATTCCAATAAAATTTATTATTATAGTCTATGGCGTCTAAAGTCTTCTTTATTTTAAACTTTATCCCTCTATTATCATCTTTTGTTTTAAGCAGTGATGCGCCTATTTTCTTAAATAGAGTATGCCCCCCTTCTGGGATAAATTTTGTGTATGTTTTATTAATACCATTAATATGATATTTATTATATCCTCCAAAAACTTCATCTCCTCCATCACCTGTCAATGCAACCTTAACGTGCTGACTCGTTTTTTGAGAAACTAAAAACGTCGGTAGTGCTGAGGCATCTGCAAAGGGTTCATCAAAGTTTTCTAATATATCATCTATGTTTGAAAAAACACTCTTTTCATTTACAATAAATTCATGATGATTACTATTTATTAGTTTTGCTACTACACGAGACTTATCAGTTTCATCAAAGGACTTCTTTTCAAAACCAATTGAAAATGTATTTATTTTTTGTTCAACATCTTTTGCTAAACAATGCGATATTATTGATGAGTCTACACCTCCAGAAAGAAAGGTCCCAATAGGAACATCAGAGATTGATCTACTTTGAACGCTTTCTTGAATCAATAGCTCAGTTTCCTTCTTAGCGTTATCAAATGTGCCATTGTAATTTACTTTAGAACTATCTTGTTTATGAATACGATGTATCGAGATCTCTTTTTCTGAAATACAATATTCAATAAAATTGTTGGGTTCTAATTTTAGTATGCCGTCATAAATCGTGTATGGTGCTGGAATATAGGTAAGCGCAAAATACAACTCAAGCCCTTTTCGTGAAATTTGGGGAAGCCTATTTAATTGAGATTTGATCGACTTTAACTCTGAACTCCAAATTATGCTTCCATTTAACTGGGTGTAATAAAGCGGTTTTTCTCCAAAAAAGTCTCTTGCGATATATATTTTATTGGTTCTTTTGTCATAAATCGAAAAGGCATACATCCCGTCTATTTGCGAAAATGATTCTGTACCATAGGCTAGGTACATTCTTAAAATAACTTCCGTATCGCTGTTTGTCTTAAAATTTATACTATCTGCTTCTAAGTTTGCCTTTAGGATTTTGTAATTATAAATTTCTCCATTAAAAACTATAATTACATTTTTGTCTTCAGAATACATAGGTTGTTTCCCATTTGACAAATCAATAATTGAAAGACGTCTCATTCCCATCGTTACAGAAAAGTCATCATTTGCGTCTACAAAAACACCATCATCATCCGGACCTCGATGAATTATTTTATTATTCATCTCATTAATTGCATCAAAATTTAGAGCATTTACCGAGACTATTCCATTTATTCCACACATAAAAATTAAACTATTTAATATTATCAATATACAAATGTATATCCTATTCCCTCGTAGATAATCCAAAATAGATTCCCATACCAGATGGTGCTACTTGTTAAGACGATGCATAGATAAAACAAATTAAAGGCTATCAAAAAAGCGTAAAAAGGTAAAAGCCCCAAAATATATTTTTGCAATACGTTAGACTTAAAAGTAACATAAAATCGTATTAAAAAAAAGAAAAACACTTGTGTCGAAATAGCAAGGAATCTACCTCCTGAAGGAAATATAGACAAGATAAATGTTACAGATAAAAACATTAAAACAAAATTAAATAACCTCTGTAATTCAGGATTTTTAAGTGTCGTATTTTTCAGAATACTTTTTATTCTTAGAATGAAAAAGAAAATATAACATCGTGAGATATAGCTAAAGGTGTTTGACACCCTATGAAAAACCGTCTTGCCTCTATCTGCGTAAAGTGCCGTGATGTCGCTACTATTGTAGATATCAACCTTGTTAGCCATACTTATTGGAAGGAGTCTCGAAACCACATTTAAATTAATTAAATTACTCTCTGAAATCAGAGAAAAAAGAAACGTTACGACAAACAGAATGAAAATCCAAGTTGATGTTCTACTCTTTGTAAACAGTCTTTCCCTAAAGACATACATCAACAATAAAAAAGGAATGATAAAGAGAAATGAAAAGTGGAAGAGAAAGGTACTTAAAAGACCCAAAATCCATATTTTCTTGTTGTATGCTATTAAATTAATAACGGAACAAAAACAAATTATAGCCGCAGTATTAAAACGTGCACCATTAATGTTTACAACGGAATTGAGAGAAATGAATATGATGCAAAGAATAAATATGGAGATGCCTTTTTCAAGCCCCTTAACGTTAAAAAATAATCTCAATGATTTATAGGAGAAAATTCCGAAAACAAATCCAAAAAAGGCAAATAATATTTTTGGGTTATTAGTAACCCCCTTAACGAGACTGTAAAGAAAGTATCTATACAAGTCAGTATGGTAGCCGCTTAAATAATCATTAAAAATAAAAGGTATTCCTCTGTAGTCAAACTCATTAAAAACTAATGCAACTCGATATGAATCTGCAGAAGTGTCAATAAAAGAGAACGCATAGCCAAAAAGCGTAGTGAAAAGAATGTAAATCAAGTTGCTCCTTCTAGATGAAATAGAAAAAAAGGTAGTCAAAAACGCCCCAAAAGGCCAAATAAAGAATAAAAGTATTCTTAAATCTATTTTCGTTTTATTCATTAGCAGGAACTTATTTTAATGAATTGATCTACTTCATATCGTGTATTTTGAGCCATCGAGCCTTGCGTCTGATTAGCTATAACTAGTACTTTTTTTTCGCCGTCTATTAGACAAAAAGACATTTGTACCTCTAGACGATTTATAAGGGAATTATCGTTTCGTTTAACAGATAACCGTTTTTGTATTCCTTTACTTTTAAACAAAAAGCCCATAATACATATTATAATTACTCTTTAAACCTTACCTTTTTAACCAACCACATTCTGGTAACATAAAAAATTTGTCATTCTAGAAGTATTTTTTCGATCAATTCAGTTTGTGCCTCCCTATTATATTTGGAGAGAATTTCTTCTGACAGCGGCTCAGCTAATTGTCCAGATCTAAAAGATTTCACAATTTTCGTAAACATTTCTAATTGCTCAGAGGGTTGCTTATTTTCTATATCAATATTCCATCCTAAGTTATTATTCTCTATAATAAACGAAGGTTCAGATTGATCAGGTGCAAAATTTAAAATAGGTCTTCTTGCTGCCATGTACTCATACATTTTTAATGGCACACCTGTATAGTGTGTTATCCTCTCACTTACTATCAACCAAAGCAATGTGCTTTGTGTCAATAGCGCAACCACCTCTTTTCTTGACTTCCTACCCAGAAAATTTAAACATGCGCCAGACGCATATTTTTTTATCTGATCTTGAATATCATTATCTAAGTTACCTGCTATTAACACTTCAATTTCATCAAGTCCAACAACTCCTTTATTTATGGCTTCATCTAGTAATTCAAATAATGGATAAGGAGATCTAATACCCCCATAAAAACTACCCGTATAAACAATAGACATTTTTTTATTATGGACAGGAGCTACCGTTATATCTTTAAAATCCTCTAAGTCAAAGCCATTATATACTACACACATTTTATGTACTTGGTCTGGATAATACCCTTGATATACCTCGCTCATAGCATTTGATATAAATACAATTTTATCTGCATTTTTTAAGGTGCTATATTCTAGTTTTTTATTGATGTATCTTTTTAAGCCCTTATTAAATTCTATGTTTTTAACATAATGAAAATCCCTAATATCGACTACCCAAGTTGCATTGGGTACTTTTTTATTTAGAAAACCACCTATAATATGATTTGTAAAAAAAGGACTTGTAGTATAAATATAATCTACAGACTTGAAGGATTCAAAGTTGGTCTGGATATACTTTCTAACCGCAGGATACCACAATATAGCTTTATCTGGTATAATAATCGAAGCAGCAATTTTTGCTGCTTTTAACTTCATCTTACTTTTAAAACTAGGGGTCTTATCCAAAGGGGAGTCATCTCGCATGGAAGAGACCTTATTGCCTAAAAATGCATCAATTTTAATAAGTGTTACATTCTCTAATAGCTCATTAAATGAGTCATCAAACCCAAGAGAGCTATCTTGGTTCCCACACGTTAATACTGTGATGTTAAATTTATCTCTATTGAGGTACTTAGCTATTGCATAAGGACGCTGCGCTGCTGGATCATTAGCAGGAGGATAAGAATAAGAAACTATTAAAACATTTTTTTTCATTGTATTAACATTCATGAACACTGGATTCTTTTGGCAATTTTTCTAAACATTTTTCGCATCGCATGGCAATTACCTTTGCAGGGTTACCTACAGCAATTGCAAAATCTGGTATTGATTTACTTACTACAGAGCCTGCGCCTATAATAGAATTAGACCCAATTGTTACACTTGGCAATACCACGACGTTAGATCCCAGCCACACACCGTTACCTATCTTTATAGGTGCAACATTGTCATGAGACTTAAGATCTGAAAAGGAATGGTTAGCACTAATAAAGGAACAATTATATGACCATATAGTGCCTCCGCCTATCTCAATTCCATTAATTGCTTGATAATAACAACCTCCCGAGGTAGCTAAACTCAAATAAACAGATTGTTTGTTGTCACCAACAATAAATATTTTATTTGTATTTGTTGCCCGAGATGTGAAATGAAATAGAAATTTACCGCTGTTTATTCTGAATACAACTTTAAATATAGAATTAAGCACATAAGTCCCAAGACCAGTAGCATAATATTTTCTTTCTATTAACCTATTAATAAATGGAATAAACTGGAATAAATTCAAAAATCTAATCATAGAAAATAGAATAGTAAGACCAATATTGTTAAAACGATAAGTGTCTTATTCATAATTATTTCACGAAAATACGCGCCAAACATTTTTTCTTTATTAAGGTAAAACGACCACATAAATAAAGTAGAAATTAATGATCCATATATAATTCCTGGAATACCGTAAAAGTAATATAATACAAGTGAAGAAATTAAATTTATACCTAAAATTGAAACCGAAACAATCGTTATTATTTTTGTTTCACCTTTTGCTGTTAATAATATGCCATAGCTATTATTTCTAAATAGGGCAATCAACAAATATGTCTTAAATAATATTATTGAATCTTCATAAGCACTCGAATACATAAAGTATATGATATCATCAGCAAAAAACATACAGATTACAATGAATGGATATGTGATCATTGACACCTTTTTTGTGGTCTGTAACCATAATCCTTGAGCCTCATCATAATTTCCTTTATCTATACTTGACACCATAGAAGGAAATATTTGTTGTGAAAAAGCTGCACTTAACATCGCAAACAAAGGAATTTCAAATGCTCCAACAGCAAATATGGCAAAGGTAGCTTCGTTCTCAAAAAGTGACACAATAAGTTTGTCTAAGTAAACACTCAATAAACCAGCAAATGTGGCTAAATATAGCGGAAAGCCATATTTCAACATTTTCTTAACACTAGCCCATTCGAAAGATGCTTTTGATGGTTGTACGGGAGCTTTTATGTAATAAAACAATACAGGAAATCCAAAAATACCAGAATAAATTACGACGGGCAATAAGACAGCATATGTCGTTAATTCAGCTAAAGAAAAAGTTATTGCAAAAATGAGTATTGCGCTTAATACAGCACCATAAGCAGATAATCTAGTAAGTAAGGCTGTGGTATCTAAGTTAATGTAGGTGTAACGAAGGGATTGGTTCAATATAAAAAAGAATAGGGGTAATGGAAACAAAAAACTCACACCAAAATATTGCTTTAAATCGATAAAATTTGCAACATGTAAAAGATGTAAAAGGCCTATAAAGCCTAATATTCCTGCAGCTATCAAAAAGAGAACGCACGTAAGATTTTTAAAGTAGAAACTATAATCCTTTTCTTTGGCAATAAAATATTTATATCCTTCAGGAATACCAAAGGTTGCTAATGGAATACCTAAATTTAAAATAAAGAACACTTCCTTAAAAAAGCCAAAGTTTGCAACGGTTAACTGTTTTGAAAAAACAAAATCAACAAAGATAAAAAGAAGCGCAATAAAACTTTGAGAAATAGCTAAATGTATTGACTTAGCACTTCTACCCTTACCATACCTACTTAAAAGTTGTTTTAATTTTTTAATCAATTCAATTAATTAGAGAGGTTAATGATGGTACTTACTATTTTATCACTAGCATCACCATTACCGTATAAGTTCTTTTCAAAATCTACCATTGCATTTTTTGATTTGTGATACGCCTCCATTATTTTTACGTAATCAGAACCTACAAGCGTGTTTGCTCCGTGTTCAATTAATTCAACCCATTCTGTTTCTTCCCGTAATGTGACACAAAACCTTTTAAAGAAATAAGCCTCTTTTTGTAGCCCACCACTATCAGTAAAGACCATATGGCAATGTTGCAGTAAATAAATCATCTCTAAGTACCCTACAGGATCAATTATATGCACATTTTCACCAATCATTATATCATATTTCGAGACATAATTTTTAGTGCGCGGATGTAAAGGCAAGACTACTGAAGTTGTTTTAGCAATATGGTTTATCGCTCTAAAAATTTCAGACAACTTCTTTTTATCATCTGTATTTTCGGCGCGATGTATAGTACTTAAGATAAACGATTCTGGCACATCAAAAGATGGCTTGCGCGCGTGCTTTACAAATAGGTTACTGGCATCTAACATTACGTCTCCCGTAACTTCTACATCAATGTTAAGATTATTATAGCCTTCTTTTACTAAGTTATCAACAGCAGTTTGCGTAGGGCATAAAAGTAGTGTGCTCACTCGATCTGTTAAGATTCGATTCACTTCTTCTGGCATTCTCATATTGAAAGATCTTAATCCAGCTTCAACATGTGCTATTTTAATATGCAATTTACTCGCCGCAAGGGCTCCTGCCAGCGTAGAGTTTGTATCACCATACACAAGCACCCAGTCCGGTTTTTCTTCTAATAGCACCTTTTCAACTTCTTCTAACATCTGCCCTGTCATTGCACCGTGCGACAAGCCATTAATATTTAAAAAATATTTAGGTTTAGGAAGATTCATTTCATTGAAAAACACATCGCTCATGTTAGGGTCATAATGTTGCCCTGTATGGATTATAACTTCTTCTATATCGCTACCACTAATAGCACTTCTTAGAATGGCGTCACTTACTGCGGCTGCCTTAATAAATTGCGGACGCGCCCCTATTACTGTAACAATTTTCATACTTTATTTTTTTCTAAACGGATGCATTGCTAGTTCCTTTTTAGCAAAAGGGTGATAGTCGCCTTTAAGACCTATAGGTGTTGAATTTCTTATATTATAAACAATGTCTATCGCTTGTGACGCGTCTTCAATTCCATAACCATTCCCATTTAGAATTTCTTTATAACTAGTGGTATGCAAATCTGTAAAACCTCCACTAAACTCAAGTTCTTCGCCTTCAATAGTGATTGATCTAAACGTTCGTTGTCCTTTTTGTACAATCTCCTTAGGCAAAACAGCATCATTAATAGACAAAAACCATCTCACACGTGCACGCTCTAATTCTAAATAACCTGAAGCTCTATCATGCTGATAAATATGTGTGATGTTTTCTTTTACACCACCAAAAATCCAAGAAAGCATATCGAAAAAATGAACGCCTATATTTGTAGCAATCCCACCAGACTTTGATTCATCACCTTTCCATGACGTGTAGTACCAGTTACCTCGTGAGGTGAGATAAGTGAGGTCAACATCATAAATTTTATCTTTTGGTCCATTGTCAATTTTCCTCTTTAAATCAATAATACTTTGATGTACTCTTAATTGTAGAATATTATAAATCTTCTTACCCGTTTCTTTTTGAATATTCTTTAACGACTCTACACTCCAAGGATTTAAAACTAAAGGTTTTTCGCAAATCGCATCTGCTCCCTGGCGCAAAGCAAAACGTATATGCGCGTCGTGAAGGTAATTAGGGGTGCAGATACTTACAAAATCTAACTCCTCTTTGTTATCATATTTCAACTTTGAAATATGACGGTCAAACCGTTCAAATTCAGTGAAAAAATCAGCCTTAGGAAAATAACTATCTATAATTCCTACACTATCAAATTTATCAAGAGCAGCCACTAGGTTATTATTAGTTTCCTTTATGGCCTGCATATGTCTGGGAGCAATATACCCTGAAGCTCCTATAAGTGCAAAATTTTTCATACTCCTTAATTACGTTTATTTATGACTCTATATTTCTGAAATATTATTTTTTTGAAACCTCCTCATTCTTCAATATATATACATCTTTTGTTTCTGAGCAGATTGCAATTCCTTTTTCATCAAAATCAAGCCGATGACCATATTCGCTGACCCACCCTATTTGCTTTGCTGGGTTACCAACTAACAATGCAAAATCTCTTACGGGCTTTGTAATTACAGCCCCTGCTCCTATTAACGCATATCTACCAATGCTATTCCCACAAATTATCGTTGCATTTGCTCCAATAGATGCACCTTGTTTTACGTGGGTACGTGTATATTCATTTTTACGATTAACTGCACTACGAGGATTGATTACGTTTGTAAACACCATTGATGGGCCTAAAAAAACATCCTCATCGCAAATAACACCAGTGTAGATAGAAACATTGTTTTGAACCTTTACGTTTGTTCCTAGAATCACCTTGGGTGAAACAACCACATTTTGGCCTATATTGCAACGCTCTCCAATTATAGAATTGGTCATAATATGAGAAAAATGCCATATTTTAGTACCTTTACCAATTTGACATCCTGCATCTACTACAGCAGTTTCATGTGCGAAAAAAGTCTCTGTATTATCCATAAATTTTGACCTGTAAGGCGGTGTTTTTACACTTATTTTATACCATTATAATTAAACAAATATAAGTACCCCAAACGTTTCAATTGTAACATCAAATATTAAATCACGACAATATTTAGTAACGTTAATTCTGTACTAATCAACTATAATATACATTGAAGCCATGAAAACCATTTTAGCGAAAAAATTAAATCTAATTGTCACTGATTTTAAAGAGAAAACACATTGGCCTATTTCATTTAGTTAGTTTGCAAAATACCTGTTGTTTTTCTATTAATTGACTTAATTGTTTTTATAAGTAATCATAATAACCCCCTTTTAGGTTTTTGATTTCATCATAAAGACTATCACGTGTTATCCAAACAATATTATCTGAGACTGCTTCCAAATAAGCAATTTTAAAATTGCTTCGGTCTCGATTCGATATCTAACAGATTTTCTAAATTATTCACGTAGGTGAATGCATCTAGATTGTATATATTATTAGTTGGGAATTTGGTAACAAATAATTCAGTGAAATGTAACTTTATAAACCCCGCCTTTACTGTTTTTATTTTTTTTATTTTTTTTATTTTACGTTTGATAAAAGTGTTCAACAAATTGAAAATTATTTTAGATGTTATGTATTTTCAACTTCAAAATTTAAATTTCAAAATTAAGTGAAACCAGTATTAAATTTATTTTCACAAATCTGCCCCATCATAGTCAACATTAAAACGTGAAATAAGCTTCTTTTATATCGTTCGCCATAATGATCTGATATATCGTTTGGTAACAATAAAAATATACCTTAAAATTGACACAAAAAACCCCACAAACAAAAACAAAGCAATTGTCTTAATACTATTTTTTGAATCAGCATTCGAAGGCACCACAGCCGGATTGATTACTGTGAACGTTGGGGTATCTTCTTGGATTTTTATGCTTTGTGATAAACGTTGTTGCTCAAGGTCAGAGAATATAGAATATAGCAACATACTCTTATCCTCTAATTGTTTTCTTTTGATTTGCGATGAATTAGTGGCGTTAAATAAATTTCTATCGTTGTAACGCGCTAAGCTAAGTTGAGAAGCATCAAACAGTAATTTTTTTTCAGCATATTGCTTATCAATAAAATTATACTTTTCTTTTGCATTTGCAATTCGATATCTAATAATTTCATCTTGTAAAATTTCCTTGGCCCTTTGGGCTAATTGAGCTGCGGCAATAGATTCATTAACAAATGTTGCACTCATCTCAAAGGTGCCATCTTTCTCATCAATTTTAAGTAATATTTTATCTCTTAATGAGCTAAATATCTTTTTTTCCGTATTACTTATATAAACTAAACTATCAATTTGATTTATTGTAGCGGCTTTTTTATTAGATATAAAAAGCAATTTTGGCAACCCTATGGTATATTTGAGAATAGAAGATTTTACAGCAGGCCTCTCGATTTCCATTGCATATTTTCTATATGAAATAGTAGAATCCAACCCTTTAAATTTTAAAGGGGTTTCAGATAATTTGCGCTGAAAATTAAGACTCTCAATAATTTGAGGATATAAAAAGGTCGGGATGTCTGAATTCGATCCGGAGCTATTACCTCCGCCACTTAACAAGCTTACTATTCCACCTATTCCACCTTTAGCTTTAGTATTATCAACACCTTGTACGATGAAAGTAACTTTAGAGCTGTAAGTTTTTGGCGTTAGTAAAAGTGTAATAAACGCTAGTATCAATGAAATTAATAATATTAAAAAAATAAATCTTCGTGTCTTAAAAAAGTCCTTAACATAACTCAAAATCTCCTTGTAGTTCTCCTCAGATGTTGCAATATTTTTATCGACCATCATATTATCTTAAAATCTGTTGAATTAACAGTGCTAAAGTTGCTGCACCAGTAGTGCCGGCTATTATTTCTTGTGTTGTCAAACTATTTAAACTTTCTTGTTTTTTCGGAACGAGCACAATCGAGCCAGGTTTTATTTTTGGAAAAGTTCTAAAAAAAAAGAAATGTTTAGTAGATGAAATATCGCCGTTTGGATAAATCACATAAACCTTACCTTTTTTTGCTTCGCTAGTAAACCCACCAGATTTGTTAATATATTTAAGCAAATCTTCCCCAGTATTGTGTCTTATTAAGGATGGAAGTAAAACCTCGCCTTCTACTTTTACTGTTTGCTTTATTGATGGGATAAACAGAACGTCTCCATTTTTTAAAACTAAGTTCTGCTTTGAACTATCGCCTTGCGCAATTATTTTCCTTAAATCAATGCCGAGACGAAATTCTTTTTTATTATCGATGTCAATATTTATACCTTCTTTATTAGAATTATCTTTATCATCATCTATATCATCATCTATATCATCATCTATGTTGATCGACTCTTCTGTGATACTTAAAGCCTTCTCTTTATAGAATGGGTTTTGACGGATTAATGTAGCTCCGTCTTCAAAGGCATAAGGAGAAAGTCCACCTGCTCTTTTTATCAAATCAAGAATTTTCTCATTTTTATACTCTGAATAATATTGTCCAGGATAACTTACCTCGCCTTCAATATAAGCGTAAGACTGGTCTGCTGAACCTGTCAAGTACTTGACAAAAATCTTATCATTTGGTTTAAAAACAAATGCAGTATTATTGCTCATATCCAAAGATTGTTCTGCTGAAATTTTAAAAATTTGATTCACCGTATTATAGTCCTCATCAATAATTTCACGAGTAACTTCAATAACTTTAGAATTTGCTCTCTTCCCATAACCCTGAGCGAGTATTACTAAATCTTCTAATGTTATACCTTCTACGAATTGTATTGATTTTGGTTCATTTACAGCACCTGCTATGGATATTGTACCGCTATCCTTAACCACAGATTCGTCAAATATCTGAACGACATCGTTAGGCTGTAACACGATATTTTCTTCCCCATTCAAAACAGAACCTACAGAAAAAGCAATTCGAGTTTTTAAGGCTCCTTCATTATCTTGTCGAGTTATTAAACCCCGCCCCAAATAGGCTGTTTCCGTTATTCCAGAGGCTTTTTCTATCAATTGTAAAAGTGAAATTTTTGAAATATACTCAAAGTCACCAGCTCTATATACGGCGCCACGTATGGTAACCTTATTTTCTATTTTATTAATAATAGAGTCTACGGTAATAACATCTCCATCAAATAAGGGAGCTACTCCTGAGTTTACGAAATCTAGTTCCTTAATCTTCATTCTATCGCCATCTATTCGCCGTAACTTGATAATATCTCGATAAGCAGTTGAAGTGAATCCACTAACAAATTCAATTAAATCTTTTAGTGTTTCAGAACTTTTTATTTCATAAGTACCTGGACGTTTCACTGCGCCATTAATATTTATTTCTGAAATATAGGCACCCACAATTATTACATCTTGATCCTTAAGGGTATTATTACCTTCTTGAGATCCTTCAGTTAGATACCTATAAATATCAAAGGTAGAAACCTCTTTACCATTTCTTATCAATTTAATATTTCTGAAGGTTCCTTTCCTTGTTGGGCCACCACAAGCATATAGTGCATTCAATACAGTTGAAAGCGCACTTAACGAGTATGTTCCGGGTACTTTAACTTCGCCAATGATGTCAACTTGAACAGTTCGTATACTTGACAGTGACACATTGGTGAATATTTTATAAGGACTTAAATTTGGTGCAGAAATCCCCGAGTACACCATTCTAAGGGCATTTTCAATTTTTACAGCAGCATCTTTTATACTCATTCCACTTACCACAATTGGACCAACATTTGGTAATTTGACTAAACCATTTCTGTTTACTTCTACATCATATGAATTTTCTGCGGCTCCCCACAAGCTAATAACTAAGGCATCACCTGGCCCTAATTGATAACTTTCAGGGGTAGCTAAATTCACATTAGGCTGAAAACTTATATTTTGATTATTAAAAAAATCATACCCAAACAATGGGTCAGAACTTGATTTTATTATTACACTATTATTCGAAAGACCAACAGACTGTGATTCTGAAATATTTAGGGATGTATCTATCTCAGACATTATGCCTGAAGTGCCATTTATTTTTTCTTCGGCTCTAGCAATTTGAGATGCTGACACTCCTTTTGAAAAGGCCAATGCCTTAATTTGCTCAGTAGTAAAACCTTTTTGCTTTGAACTTTGTATGAATGCTTTTAGATCATCTCCCGACATTGAACTCAATTGAGATGGAGTAATATTCCCAGGATTTGTTTGGGCAAAAGCTAGGTTTTTCGAACCAAACAAAATAAAAAGAAGAAACAATAAAATGCTTGGCAAATTTTTTAAAAAAATATTAGATGCTATAGTGTTCAAAATGTTAAATTAATTTTGTTAAAACAATAAACAAATATATACATTTTTTTGGCTATGCATTTAGCTAAGAGTATTGAATTAAAGACGCATTACATAAGTTCTAAAATAATATTTTAACATAAAGTAGGAACACCCATTTTGAAGTCAATAAAACAACAAAAAGCATGAATACATTACCTAAAGTAATGTGCCAAAAAATTATATCTGATCGTTTACTTTAATATAATGTGAATCAAGCTCAGATCTTCGTCTTTTCCAATCAACAATTAAAACAATTGCTAGTAAAATCCAGAATTCCCGTTTTCTTAAATGGTAAGTGTATGTCCATGTTACGAAAGCCCCTAATAATAAAGGTAGCATGCATTGCAAGTAATGTGTAAGAGGATTTTCACTCTGTTTCCAATTAATGGGGAATATTCTAACAAACCTAAACATAAAAAACAAATAGGCAAACACTCCTATGAGCCCTGCTTCTCCTAACATTTTTAAATAAGTGCTATGAACTTCATAAAAATGATAAGTACATTGAAATGTACCTAAACCACAACCCGTGATTGGATGATCAATAAAAGCAGTGATTGCAGCCGTAAAATTCTCCTCTATAAAACCAGCCTCTTTTGTGTTCAACTCATTTTTTAAGACTCTGTTTTCAAACTTAAAGCCCACGCGTCCATAAGCGTCAGGCAAGATAACTTTGAGGATCTGTATAAATCCTATAAAAAAGACGATCACAGCAATTAAATAAAATACAATCGCCTTACGTCTTGTAAATAAGGCAAATAAGATGGTCCCTACTATTAGACCAAAAATCACAGAGTACTTACCTAAAGTGAATAACATCAATAAACAGCTCACTAAAGCTATATTCAATAATAATCTTCGGCTTTTAGATATTAAGTCTATTGTTTTTGAGAAACGCAATGGAAGTAATAAGATAAATATTATCATGAAAAAAGAACCAGCTTGTCCAGTATTTTTAAAGCCAGCTATTAGTACTCCAGGATATTTGGCAACAGGAAAAACACGATAGAATCCATACTGCTCTGCCGCTAAATCGTAAAAACCAATCACGGTAAAAAGTATCGCACCCCACATGAACCACGATAACAGCGAAGACAAAGGTGTTTCTCGAAAGGTGAGATAAATACCAATTGAAATCAACAACAAAAACAATATTATAATACACTCCACCAAGGTCATCATTGGATAGCTAGAGAATATCGCTGTTATTAAAAACCCAATTAACAATATTCCTGCGGCCAGATATGGCTTCGGAAATTTTAATAAATTTTTAAACATATGAAGAAAAGCAGGTATGGTAAAGACTAATGCTAATAGCACAATAAAATCTGCAACTGTGGTTCTTGACCATACAAGGTGCAATCCTTTTTCCTTAAGTGTATAAGAGATAAAAGATGTTATAAAGAAAGCTATATATAAATATTTAGCGATTTTAGCGAAAGTTTCATTTGTAGATAAACGTCCCATATGGTAGCACACTGCTTTTAAAAATACTTTAAAGTTTAAATAATACGAGCGTAATTTAAATGGTCACTATTTCAGCAACAGTATTTTTCTGATTAAATTTTTAATCTTCTCACCGTGAAAATAATAGATAACACTTCCGTAGATAAGAATCAAAACTAATAATTGAACAAATATATGTGCTTCCACAAACAAATAAATAGGTGACATAATTAAAATAGTCATGAAAAAACCAATTAATGGCGCCTTTAGTTTTACTAGAATATCTTTGAATGTGATGGATAGTTCTCTATTTAAAAAATAAAGAGATACAAAAAGGTTAATACATGCTGCCGCGAATATCCCTAAAGAAATACCTTCTACTCCATAAAAACTACCCAAATATACCGCTGGCAACATCACAAATAATAAGGTCAGTAAATATATAAATGTCTCTAATCTAGGCTTACCCAAACTTCGATACACGAGCGTACTCTTGTGGGTAAATAATTGTACAGGAACCACAAAGGCAAGGATTCTAATCACTGGTGCAGCCGTGCTCCATTTGCTGTCAAAAAAAAAATCTAAAATAGGCGAACAGAAAAACAGCATCAAAAGCATCACAGGATAAAGTACTATCGCATAATAAAGCAGGCTATTTAAGTAGTATCGTTTTACTAAGGCAATATCGTCTTGAACCCTACTGTAAAATGGAAATAACACTCGATCCATCATACTCGTAATTTGACTGCTCAACAAAATGGTAAACATAAAAGCTAAACTATAGATGCCAAGTATTTTTGCCCCCATTATTTTACCTATAAATAAATTATCCAGATTACCAGTTAGCACTATTAACAGGGTGGTAATAAATATATATCCACTTATCTTAAATATTTCTTGTAAATACCTTATACTGAAAGTAAACCTAGGTAGCCACTTCACCAAAATTAAAAATAAGGGTAGCTGAATCAAATAAGGTAAAGAAATGTAAAACACAAGTGACCATACCCCAAAACTATTCAATGCCATAGTAATCGAGATCAAACCAGCGATTACAACAGATGACGTTTGAATCAAAGCCATCTTTTTAAAATTTAACACGCGTAAAATTTTTACGCGATGCACTAAGGTAATGGCCTCTATAATTATAGGAATGGTTAAAACAGGGAGTATCTTAACGGTACGAGGTTCTTCAAAGAAATTTGAAATAAGTGGATTACCAAAAAAGTACACTAATATGAATATCAGACTAGCCCAGACTATCCCAAACCAAAAAACAGACTGATAATGAATGTCAAAAAGTTGCGCCTTCTTTCTCTGAATCAAGGCGTTTTTCATACCGAGATCTGCAATAACTTGAATGATGCTTGTAAAGACAACGGTCATTGTAACTAAACCAAAATCCTCTGGAAATAGTACATTGAGTAAAACTAGTTTTACGATAAAATCAAAAATGCGGCGGAACAAGACTTGTATTGCACTCCAAAGCAAACCTGCTTTCAGTATCTTATTTAAGTCTTTCATTATATAAAAAAGAAGTTGTTTTCTGTTGGTGTCATAAAAAACTATTAAAACAAATCTAATGGTTTAGCATAACATATGCGATGTGATTAAGATTTATTCTAAATCAAGTTTCAGATCAAAAAAGACAAGCCATGTCAATCAATATTTATTTTGATTATTGAAAAGATATTAAAAATGCTATCCTTCGGAAATATAAATTGTGAAACGTAAGTTCCATCTATTGTATATTTTTCAATACGTGTGGGTAAAGGCTTATCAATCAGCTTCTTTTTTGAAACAATCGTTTTTACCCAATCAAGATTTTCTGTAAATTTTGTAGTTCGTAATTTTGTAAAGCCCACATAAAAATAATCTTCATCAACATAAATCCCTCTACACCAACCCAGAGGAGTGCCTTCTACTTCTTTTTCCCCTGTCAATTTAATAGACTTTGATTCCTTCATGGTTGCTTTATCTATAATGACCACGTAACCATTCACGGTAGTAAAATAAATAAAATTATCTTTTACAAATCCATCGTGAGGCAGTCCAGCAGAAATATTTATTGTATTACTTATATCTTCAATACATACCGCATCCATCATCTTTAACCGTGTAACCCATATTTGATTATCTATCTCAAATAAGTTATTAGGATGTGCTTCGTGCGGCTTTAAAGAAGACCTTTTGTTTAAATTATCGCTCTCCTTAAAGCGATGAAATGGTAGTTTACCCGCAATATTAACGATCGTTCGTTCTCTCGTATTTAAATGTATCTTAAATACAGCATCCATACCTGTCACAGCAACATAAAGTATTCCATCCTTTACAAGAACATCATGAAGGTCATTAAATAAAGGGTCTGTAATTACTTCTTCTACTTCGTATGTAGCAGCATCTAATACAAGAACCTCTGTTCTAGTTGGGATATAAAATTTAGAATCAACTCTGCAGAAACCTCCAAAAGTTATAGAAGGAGCTATATCTGCGCAATATTCTTTAGGCGAAATATAATTTAATACTGGTTTGTAGGTTTTTTTAGTGAAATTAATTTCGGCTAACTCTGCTTTCTTAAAGACATGACCAGGGATTAGTTCTCCAAGAACACGTGGGATTCCACCAGAAATTAAAAATTTTTCATCCATCTCTTTATACAATCATTCCAGCTGCAACAGTCTCATGTGTAGTGTCATCTATGAGGATAAAACTACCTGTTACTCGGTTATCTCTATACTCATCAATCATTAACGGTCGTGTTGTTTTTACTGTAACTCGAGCTATCTCATTCATATGTAATGAAGTGTCATCTTCAATTCGAGCATAGCTATTAATATCTATTTTATAGACTATGTTTTTTAACATTGCCTTTTGTTCATTTGAAGTATGAACAATGGTATATTTTGCTCTAGGTTTTGCAGCTTCATTATGTAACCAGCAAAGCATTGCATCAAACTCTTGCATAGGCTTTGGTTGATTTTTCACTTTAACGATCATATCTCCCCTACTCACGTCAATATCATTTTCTAGCGTTACGGATATAGACATGGGAGCATAGGCTTCAGAAAGAGGGCCTTTATCTGTATCTATGGTCTTAATCTTAGAATTAAATCCTGAAGGCAACACCGTTACTTCATCACCAGGTCTTAAAATACCGCTGGCTAATCGCCCAGCATACCCTCTGTAATCTATAAATCCCTCACGTTGAGGCCGCAAAACGGTTTGGACTGGAAAACGCGCGTCTATTTTATTTAAATCACTACTTATATGTAGTGTTTCCAGCGTATGCAATAATGGAGCTCCCTGATACCAGTCCATATTCTCACTTCGGTTCACCACATTATCCCCATCTAAGGCGCTCATGGGTAATGACCTAACATCTTTTACATACAGCTTTGATGAAAATTCTTCAAATTGAGATACGATATCGTTGTAGACTGTTTCAGAATAATCAACTAGATCCATCTTGTTAACACACACAATAACGTGCGGTATTTGTAACAATGAGGCAATAAAAGCATGTCTTTTAGTTTGTTCGACAACACCATGTCTGGCATCAATAAGAATTAACGCAGCATTTGCTGTTGACGCCCCTGTAACCATGTTACGAGTGTACTGTATATGCCCTGGAGTATCTGCTATAATAAACTTCCGTTTTGGTGTAGTGAAATATCGGTAGGCAACATCAATAGTGATCCCTTGCTCCCGCTCATCTCTAAGACCATCTGTAAACAAGGCTAAATCTACACCGTCATGTCCTTTGCGTTTACTAGTTGCGGCTACAGCATCCAACTGATCCTCAAAAATAGCCTTACTATCATAAAGTAAGCGACCTATTAACGTACTCTTACCATCGTCAACACTACCAGCCGTTGTGAATCTTAATAATTGATTGTTATCTATCATTTGAATTTTCCATGTTTTATTCTAATTTGAAGCTATAAACGTAAAAAATGTGATGTTAAAAATACCCCTGCCTTTTTCTATCTTCCATAGCACTTTCACTTCGTTTATCATCTGTACGATTACCACGTTCTGTTTGTTTCATCGAACTTACTTCTGTAACAATTTTTTCAAGTGTGTCTGCCTCAGACTCCATACCGCCAGTAATAGTGATATCGCCTAAGGTTCTAAAACGAATTTTTCTATTTTCTACTTTTTCACCTTCTTCTAATTTTAAATGCTCTGAAACTGGTATCCAACTATTGCTTCTCCAAACCACGTCACGCTGGTGCGCTAAGTATAATGAAGGGATTGCAATATTCTCTCTTAAAATATAATTCCACACATCCATCTCTGTCCAATTACTGATGGGGAATGCTCTAAAATGTTCTCCCTCAAAATGTTTTCCATTTAAAATGTTCCAAAGCTCTGGCCGTTGGTTTTTAGGATCCCACTGTCCAAAGTCATCTCTATGTGAGAAGAAACGCTCTTTTGCTCTTGCCTTTTCCTCATCTCTGCGTCCTCCACCTATTGCACAGTCTACATTATTTGTTTCTATAGCATCAAGAAGGGTTGTTATCTGCAATGTATTACGCGTAGCATTTTTACCTTTTTCTTCAGCTACACGTCCTTTATCTATTGCCTCTTGTACAGACCCTACTAAGAGCTGAACACCAAACTGTTCTACTAAATCGTCTCTAAACTGGATGGTTTCTGGAAAATTATGTCCCGTATCTACGTGCATCAAAGCAAAAGGAATCTTTGAAGGATAAAACGCTTTTTTAGCTAAATGAGTAACTAAAATGGAGTCCTTACCGCCTGAGAATAAAATAACTGGATTCTCAAACTGAGCCCATACCTCACGAAGTATATAAATTGCTTCAGACTCTAACTCATCTAGATAATTAAGATAGTACTTACTCATTTTAAAAGGCTAATTTTTGTTCTATATTCTTAAGAATCTTAGCTACGCTCTCGTCTATAGTAAGTTCTTCTGTTTTTATTTCAATGTCTGGATTTATTGGAGCTTCATAAGGCGCTGAGATACCTGTAAAATCTTTTATCTCTCCTTTTCGTGCCTTGGCATATAAACCTTTTACATCTCGTTTCTCACATACCGAAAGAGGGGTGTTGATGTAAATCTCGATAAAATTTTCTGCCCCTACCGCACTCCGCACTCCCTCTCTATCCTTTGAATAAGGAGATACAAACGCAGATAAAACTAATAAACCTGCATCTAACATCAATTTTGATACTTCTGCAATTCTACGTATATTTTCGACTCTGTCTTCTGGAGAAAAAGCAAGATTATTATTTAAGCCTTTTCTTACGTTATCACCGTCAAGTGTATATGTGTGAATTTTCTGAGCAACAAGTTGCTTTTCTAATGCATTTGCAATGGTAGACTTACCTGAACCAGAAAGTCCTGTAAACCAAAGAACTAAACCCTTATGACCTTTTAATTGGGATCGCTCTTTTGCGCTCACCTCGTAGGTATGTGCAAAAACATTCTTATTCATTGCGCAAAAATTTTTTTAACATAATCACGTATTCTGCCTAAAGGTATGGTTAGCCACAAGCGTTCGTGAAAATAGTATAATACAAACTTAGTAATTAACTCTGTCAATGCGATAAAAAGTGCAATTTCATTAAAACCATTGAGCACCGCACCAGAAATTAAAAATGTTGTGGTCGTAGCGATGATACGCCACACGATGGTTTTATAAAGTGTTTGACTTTTTGTTATATCCGTCCCGCGTCTTTTGTATTGCCAAATGCGCTCATGTACATAATAGATGATGAGTTTTATTAAAAACTCTGTAAGGCCTATTTTTATGGCATTTTCCAAACTACAATCACCTAACAAACAAGTGACAAACAAGACCACGAGCAACGTATCTGTAGTGGCAATTACACGCCAGGAGACCCCCTTTAAGATACTCCGAACATGAGATTCTTTATTAATTGCAGCCATTAACTTTGCACGATAAAATAGGGGTTTAATAAATTTTCTTTATTATACTTTAATGGTTCATTAGTCGTAACATCTATAACTTGTACACCCGCTGCTTGGCAAATAGCGTGTCCCGCGGCAGTATCCCACTCCATTGTTGGCGCATATCTAGGATAAATATGTGCTTCTCCTTCTGCGACCAGACAAAACTTCAATGAGCTCCCTTTAGATACAATCTCCACCTCGTGCTTCTTTTGCAACTCACTTACAAAAGCCTTAGTATCATCATTTAAATGTGATCGACTCCCCACCACTTTTACCACGCTATCATCTATTTTTATAGGCGATATAGGTGTCGCATTTTTTAATATTTCAGAAATAAGTATTCCTTCTGAAATATCATCCATTTTAAAAGATTGCTTCCCATTATCACCTGTGAAGTAAAGAGTCTTCGATACTGGCACATAGATAACACCCATAATTGGAGTACCGTTTTCAACCAAAGCAATATTTACTGTAAACTCACCATTACGTTTAATAAACTCCTTTGTCCCATCCACCGGATCCACGATCCAACAGGTTGACCACTCTTTTCTTACAGTATAATCAATCTGCTTATTTTCTTCACTGATAATGGGGAACGATGTCTTTTCTAGATATTGATTGATTACTTCATTTGCATTTTTATCTGCAATAGTTAAAGGCGAATCATCCCCTTTCTTTTCTACGTCAAAATCTGTCGCATATACCTCCATTATTCTAGTACCCGCAACAAGTGAGGCTTCTAATATAATAGCAAGGTTTTCTTGGTAATTCATATTCAAATTTTAAAGACGTAAAGGTATCATTTTCCTCCTAAGTGTATTTATAAGAATCATTCTGATTCTGATTTTGATTTTTTAAAAAATTATAAACCAGGGCTATCAACCAACAAGCATCATCACTATTCCTTTATTAATATCCTTTTAAAAACTTCAATAAAAATTTTCAAACCAAAAAACCCTCTGAAAATTTATTGCTTTAGTGTCACTCCTTATTAATGATAGAGATCATTCCATTCATATTTTAGAAAAAAACCAAATGAATAGGTCATTAAATTAAGCAAATAACATAAAAACGAACCTAAGCCTCTTTTATTTCTTACCAAATTTTAAAATCTAAACTCACTTCTTACATTTACAAAATATGTATTTTTGTTAAAAGAATCCTACCTTAGAATGGCGAAAGCAAAAAAGAAAACAAGCCCTAATACAAAAACGTCCCGTAAGCCTTTTTCGTTTACGCTCTCTAAACAGCAAAAAATTCTATTCGGTAGTTTTTTACTTTTGCTAGGTCTTGGGTTACTCTTTTCTTTTATATCTTATTTCTTCTCTTGGCAATCAGACCAAAGCGAACTTGCTACATTAAGTGATCGTGAGATCGTTACAAAAAATTGGTTAAGCAAGTCTGGGAGTTGGCTAGGTAACTTATTTATCTACAAAGGTTTTGGAATCGCAGCATTTATAATGGCTTCATTAGTCACCCTAACAGGAGTGTATTTCTTTTTTGATTATGTTAAGACCGCTTTGAAGAAGTTTTGGTTTTGGGGTGTCCTTTTAATGATTTGGCTTTCTGTTTTCTTCGGATTCTTTTCTGAGACAAATTCCCTATTGTCTGGAGTCATTGGTTTTGAAATTAATGATCTACTTCAAGACTATCTAGGACTTATAGGTGCTATTCTCATAATGACATTTCTTGCCATCGTCTATCTTGTAGTAAGACTAAAGTTAACACCGCAGCGTGTGGGAGCAGCATTTAATAAGACGAAAGCCGTGATCGCATCAGACTTTACTGAAGACACAACAAAGGAAAGTAATACAGCTGCTATTACTGATGAGACTACTACCAAACCTGTTATCCAAAATGATACACCTTCACCTCCATTAAAAGTAACTCCAGTCACTCGACCAGTAGAAAAAATAATCATTAAAAGCGACACAGACTCCTTAGCAATGGAAGTCGAGGCCGCTAAAGAGGAAACGGTTGAGGAGAAACTAAGCAATAAGCTCGTTGAAGATTTTGGGCAGTTTGATCCTACCCTAGAATTGAGTAATTATAAATTCCCTACCATAGAATTATTAAAGGATTATACCCACGGCCAAGGGATTACCATCAATCAAGAAGAACTAGAAGAAAACAAAAACAAGATTGTAGAAACGCTTAATAATTACAAGATTGGGATTGCAAACATTAAAGCGACCGTTGGGCCAACAGTTACTTTATATGAGATTGTACCAGAAGCTGGAGTTCGCATTTCAAAAATTAAAAACCTTGAAGATGATATTGCACTATCACTCTCCGCTTTAGGCATCCGTATCATTGCGCCTATTCCAGGAAGAGGAACCATTGGTATAGAAGTACCAAACAAGAACCCAAAGATAGTATCTATGCGTTCTGCTATTGCCTCCCCTAAGTTTCAGAATGCAGAAATGGAATTACCTATCACTCTAGGTAAAACAATTAGCAATGAAACTTTTGTTGTAGATCTTGCAAAGATGCCTCATTTATTAATGGCGGGTGCCACAGGACAAGGAAAATCTGTTGGACTGAATGCGATATTGACCTCCTTACTTTACAAGAAGCACCCAGCAGAAGTGAAGTTTGTACTCGTAGATCCTAAAAAAGTAGAGCTCACATTATTTAACAAAATAGAACGTCATTATCTTGCGAAGCTTCCAGACACCGAGGAAGCCATTATCACAGATACTAACAAAGTAATTAATACTCTAAATTCACTCTGTATAGAGATGGACGCGCGGTACGACTTACTAAAAGACGCCTTAGTTCGTAATATTAAGGAATACAATACAAAATTTAAGCAGCGCAAATTAAACCCAGAAAATGGGCATCGCTACTTACCATACATCGTTTTAGTTATTGACGAATTTGCAGATTTAATAATGACTGCAGGTAAAGAAGTAGAAACACCTATTGCAAGATTAGCACAGCTAGCAAGAGCCATCGGGATTCATTTAATTGTAGCGACACAAAGACCTTCGGTAAATGTAATCACAGGTATCATTAAAGCAAATTTTCCAGCACGAATTGCTTTTAGAGTAACCAGTAAAATAGACTCTAGAACGATCTTAGACAGTAGCGGAGCAGACCAGCTTATAGGACGTGGAGATATGCTATATACATCAGGAAATGAACTCACCAGAGTGCAATGTGCATTTGTAGACACACCAGAGGTGGCAGATATCACAGAATTTATTGGGTCACAGAAAGCATATCCAGACGCCTATTTATTACCCGAATATTCAGGTGAAGAAGGCGGTGGCACAAATCTTGATAATGATATCAATGAACGAGACAAACTTTACAGAGATGCGGCAGAAGTACTAGTGATTGCCCAGCAGGGAAGCGCTTCTCTCTTGCAACGAAAACTGAAGTTAGGGTATAATAGAGCCGGAAGAATAATAGACCAACTAGAAGCCGGAGGTATTGTAGGCCAATTTGAAGGAAGCAAAGCAAGACAAGTTTTAGTACCAACTCTAGAGGCATTAAAGATGCACCTAGAAAATGAATAATATTTTTACTGTTTCAGAAATAACAATAATAATAAGATGAAAAAAACAATAGTACTTTTTGTAGGCATTTTATGTGTGAGTTTTGCTCAGGCACAGGATATGAAATCGTTATTAAATGATGTTTCTCAAAAGGTGAAAAGTTATGAGAACATTGAGATTGAATTTAAATATAACTTGTCAAATGACAAAGAAAATGTAAATCAAGACACCAGAGGGAACGTGACGCTTTCTGGCAACAATTACGTTCTTAATATGTTGGGAACTACCCGCATTTTTGACGGTAAAAATATTTACACGTTAGTACCAGAAGATGAAGAAGTAACCATCTCTGCATACAATGCAGAAGACGATAAAGATATAACACCTTCAAAAATGTTGACTTTTTATGAAAAAGGCTATACATTCAAAAAGGACATTCTTCAAGATGTAAAAGGACGTAAGATACAGTACGTAAAGCTGATCCCTATTGATCCAAATGCAGAAATTAAAATCATCCTTCTTGGTATAGATGTGCAAACAAAACATATTTACAGATTGATCCAGACTGATGCGCAGGGAACAAAATACACTTTGACAGTAAACTCTTTTAAAACCAATCAACCTTTGTCAAAAACGATGTTTACCTTTGACGAAGCAAAATATACAAAAGAGGGCTACTACATCAACAGGTTAGACTAGTTCCGTTTTCGATTGAAAATTCTAGATAAATACATATTGGTTAGTTTTTTGAAGACGTTTTTTAGCGTCTTCATTATTTTAATGTTCATTTTTATCCTGCAAGGTATTTGGCTCTATATTTCTGAGCTTGCCGGCAAAGATCTTGATCTTAGTATTGTATTAAAATTTCTTTGGTTCTACTCCCCTAGAATCGTAACACTCGTATTACCTCTCAGTATTTTAGTTACCTCTTTAATGGTTTTTGGGGGCTTTGCAGAACGCTATGAGTTTGCCGCAATGAAGTCCACTGGGATTTCGCTACAACGGGCAATGCGCAGTCTTTCTTTATTTATCGTATTACTGGGGATTACAGCATTTTTCTTCAGTAATAATGTGATTCCGTATTCAGAATATAAGTGGCAAAATTTACGCCGAAATATTCAACAATTCAAACCTTCTATTGCCATTGCAGAAGGCCAATTTAATCAGATAGGAGAAGACTTTAATATTAAAGTAGCCGAAAAATCTGGCGAACGTGGGGAGTTTCTGAAAGAAGTGATTATTCATAAGAAAAATATGAAGCGCCCTTCTAGTAACCTGATTGTTATTATCGCAGAAGACGGAGAACTTGCCAGCATAGAAGGAAGTAATACCCTGAGTCTTATTCTTAATAACGGACATTATTATGAAGAGATGGTCGAGAAAGATTATAAAAAACAACAACGTGAACCATTTATCAAAACGTATTTTGAACAATACACCATCAACATTGATCTTACTGCACTGAACAAGAAGGATGTAGAACAAGAAAATAACATAAGTAACCAGAATATGTTTAATATAGGAGAACTAAGCACTTCTATAGATTCTTTGTCTGAAGCCTACAGTAAAGATATAGAACGATTTTCTGAAAATATGTATTACCGTACTGGAAGTGTGAAATTTGTAGACAAAAAAACTTTGACCGTAGTTTTAAATGACACTATAAATTCTGTTCTAGATATTTATCCAGCCCATCAACGAGCAGACATTATTGCTATGGCTGTTAATAATGCAAATGGAACGATCCAAGCTGCGGCGGCCAAGAAAAAAGATGCTAAGAGAAAGGTGAGACGACTCAATAAATATGAGATTGCACTTCACGAAAAAATTGTGCTCGGTATTGCTTGTATCATTTTGTTTTTTATTGGTGCGCCTTTAGGGGCTATTATCCGTAAGGGAGGAATGGGATTACCTATGGTTGTTGCGGTTGTATTATTTCTCACCTATCACTTCATCGGTATTTTTGCAAAGAACAGTGCAGAAGACGGCTCTATCCATCCTTTTATAGGAACTTGGATTAGTACGCTTATTATGCTTCCCTTGAGTGTATGGTTGACATATCGCGCTACCACAGATCAAGGTATTGTAGATTTTGATCAGTTTGGTCAACGCATTGCGCGGTTGTTCAAAAAACGGGCTAAATAGTACTTCTGAAATAAAATTGTTTTAAACATCGTAAGTAAAACAATTTATAATTCTTTAAAAGTTCTTGATTCATACTCCTCGCAACCCACCCAAATAGATATTCTGGTTAATTTAAATAACCTCCATCAAAATACACTTCACAATCCCCAAGTAATCTTGTATCTTTGCAGCCTTAAAATAGGACAATGATTACGACGATTAACAGTACCCAAATTGAGTTAAATACTATAGAAGAAGCTATTGCAGATATTAAGAAGGGCAAGGTGATAATTGTGGTTGATGACGAAAATCGCGAGAACGAAGGCGACTTTATTGCTGCGGCAGAGATGGTAACTCCAGAGATGATAAACTTTATGGCGACGCATGGTCGTGGCCTTATATGTGCACCTTTAACAGAGGAGCGCTGCAATGAGCTTGACTTGACGATGATGGTGGAGAATAATACTGTTTTGCACCATACGCAATTTACGGTATCTGTAGATCTTATAGGTCACGGTTGTACTACCGGAATTTCTGTTCACGATAGAGCAAAAACGATTAAGGCACTTGTTGATCAAGACACGAAGCCAAGCGACCTTGGGCGCCCAGGACATATTTTTCCCTTACGCGCTAAAGAAGGGGGTGTTTTACGTAGAACTGGGCACACAGAAGCGGCTATAGATTTTGCAAGACTAGCAGGATTGCAACCCACAGGAATTCTTGTCGAAATCTTAAACGAAGATGGAACCATGGCTCGTCTTCCTCAACTAGCTGCAGTTGCAAAAAAGTTTGATTTAAAGCTGGTAAGTATAGAAGCACTAGTAGCTTATAGAATGGAGCACGACTCTCTAATCGAGAAAAAAGAAGATTTTACGATTAATACAAATTTTGGTTCTTACAGATTAAGAGCATATCAACAAACGACCAATGATCAAGTGCATATTGCTTTAACGAAAGGTAGTTGGTCTAAAGATGAGTCTGTTTTGGTACGTATGAACTCCACACTCGTTAATAACGATATTCTAGGAACGCTTACAAATAGTGTAGATAAAAAACTTGAAGATATGTTTGCTGCGCTAAACGCTGAAGGCAAAGGAGCGATGGTATTTATCAATCAAGAATCACAGTCTTTTAATTTGTTAAACAGGCTTAAAACATTGTGCGAGGTGCAAGAAGATGATCAGATTGCAAAAGCACCAAGAATCACAATGGACACAAAAGACTTTGGGATTGGCGCTCAGATTTTACACGATCTTGGGGTTCACAAAATCAAACTTTTATCTAATAGCGAACAGACAAAGCGAGTTGGGATGATAGGCTACGGATTAGAAATTACTGATTATGCTACTTATTAGATATAGATTTTATTAAACAAAAAAATCTAACAAATAAAAAAGCCCACAAGCGTGGGCTTTTTTATTTGTAGTAAAATGGCGAGAGCTTAAGCAAGCTCGTATGCTACCATATAATAGAATGCTGGACAACTCTTCTGGTTGCTTCCAGAAATTTAACTCGCTGCAGCATTAATTGCTTTCATTCTTCTATCCTTGATCTTCTAAGCCGCACTTATTTAGGGCGAAATTTATATACACCGTCTCTAATTCCCACTTATCAGTACCAGACACCAATAAAGCATCTCTATTTCCAACCATAGTACGTAGACTATTTACATAACGATCCAATTAACGTCATCCACTTTTGAAACCCCACACTCCTTTAGTTTTGCTAATTTTTCGCTCGTATTGTTATTTTATAATATTCGTTAATTTATTTGATTGAAATAAAACTAGTTTTAATATTTGAAACTTAGTGTTAATTACTGGTTAAGAATTGATTTAAAATCATTTAGTACCTGTATTTCCATTTCGCAGTAAAAAGTATACTATCAAAACTCAGTCTATTAATTGTAATAAAACCCAGTGGGAGGACTTAAGAGTATTGCGTATCTTTGCTTCTTAAAATTTTTTAGCAATTATGAGTCACCAAGCATTAAAAGCAATCTCACCAATAGATGGGAGATACGCATCAAAAACCGCATCTCTAATTCCTTTCTTTTCTGAAGAAGCCCTCATTAAATATAGAGTGCAGGTAGAAGTAGAATATTTTGTAGCACTGGTGAATATCCCATTACCTCAGCTAAGTGAATTTGACACGTCTCTTTTTCCCGCCTTGCGAAAATTATACAGCGAATTTACCAGCGAAGATGCTCAAAAAATTAAGGATATTGAGAAAGTAACCAATCACGATGTAAAAGCAGTAGAGTATTTCATCAAAGAAAAATTTGACGGACTAGGGTTACAGAAATACAAAGAGTTTATTCATTTTGGGCTTACTTCACAAGACATCAATAATACAGCAATTCCGCTATCCTTAAAGGAAGCTATGAACGAGGTGTATGTGCCTATATTCTTTGAGTTAAAAGGAAGATTAAGTAGTCTCGCTTCAGACTGGGCAGACATTTCTATGCTTGCTCGCACACATGGACAGCCTGCTTCTCCTACACGTTTAGGAAAAGAAATACAGGTATTTGTGACACGTCTTGATGAGCAATTTGATTTATTAAATAATATAAAGAGCGCAGCAAAATTTGGCGGTGCCACAGGAAACTTTAATGCGCATAAAGTGGCGTATCCATCTATAGACTGGAAAGCTTTTGCTAACGAATTTGTACAAGGAACTCTTGGCCTACACCATTCCTTTCCTACTACTCAAATAGAACACTATGATCATATGGCGGCTTTGTTTGATTGCTTAAAGCGTATCAATACCATTATTCTAGACCTTGACAGAGATGTCTGGACCTATGTCTCGATGGATTATTTTAAACAAAAAATTAAAGAAGGCGAAGTAGGCTCTTCTGCAATGCCACATAAAGTGAATCCTATAGACTTTGAAAACAGTGAAGGGAACATAGGGATTGCAAATGCAATATTTACACACCTTTCAGAAAAATTACCGGTGAGTAGGTTACAACGTGACTTAACAGATAGCACTGTACTAAGGAACATAGGCGTGCCTATTGGTCATACATTAATAGCTTTTCAATCTACCTTAAAAGGACTGAGTAAACTATTATTAAACGAAGCGAAATTTAAACAAGATCTTGAAAACAACTGGGCTGTTGTGGCAGAGGCTATCCAGACCATCTTGAGAAGAGAAGCGTATCCTAACGCCTACGAAGCATTAAAAGGTTTAACAAGAACAAACGAAGCCATTAACAAAGATTCAATTGCTAACTTTATTGAAACTCTAGCTGTTTCAGAAGCAGTTAAAGTCGAGATGCGAGCTGTGACACCTTCAAATTACACAGGAATATAATTAGCGGTATCTATTTGTGGATAATTCAGAAACTAAAAACTAAACCCCATTCTAATTAAAGAATGGGGTTTCAGATGACTAATTTACTGGTTATTTTTACTACTTTTAAAATAAGGCTTCGATGCCTGCAAGTGCAGATAAATTTACATTATCTGTATCCATCGTTTCTACCATTCGAATCATATCACCAGGGTTCATATCCTTTCCTAATAATCTAAAAACTATAAAACCTCTTTCAGAATCATTACCAAAGATGATCACCTCATCTATCGCGTCATCTTCTCCAAGATATTTAAGAGTAACACCTTTTTTGTTACTCCCCATTTTCATTAAGGTTTGATAACGTTCCTGGCTTAAGATATCTAGTATTTTTGTGCGCTCTGCAGTATATTCTACCTCATTGTCCTTCATAGGATACGCAACTACATTTATCTTTTTAACCGTCTTAAGTACTTCTTTCTGCTCTGGAGAAAGTTTATCCTCCTCTGCATACAAAAGGCTAGTCGCTAGATCTACCTTTACAAAATTATTGTCTTCCTGCTTATCTACAAGATATTCTTGCAGTGAAGGCCCACTGTTACAGCTTGCGAATAACAGACCTCCTAAAAGCAGCCCCGTGATAAATTTTACAATTGTTACCATTATCTATTCTTTTTTTCTAATGACTTAATTGCATCAGCCCCTGGCACATCTAGATTCTTTGTTAATTTCGAAATCTGTTTCAAATCTATATTACCAGTAATACTCATTACAACTGTTTGGTTCTTGCCATCTTTAGTACCTTCTAAGAACATTAAGAGCTCGCTTACGTAGTTTTCATTCTTTCCTTCTCGTGAATAAAACTTGATATTATTACCATCATCCTTCACGCGCATTAGCTCAGACAAACCTTTGCTTCCGTCTATGTAACTAGATACAGAACTGCTCATTTTTACCGCAATACTAGAATTATCTGTAGTAAAAATCTTGATGTTATCCAGATTCTCTACTAAGTCCATAAACTCATTTACCTCTTGATCATCTGTATCGAGATCTATTTTAGCAAGAAGTTTGAACATTTTTTTTGTAATAACTACAGAAGATACATCGTTGTCATTCTCAAATGATGACCAAAAATTCTGTGCATTGATCGCCAATGGAGCGATAAATAGTGCGAGTAATAGTGCTATCTTTTTCATTTTATTTGTTTTAAGTGTTTGATTTTATTTAAAATACTTGTTAGTTGTGTTTGCAAATTCATTGAGGTGACCCAACTCTTCCGCCCCTTTGTTTAAATTTTTAGATAACAATAACAATGCCTCTTTACCTTGATTAAAGGCCATCACAGCTTCTTGCTCTTCTTGCGTTAAGGTATTTGCATCAGTATAGACATAACCGGATACAGCTAAGACAATGACTGCCGCGGCTGCTACACCCATCCACCATCTATTTTTTGATTGCTGCGGAAACGTGACGGCTTTCACCATTGTCTCCTCTTTTGCCACTTGAAATCCTATAAATAAAGAAATGTAGCACTCGTGTTCTTGAGCGATTGCATCACTGACAAAATACGCTCGCAATGTCTTTTCTTGCGCTAGTGTAGTTTTGCCTTCAAAATATGCCTCGAGTATTTGAGTAATTTTAGCAGATTCCATAGCTATGTTTTTTTATTAATTGTTCTCTAACTGTTTTCCTCGCTCTAGACAATCCAACCCGTATGGCGGTCTCGCTGCTATCGAGCATTTTTGCAATTTCTGCAAACTCAAATTCTTCTACGTCTCTAAGTTGAAGAATTATCCTTTGCTGTTCTGGCAAGTTTTCCATTATTTTAAAAACCAGCGCCACACCGTCATTTGCTTCAATTTTTTTCTCCAGATTTTCAGAAGTTTTATAATTGGTATGTACAATTTTTAGATTCCCTGCCTGTTTAGACTTTAATCTATCTAGACAATAGTTTTTAGTCATTGTAATGGCAAATGCTTCTGGGCTTCTATACTTTTTAATATTCTGTTTCCCGCGCCAAAGTTTTAAAAAAACTTCTTGCACTGCGTCTTCGGCTTCATCTTTAGAGACTAAAAGGCGCTTTGCGATACGATATAATCTATCCTTAAAGGGAAGCACCGTATGTAAAAACTCTTTTTGGTCCATTAAAGGTCTGCTTTAGTTTTGGTTAGTGTTGCACGCCCCGATTACAAAACGGTATAATTGGCTGTGTTATTAAAATGACGAGCCACTCTTTCTTTTGTTACTATAAAATTTCAAAAATCATAAAATAAACCGTTTTCTTTCTTTTTTCTGAACTTTTATCGACGCAAGCCCTATCTTTAAATCGAACAATAATGCTAGGTTTATTACAGCCATACTATAAAAATACACATTGAAATGAAAAAATACTTTATAATCCCCGTTTTACTTCTTACCCTGACGTTTACATCATGTTTTGATGATATGGATGACGTAGAACAAGTAGCAACCACAGCCCAAATTAATGACTTTATTTACAGAGGTCTTAATTTTTTCTACCTGTATAAAGCAGACACAGGTGAACTTGCAAATGATGCCTTCACAAGCACCCAAGCTAAAAATCAATTTATCTCGAGTTTTGACAGCCCAGAAAGTTTCTTCTCATTTCTAAAATCTGATCAAGATCGTTTTAGCTTACTATTTGATGATTATATCGCCCTAGAGAACGCGCTTGGTGGAATCTCACTAAATAATGGGATGGACTTTGGTCTGGTCTTATATCCAGACGCTAGCGGTAACGTATTTGGATATGTGAGATTAGTATTGCCTAACACAAGTGCTTCAGATGCTGGTCTAGAACGTGGCGTTATTTTTAATACAGTAGATGGCACGCAACTGAATGCAGATAACTTTAACGACTTATTAACCCCAGACACTTACACAATAGGGCTGGCCACATATGACGGTACGACCCTGACACCCTCAAGTGAAAGCGTTACTTTAATCAAAACTCAATACACAGAAGACCCTGTATACATTACAAAGACCCTGGACGTTGGCGGGACTAAAGTAGGTTACATAATGTATAATTCGTTTACCGCAAGTTTTGACGAAACACTTAACGGCGCCTTTGGTCAACTACAGGCAGAAGGGGTAACAGAGTTGGTTTTAGACCTTCGCTATAACGGTGGAGGCTCCGTGCGTACCGCAACAGATTTATCTGGAATGATCACAGGTCAATTTACAGGGCAAGTTTTCTACACAGAACAATGGAATGATGATAGACAAGCAGCATATGCTAACAATGGTCTATTTACAAATGTAACCCGAAATGATAGTCCATTAAACAGTTTAAACTTATCCCGTGTACACGTCTTAACTACAAGAAGAACGGCTTCTGCTAGCGAACTTGTAATAAACGGTCTCGCGCCCTATATAGACGTTGTTCAAGTAGGGACAAATACGACGGGTAAATTTCAAGCCTCCACGATTCTATATGATGCACCCGCACCTGGTTTTAGTCGTAGTGAAGCAAACCCAGCACACACCTACGCAATGTTACCTCTTATATTTAAAACAGCAAATGCCGCTGGAAATACGGATTATGTGGATGGTCTATTACCAGATATTGAACTTGAAATAGATTATTCAAATCTAGGACAACTAGGGAATGTAAATGAACCTTTACTCGCAGCAGCGCTTAATAATATTCTACCTGGTCCTATTACACCTAGAAGATCTGCTACTTTAGAAAAAGAACTGGACGTGAATAATGGGTTAGAGATAATGGTCGTGGAGGGGTTTTAAATACCTCAGCTATTCATCACCAATAATTGCAATTCCATCTGCCTTTATGGTAATTTGTTTCTCACGGTATAAAGTACCTATGGCTCTTTTAAAGCTCTTTTTACTCATTCCCATTTCGTTTTTAATCGTATCTGGGTCGCTTTTATCGTGTAATGGCAAGAATCCTCCCGCGGCCTTAAGCTCGTCTAAGATGAAGTTTGCATTAGGCTCAATACTTCTATAACCTGGAGCCTGAAGCACCACGTCTACTTTGTTATCTTCACGCACTTTCTTTACATACCCTTTAATACGATCTCCCGTACGGATGTCTTCAAAAATATCATCGTTATGGATGAGTCCGCTATGTTTGCCTTCTATGATTACGTTTGCTCCAAGTTCTGTAATATGCGTTACTAACAACTGTACTTCTTGGTATTTCTCTAGAACTACATTCTCATTATCAACATATCTATTGGTCTTACTAGAACCCACAAGACGGTTCGTTTGATCATCTAAGTATAAATATACAATGTACCAATTCCCTACTTTCATAGGACGTGCCTGCTCTTTAAAAGGAACAAATAACTGTTTCTGAAGCCCCCAATCCATAAATGCCCCAAACTCATTTACATCACTACAATGCAAATAACCAAAATCATTTAAATGAACATAAGGAGTCAAGTTGGTCGCTACAGGACGCTCCTCAAAATCCAGATATACAAACACTTCGAGCGCATCCCCTATCTCAAACGTTTCTGGCTTGTATCTATGCGGTAATAATACAACATTTTCCTCCTCATCACCCAAGTATAATCCTGGCTCCGTCTCCCTTAAAATGGTCAATGTATTGTACTCTCCTATTCTAATCATAGCTTAAAAATATGGCGTAAAGGTACAATTTATACCGCTCCTATTGTATCTTTTTAAAATAATCAAGGAGCACCAGGTCATTCACTTCTGGCGGTGTAAAAACCTCTAGTATTGTAGGCGCTTCGGAAACATTAAATAAATAACCTAACTCCTGTTTCAGTCTATCTAGGTCTGTTGCCTTGGCGTAATTACAGTTGTATTGCTTTGCAAGATGCTCCGCTGTTAAGTGATGGCGGGTTTCAAAGTAGGATTCAAAATGAGTAACGGTCTTTGCCTTTGGTAAAATCCTGAAAATACCTCCACCACTATTATTGACAACGATGATTTTAAAGTTAGCAGGGATGTAATTATTCCATAAAGCATTACTATCGTAGAAAAAACTAAGATCTCCTGTGATAAACAAAACTGGTTTTTCTGTTTGTACGGCAGCGCCTATTGCCGTGCTCATACTACCATCAATCCCACTAGTTCCTCTATTGCAATAAACATCAATACTGCTTTCTATTTTGAATAACTGCGAATAGCGAATCGCCGTACTATTACTCAATTGTAATTGATACTCTTTTGGGAGCTTCTTAAAAATCTGCTCGTAGACTTTAAAATCTGAAAAAGGAGCAGCTGCTAAATAAGCCGCGTGCTTTAATTCTCTGTCTTTTTTTATTTCTAAGACACTACTTCTATAATTGCTTTCAGACATTTGCTGCTGTATGAGCAATCTTTCAAAAACATCCTGTGGACTTGCCTTAATATGTCCACTTAGTGAGAAATAAGTGTCGTAAGCTTTTTTAGGGTCAATGTGATAATGATGTGCTGGTTGGTGCGTTCGTAAAAGGGCTTTTACTTTTTTACTCACAATCATTCCACCAAGTGTGATGAGCAGCTCTGGCTGGAAAGAAATTAAATTTTCAGCAGAGAATGGCTCTATAAGTTGGTCAATGGCATGTATTGCAGAAGGATGGTGAATGTTTGATGTCGTTTCTGTCATCATCACTACACGAGAATCTCGGGCTAATTCCTGTATAATTTCAGTAGTAATCGTATTTGGTTTTTGAACACCTATTAAAATGAGTGTTTTACCCGAAGCATTCCAAAGCTCCTTAAGAGTTGCTATTTCCGAAGTAATAGTGTCACTTACCGCTACTATTCTTCTGGCGGGAACATGCTGCGGTCGTATGTGTAAATCGTCCACTAAATCATACAAAGGCTCTGAAAATGGGAGATTTATATGCACTGGGCCTTGAAGTTCGATCGCAGTATTAAGAGCAATATTTATTTCTGTTTCATTGTGCTGTTCCTGGCTTGTTCCTTCTATACAATTTGCACTATATAAAATGTGATTGGCAAACACATTTTCCTGATTGATCGTTTGCCCATCACCTATTTCAATAAGGTTATGAGGTCTATCTGCACTTAAAACGACTAAAGGTATATCACTATAAAAAGCCTCTGCAATGGCCGGATAATAATTAAGTAAGGCGGAGCCTGAAGTACAAACTAAGGCAACAGGCTTCCCTGTTTGCTGCGCCATCCCGAGGGCGAAAAATGCGGCACACCGCTCGTCAACAATACTATAAGTCTCAAACGAATTGTCTTCGGTAAAGCCTATGATTAAAGGCGCATTACGTGATCCTGGTGAGATTACAATCTGCGTTATTCCTTTTGCAAGGCATAATTGCGTGATAGTCTGAGAAAGTATATTTGACGAAAATTGCATGGATGCAAAAATACAGCTAAGCGATCACATGTTAAAGCATAGGAGCGACTACCTTGAGCATCGTCTGTAATTTATTTTGGGTCTCTATCCATTCAAGCTCTGCATCAGAATTTTCAACAATACCACCACCTACATATAAGGACGCAATGTTATTTTCTATTTTCATTGAACGCAGATTAACAAACAAACTACTTCCTTCTTTCTCGCAGTTGATAACTCCTAAAAATCCAGTATAAAATTCGCGATTATAGTGTTCATGCGTAAGGATAAAACTTTTAGCATTTTTAAAAGGAGTTCCACAAACAGCAGGTGTAGGATGCAAAGCATTTACAAACTTTACGATGCTTGCATTTTTTCTTGTCACAACTCCAGAAACATCTGTTCTTAAATGGACTAGATTTCCCGCTTGTTGCGCATAGGGTCTGGACACCTTTAAAACTTTAGTGATATGCTGTAATGAATCAAAAATAGCACTTGTGACAATTTCTTGTTCAGAAATCTCCTTGTAAGACCATTCTGCCTTTTGATTACCAAGTGCTTTTTTAGTTCCAGCGAGAGACATTGTAGAAAAATTTTTATCCTTCAATTCTAACAGTGTTTCTGGTGTTGTTCCGCACCAGAGAGAAGTCTCTGGATGATACCATAGATACTTAAGTCCGTTGTAATTTTTGGTGAAAATTTGGTCAGCAAGTGTCTCTATATCAAAGGAAGAAAGCTCAATCTCCTTTTTTCTTGAAAGAACAATTTTTTTCGTTCTTCCGGTTGCGATTTCATCAATGGCAGCATTTACAATATCTATATGATGCTTCTTTCCTTGATGTTCATCTGGAATTTGAATTTCGCCGTCTGGCAGCATTGACAGTTCTGGAATGGGGACACTTTCAAAATCAGCCTGCGCAGCATGAATCATCATTACCGTTTTTTCAAATTCAAAAGGCGCCATGACAAATCCTTTTTGGTCAAAAGTCTCTGTAGTCAAATGATCTGCAGTGTTTTGGAAATAAGCTAAGACTTCATTTTTTTTTGGAAAACAATATAATACAAATGGCATTTCTTTATCATACCACATTTTTGCTTTTTTAATGAGTTGTTTGTAGGTCATAGTTATTAGTATTTGGTTACCCTTACTTACGTAAACAAATGGTGGTCAGTTTTACTAATGATATTAATTCTTTATCACTATTTGTAACTGGTATATGCCATAACTGTGTGGTTCTTCCTTTGTGGACTATTGTTGCAGTAGCATACACATAGCCATCTTTGATGCTTTTTACGTGATTTGCAGCAATCTCTATGCCTCGAATTTGAACCCCATCTTCTTTTAAAAACAATACAGAAGCGGCGCTACCCACACTTTCTGCAAGTGCTACCGTCGCACCTCCATGTAAAACACCGTCTGGCTGATGTACTCTTGGAGTAACAGGCATACGGGCAACAACAGTATTCTCTGTAATGTCAACAAATTCAATTTCTAGTGTTTCCATAAGCGTGTTTTTACACATGGCGTTACACGTCTTTAACATCGCTTCTCTTGATTGTTCCATCTGTTATCCGTTCAAATTTATACCTTTACAAAAATACAAATTAGCCCTATAATGTCTTCTAAAAAATCGATTAGTTATAAAACTACAAACAGCTACCATACCAATGGTGAACTAAATGAACACACTGAGACCGTTTGGATTGTTTTTCACGGTATGGGATATTTAAGCACCTATTTTATTCGTTATTTTTCTGAACTCCCAGAAAATCACTTTGTGATTTGTCCACAAGCACCCTCTAAATATTATCAAGGATCCCAACTTAAACATGTAGGATCATCGTGGCTCACTAAAGAAGATACAGTCGCAGAAACAATAAATGTACTTAGCTACATTGACGCAGTGTTTAAAAAAGAAGTTATTCAAAAACCTAAAAAACTAATTGTTTTGGGTTATTCTCAGGGAGTATCTATCGCAACGAGATGGACAGCTTCTCGCCAGATACAATGTGATCACCTTGTGCTACACAGCGGAGGAATCCCAAAAGAACTAAGTTCAGCAGATTTTAGCTATATGGACCAGAATACTAAAGTGACATATCTTTATGGAGATAAAGATCAATATATTACGCAAGCAAGAAAAACGGAGGAAGAATTAAAAGGAAATAAATTATTTGGAGATAGATTAGAAATATCAGTATTTAAAGGGGTTCACGAGGTAAACACCGAGTACATAAACAGTTTGTCGTAAAACGGCTGCACTTTAACTGTGTATTTGGTCGATTATATTTGCACAAACGCTTTATTTAACGTTTATTTACACCATAATGTAAATCTTATCAATATGAAAAAACTAATCACACTTTTTACCATGTTATTTATGTCGGCTTGCTTATTTGCTCAGGTGAGTGAAGGAGAAAAACATGCACTTCTAGATTTTTATATTAGTACCAACGGTGATACCTGGAATACTACTTGGGATGCAAATACTCCTGTTGCTGAATGGCACGGTGTTACTGTAAAAAACAATCAAGTTGTAGCTGTAAACCTCATGTTCAATAATCTTAAGGGACACTTACCTACTTCTATTGGACAACTTGAAAACCTTCAAAGTTTAGAACTTTCATTTAATCAAATAACAGGAACATTACCAGTTTCTATAGGTGGTATGACTCAATTAAAAACACTTGCCATTAATGGTAATCAACTAGAAGGTACTATTCCTGAAAGTCTTGGTAACCTAAGTAATCTTGAGCAACTACATTTAAGTAGCAATAACTTTTCTGGATCTATTCCTTCTTCTTTAGGTGGTCTAGCAAATCTTGAAACACTTAATGTATTTGACAATAGCTTGACAGGTACAATACCGTTAGGCCTTTCTCAATTTTCACATCTTAAAAAACTTGTGATTGCTGAAAATGATATTATTGCAGCTGATACATTTGCCCAAGTAAACCTTTTTGAAGTTGATAACGACAATACGCTCTTTAAAACACCAAAAACTTTCAAAGAAAAAACAGTCCTTGCCATAGAAACAAGTGACGATACTGACTAGAGTAAATTCAAATTAACTTTAAAAGAGAGCGATTTTTAAAAAAATCGCTCTCTTTTAAAGTTCTAATTATTATTTATCAGCATCTTATGTGGATACAAACTATTCACTTATCTTTTTCTTCACATATAATAATAATATGTTAATAAAAATGTTGCTTTTGAGTAAAATAATGATATAAATGAGTAAAAACAATGCTACATTTGCATTGTACCTAAGGTACAATAATATTAGTGCTTATTACATTGAAGCATTTACAACAATTAGTTGTTATTTATAATGATTAATTTATTTGGTTAGAGCGGCTCCCCGAAAAGGGAGTCGCTTGTTATTTACACCTGTTTTGAACGAGAACCAAAATAGATAATCACTCCTCCCGTCATAAACATAAGAAGACTATATACCGCAGGAGCAATAGCAAATGCGGTGTTATTTAATAACACTACAGCTACTGTTATGGCCAATGTACCATTTTGTATCCCAGACTCAATTGCGATGGCTATAGATCCAGCCTTAGGGATCGTAAATAGTTTTGCTGCTATATAGCCTATTCCCATGGTCAGTATATTAAGTAGTAGCGCAGCGATGCCAGCTTGTTCAAAATATGCGACAAAATTCTCGCGCTCTTTAATTACCAATCCAATAATAATGAGCGCTAGAACCACTGCAGAAGTAATCCGTACTGGTTTTGCCATTTTTAATGCAAACCTCGGATAATACTTCCTTATGGACATTCCTATAATTATTGGAATCACTACAATCACAAATACTTGCAATATGGTTTGTAAAACCCCTAACGCTACCACTTGACCTTCCCCCATAAACCTGACTAGAGCAAAGTTCACTATAAAGGGTATTGTTAAGATGGTGATTAAACTGCTTACCGCCGTAAGTGTAACAGAAAGTGCAAGATCGCCTTTAGCAAGGTGTGAAATAAGATTTGAAGTCGGACCTCCAGGACAGGCAGCCAATATCATAATACCAACAGCCACTTCTGGGGGAAGCGAAAACACCATGGTAATTCCTAATCCGATTAAGGGAAGGATAATCAATTGATTTGTAAGCCCTACAAAAATCGCTTTAGGGTAGAGTAAAACACGTTTAAAATCTGAAAATTGTAATGTTAAGCCCATTCCGAGCATAACTATAAGCAGCGCTAAGCCTAAAATTGCAGTTGACAATGAATCCATAAGTAAGGTAATTAGTTGAAATAAAGATAGACATCAATTATTAGATAAAACAATTAAATAAAATATCACCACTTTATTTTATTCTCAAAATTAATTTTTGGTACTTTGTACTTATAATAAAGTAACGTAATCACAAAATAATAAGCTAGTGCCAAATAAAAATATTGTAATTATACCTTGTTATAATGAAGCCTCCCGGCTTCCGTTGGTGGCATATTGTTTGTTTCTAGCACAAAACGACAATACTCATCTGGTTTTTTCAAATGACGGATCTACCGATAACACACTAGCGGTTTTAGAAACTTTAGCCCAAGAGTTCCCAAAAAAGACTACTATTTATAATCTTGAAAAGAACACTGGAAAAGCCCAAGCAGTAAGAGAAGCGGTTCAGTATTGCTTCGGAAATTTTAACGACTTTAAAACGATAGGCTATCTTGATGCAGATCTTTCTACCGGCCTAGACGAATATGTGTCCATCACAGAAAACATTAAAAGTGAAGTCGTCTGCGCGTTTGGTTCTCGTATCTTAAAAATAGATAATCATATAGACAGAAAAAAGTATCGCTTTCTTATAGGTAGAGCAATTGCTACCATGATATCTAAGCAACTAGAGGTAAGTGTTTATGACAGTCAATGTGGCTGTAAAGTATTTTCTTCAGAAATAGCACAAAAACTTTTTAAAGAGCAATTTATCTCAAAATGGCTTTTTGATGTAGAAATATTCCATCGCTTAATAAGCATGTATTCTAATAAAGAAATGAAAAATGTGTGTCAAGAAATTCCTTTAAAATCTTGGATTGATGTGGACGATTCGCGCGTTAGTACCTCGTACTTCTTTAAAATGTGGCAAGATTTATATACCATTAGAAAAAGATACAACTCAAAAGATTAGAAATTTTTAAAATGTCAAAAAAGCAAGCCACAAATTCCAAAGAGAATTTCAAAACTTCAAAAGGAAAAAGGTTCAGAACAAATTTATAAACGTCTCGAGAAAACAATAATCTTTTAAATAAATATGCATCGCTTCTCTCATTTATTAAACAATCCTCAATTCTATAAAATTTCTGTAGCTATCCTTATAGCTATACGCGGTATTTTTAATGCGGTAGTTCCATTGATGGATAAAACCGAGGCCAGATACGCTGAAATCGCACGATTAATGGAAGAAACTGGAAACTGGATCACACCACAAATAGATTATGGCGTTCCCTTTTGGGCAAAACCACCTCTATCTACTTGGCTCTCTGCGGCGAGTATGAATGTTCTTGGGGTGAATGAATTTGCTGTACGATTGCCTTATTTACTGCTGGTTGTAGCGATGGTATTATTAATAGGGAAATATGCAAAACGAGCGCAACTCCCCTTCTACTTGCCGGGTTTCATTTTACTGCTTATCCCAGAATTATTCTTGCACGCTGGCGTTGTATCTACGGACACAGCACTCACACTGGCGGTAACTTTAACATTTTTATCATTTTGGGAAGCCACTCATAACGGTAAGAAATTATGGGGCTATTTGTTTTTTATAGGAATAGGGCTTGGTCTTTTAGCAAAAGGGCCTGTTGTAATTATCTTGTGTGGACCGCCCCTATTTCTATGGATGGTATTTCAGAAAAAATACAAAACTGTTTTCACAAAAATCCCTTGGATTCTAGGGCTTTTAGTTACCGCACTAGTAGCTGTACCTTGGTATTACTTGGCAGAACAAACGACCCCAGGTTTTATTGACTACTTTTTAGTAGGCGAACATTGGTTACGATTTACAGACTCAACCTGGAAAGGTGATAAATATGGTTTCCCAAAAACACAGCCTATGGGTATTGTTTGGGCTTTTCTATTGCTCTTTGCTTTGCCATGGATTCAAATTATTATTTACAAAGTTTTTAAAACTAGAGTGACTATTTTTAAAGATGAATGGGTACTATTTTTACTCCTGTGGCTCCTATGGACGCCCCTATTTTTTACGGTTTCTTCAAGTTTGATCCACACATACATTATGCCTGTAATGGCACCTGCTGCACTATTAATCGTCCATTGGTGGCCTACAATAAAGAGTAAGAAACCCTTAGTTATTGCTTCGCTATCCTTGGTAGGGGGTTGCGTTTTATTTCTAATTGGAGTTATCGTTACAGATACCGCAGAACAGAACGCTAACACAGACAAGTACTTTATCGAGAACCATCCTGAGCAGATTAAAATTAATGAGTTTTATCACTTCGGAAATAAGAGTTATTCAAGTCAGTTCTATTCTAATGGCATTGTGCAATCAATTTCCTTGAAAGAACTCAAGGCAAAAGAAAATGCATTCTGGCCTTTTTGCTTTATTATCAAGAAAAAGGAGATGAAAAAATTAAAAAATATTGACTTTTCAAATTTTGTGCTGATTGACGAAAATAAATCGAAGTTTTTCTATAGTGTTCCTAAATAAAGTGCTGATTCAAAAATAGTTAGTAAGACCGACACTATTTCAATAGCTGTATCTTGTGAGTTATTCTAAAACCTCAAACACGCCTCACAATGAAAATAGATTCAAAACTTCATGGCATCATAGATTATCTGGTAGTTATTTTTTTATGGGTCTCCCCTACATTATTTAATATGCCAGAAATGACCGCAACCTTCACATATGCGCTAGTTGCTCTTCATTTGATTCTTACTGTTTTTACTAATTTTGAAATGGGCATATTCAAAAAAATACCATTTACTGTTCACGGCTGGATAGAATTAATCGTCTCTATAGCGCTTGTAGGAGTAGCTTTCTATTTAGGTTCGATAGAAGGAAAGTTTTCACATAATTTCTATTTAGGTTCAGCTGTCACGATATTCATCGTATGGTTTCTCACTAATTATAAAGTAAGAATAATCAATCCATAATATTTTAGAAAGAACTGCACAAAAATAGATGATACAAAAAAGGTCCACCCTCTCGAGTCGACCTAATTTTTACAAAATGTTTCTTTTTAGAGATTCTTCGTTAAAAGAATTTACTTTATGTTTCATCTTGGGGCAATAGTTAAAACTACTGGGTCAAAACTACGGCATCCTTAGCATTAATCCTACATTATTACCTCATAAATTTATCCTTTTGTCCTTTATTTAAAGTAATCTAAAACAGTATCTTTGCGCCTTATTTAAATGAGGCACATGTTACTACAAAAAACCATTAAAAACTTTACTCAGAATCCGAAAAACGATATTCTTTCTGGAATAACCGTAGCATTAGCGCTCGTGCCAGAAGCTGTAGCTTTCGCTTTTGTTGCAGGTATTGACCCACTAGTTGGGTTGTATGGAGCGTTTATGATGGGAATTATCACATCCCTATTTGGCGGCCGTCCAGGTATGATTAGTGGAGCAACAGGAGCGATGGCAGTGGTTATGGTAGCACTTGTAGCAAAAGGGAACGAAGTAGGTTTAGCTCTTGAAGCACCAGTAGAGAACCTTGGGCTACAATGGCTATTTATCACATTACTGTTTGTGGGTATCATACAAATACTAGCTGGAGTATTTCGTTTAGGTAAATTTGTGAGACTCATACCGCACCCCGTAATGATGGGCTTTGTAAATGGTCTAGCTATTGTTATTTTTAAATCACAATTAGGTTTATTTCCAGAGCTTGCAACAGAGGGGATATCTTTTACAGAAAATATGGGAGCGTGGTTTACTGCGTTTTTCAGTAGTATAGATTTTTGGAAAATGATGGGGCTTATTGGACTTACCATGGCAATTATGTATGGTCTTCCTAAACTAACTAAAAAAATACCAGCTGCGCTTGCTGCCATCGTTGTGGTTGCTGCGATTGTTATTTTTGGTAAAGTAGAAGTTTCAACTGTAGGTTCTTTTATTACAGATGGCGGTGGAACAGGTTTACAAGGGGGACTACCTACTTTTCAAGATCAAATTTTTACTTTATTCTATACAATTAAGGGACATTTCTGGACTACAATATTACCTTTTGCAGGAATTCTTGCGGCAATAGGACTTATCGAGAGTTTAATGACCTTAAATCTCATCGACGAAATGACTGAAACACGTGGTAGCGGAAACCGGGAGTGTATCGCTCAAGGAAGTGCAAACATGTTGAATGGATTTTTTGGAGGTATGGGAGGTTGTGCGATGATTGGGCAATCTATAATTAACATCAACTCTGGTGGTCGTGGTCGTTTGTCTGGAGCTGCAGCAGCTATCGCATTATTGTGCTTTATTTTATTTGCAGCGCCATTGATAGAACAGATTCCTATTGCGGCACTCGTGGGTGTAATGTTTATGGTTGTGATCGGGACATTTGCCTGGAGTAGTTTCCGAATTTTAAATAAGATTCCCTTAAGTGATGCATTTGTTTTAATCGCTGTTTCTTTTATAACTGTGTGGCAAGATCTTGCTATTGCCGTGATTGCAGGTGTAATTATGAGTGCGCTTAGCTTTGCCTGGAATAGCGCAACCCGTATTAGAGCCCGTAAAAGCGTAAAAGAAGATGGCACGAAGGTGTATGCTATTTGGGGACCATTATTTTTTGGATCAACTACTGCTTTTAACAGCAAATTTGACATTGCAACAGACCCAGAAAAAATAGAAATAGATTTTATCGAGTCTAAAGTGAGTGATCACTCTGGTGTAGAAGCATTGAGAAATATCGCCAACAAATATATGGAGCAAGGCAAGCAAGTAAAACTTACTCACCTTAGTCCAGATTGTAAAGAAATGCTTGTCAAATGGAATCCAGAATTTGAGAATATTATTCAAGATGCCATTGATGACCCAAGATACCATGTGGTAACGAGTATGCTTGATAGTGAGGTCTAATTAATCAGAACATTCTGATTTCTTAAATAGTAGTGGTAGTTCACCTAATCTTTCATTAGCCAAGTGCCCAATGTAGCGTTATCTAGTTGATATCTTAAAACTAAATTTTTTGAAGATTTTATCTTCACTATTTTTCCTGGTGCTGGAATAATTTTATGAGACATCAACAAATCGTTTATTTAACAGTGCCAGTTCAGGCTGGGATAACTTGTTATATCCTATAAATACAGTTTCGCCATTAATTTTAATTTCGACTTTATTTTTCGCCAAATTTATTAAACCTGCAACTATCATATCTTTAAGAAGCGATGATTTGCAATTATGATTGTACATTTTGTAGTGATCGTGTTGCAAATGTATTGCACAACGTTCGCCCTAATTGTATAGGCAATTTTGTACTGAGGCCAATAAGACCTCAAAAAGAACTACCACAAAATCCAGCCTCAAAAAAGGTGGTTCATCAACCTCTTGAAGCTTTGGGGTTTCAAAAAAGATTGGAAAATAATAAAGATGTTCCGCCAGAAAAGCGCTAATTATTCGGCTTGCTTAAAATAGAATTCTTGCTTTTGTGGAACCCCATTAATAAATCCGGCTACCCAAGCGTGAATGGTATTACCTTCTGGATTTGTGTAGACAATCTGTGAGGGAAACTCATTTCTGGGATTCTCAAATGTAAATGGATGTTCTGCGCCTTCTTTTAATGTAAATACCACTGGATTAGGCTGTACGCCTGCTGTTTCTATATAAAGCAAGATGGCATCATTCTCTTTGAACAACTTCATATGTTCTGCAAATACGGTATCTGTTTGTCTCAGCGTCATACTTTCTCCCACAAAACTGCCGTCTTCCGCTTTTTCCCAATGTTCGTATGACTCTGTTTCACTATTTAAATTCATCCAATCTCCTATGACCCACGATAAATTTTCCATTGAAACTGAAGTCTCTTCTGGGACAACTTCATTTTTATCACTTCCGTTTTTACAGGATGAAACACTTATAAGAATAAGTAGAAGTACGAGTAGGTTTTTCATAATAGTTGGCTTAATATCAAAGATAGCTAATACCACATTAAACATAAAATGCTTCTGAAAACAAAAAAGTTGGTTAATTTACATAGCGTATTTACATATGGTACATACTGGATGCAGTTTTTTTAGTTTGTGCTCTAACGAGCTAACTGACGATTGCGATGCTCTCGCTCCTACCCATTTTCGGATTCTAATGTTACTATTCTTTTTCATAGCTAGTTGATTTTTTTGATGAATGCCTCCTTATCGGTTACGTCCTTTTGCATTCCAGTCAAACGCCAAGGTGTTTGATACGCTGCTCGATAATTGATTACTATCTAGTGTTCTTATAATTGATTGATTTTTTTAACTGCCACTGCGATTGCAAGGGATACTTCTTTCTACAGATTATCTAAATCTTCGCTTCGAGTTCCAAGAGTACCCCTTTGAAGTTGAATTTCTTTCTGACAATTGGTTGGTATCTAAAGTTCTCATAATGTAAGTTTTTGTGGTTGATGTTTTTACTGCAACTGAGATTGCAAATGCTACTCCTTTCTACAGATTATCTAAATCTTCGCTTCGAGTTCCAAGCGTACGCTTTTTAAGTTGAATTTCTTTCTGACAATTGGTTGGTATCTAAAGTTCTCATAATGTAAGTTTTTGTGGTTGATATTTTTACTGCAACTGAGATTGCAAATGCTACTCCTTTCTACAGATTATCTAAATCTTCGCTTCGAGTTCCAAGCGTATGCTTTTGAAGTTGAATTTCTTTCTGACAATTGGTTGGTATCTAAAGTTCTCATAATATAAGTTTTTGTGGTTGATATTTTTACTGCAACTGCGATTGCAAATGCTACTCCTTTCTACAGATTATCTAAATCTTCGCTTCGCGTTCCAAGCGTACGCTTTTGAAGTTGAATTTCTTTTTGATAATTTGTTGGTATTTAAAGTTCTCATAATGTAAGTTTTTGTGGTCTCTGTTTAATAGAAGAATAAAACTCATATTTGTTACAGTACTATGCATTACAAAGTAGTTATTTAACAAATAATTAACATTTACGAAGTGAAAATAAAGCGCCCTACCCTTCACATATAAAGCATTCTTTATATTTCTGAAATTATAAAAATAATGCCCTTTATTAAATTCAAGAAGAACCAAAAGAGCTAATCAATACTAAATGAAGTGCTATTTTTTATAAACTAATATGATGCTAAGGTATAAATGAGCGTGTCAAGCTTATAGTTTTTTCCCCAACACGGGTAGACTCAGAATTTATTTACATACCCTTGTAACTTAATCAAACAATAACACACTTATAGCGTAACCAGAAAACAACCATTGGACAAAGAACTCGAACATAAGTTTGTAACAGAGCTAGAGACGAATCAAAATATAGTACACAAAATTTGTAGGCTATATACTAATGATAAGGATTCTCATAATGATCTGTTTCAAGAAATCACCATACAGCTATGGCGCGCTTACCCTAAGTTTAGAGGGGACAGCAAGTTTAGCACTTGGATGTATAGAGTTGCATTAAATACAGCAATCACCCTGTATAGAAAGTCAAAAAGACGTGTGAAAACACAAGATTTTGAAGGAGTTAGTTTTAAGATATCATCTGAGGATTATGACGATACTGTAGAAGAGCAATTAAAATTAATGTACGCCGCGGTGAAGGATTTGAATGATATTGAGAAGGCGCTGGTATTCCTCTATTTAGAGGATAAGAACTATAAAGAGATTTCGGCAACGTTAGGAATTAGTGAAGTGAATTCACGAGTAAAGATGAACCGAATTAAAGTAAAATTACGAAACGTGTTAAATCCGTAATCATATGGATGAGTTAGACTTATTAAAATCGCAATGGCAAACAAGAGAACACCAGTTCCCGGTATTGTCTTTTAATGACATTTATAAAATGTTGTTGAAAAAATCAAGTTCCATTGTAAAGTGGATCTTCATCATTAGCATAGTAGAGCTCTTGTTCTGGACAATTTTGGCATTTTTAGTGCCAGAATCTAGCAAATCTTTTATGACAGAGATGGGAACGGACACCGTATTTTTAATCATAAATATTGTCAACTATACCGTGTTTGCTTTTTTCATATTGTTATTCTGGAAAAACCATAAGCGCATTCAAGTCACTGATTCTGTAAAGGAATTGATGGAGAATATATTAAAGACAAGAAAGACCGTAAAATACTTTGTTATTTATAACGTGTCTACTGCTGTATCCTTATTGTTAGGTGTCAATATCTTTTATTATCTTAACAAAGAGGCGCTAGCCGCAGCCATACAAAAATCTTCTTTAGATTATAATGCCGTACCACCAGAAATGTTCACAAAGATGTTTTTTATAGGACAGATTGTCGGTGGTATAATTATGGTAGGTTTTGTCTTACTCTTCTATTTCCTTGTCTACGGGTTCTTACTAAAACGTCTTAAAAAGAATTATTACGAGCTAGAAAAAATGGAAATATAAATTAAGTAGTGAATAGTAAATATTATTTTTTATTATTAACCTGGCCCTTTAGGCATACTTCGACTGCGCTCAGCACATCGCTCTTAACTTTGGGCACTTCTCCCTAATACCTCCACTCTCGTTCTTTATTAAGCGCTTCTTCCTTTGCTATTTCTACTTCGGGAATTACCTTTAAAAAAGAAGGATGTTGCTCAATAGCATATTCGATTTTCTCAACAATACTATCTATAGACTCATTTTCATAGTCTATCTCAAGCGGTTGCTTTACTTCAAATGTTTGTAGAATACCTCGTTTTTTTATTCGTAATCCTTTACGATCAAAAGACCGTCTAAAGCCATCAATAACAATAGGAACTACAATAGGTTTATTCCTTTTTATAATATGTGCTGTTCCTTTTCTTATAGGCTTCCAAGGTCTCGTGGTTCCCTGCGGAAATGTAATCACCCAACCATCGTTAAGTGCCGTGGTAATACTGCTTATATCACTCATCTTAACCTGCCTATTTACTTCTTCGCCTTTCGCTCTCCAGGTACGTTCTATACTCACAGAACCTGCATAAGCTAAAATTTTAGGAAGCAATCCAGATTGCATGGTTTCTTTTGCTGCTACGAAATACAAGTTTAATTTAGGGTTCCAGAGATACCCTATGTTTTTGATATTATCATCACGACCGCTAAGACTCGCATTAAACACGTGAAACATAGAAACCACATCTGCAAAATAAGTCTGGTGATTAGACACAAACAGTACATTAGTATCAGGGAGTGCTCTTAGAATCTCACTACCTTCAATCTCTAGTTTATTAAACCCTTTAAAACGTCTGTGCGATAGTGCACCGAGAATACGGATTAACCACAATTTTAAAAAGAGAATATGACCAAATGGATTTTTCTTAAAAAGCCCCATATATTATTAGTTTTCTAAAGCACAGAAAATAATAGTGCTCGGACAAATATACGTAAAATAGGCCTTTAGAGTAGCTGTCTGAGCATTTCTCGTACTTCACTCAGCATCATAGCTGTAGCGCCCCAGACCACGTGACCATTGATAAAATAGGCTGGCACAGCGATAGCCTTTGCATACGAGGTAGTGAGTGTTTTTGATATTATTACGGCATCATCCATAAAGTGATCAAGGTCTACTTCTATAAGCGCTTCTACTTCATCCTCTTGTGCCACAAACAAAGGTGTTTCTTTTGTTACTGCAAAATAGGGTTGCACAAAAAAGTTGCTAGGTGGGATGTAAATTTCTGTGAGCTCTTTAAGTACAGAAACACTGTCACGAGAAACACCGACTTCTTCTTCCGTTTCGCGGAGTGCTGTATCTTGATAGGTAGTATCCCCTTCTTCATATTTACCGCCTGGGAATCCTACTTGGTTAGAATGCACCCCTTTATACGTTTTTCTTAATATTAAAATGAGCTGCGTCTTTCCAGTTTCCGAAGGATAAAAAAGAACTAATACCGCAGCTTTTTTTGCAGTATTCTTATCTCTCGCGATTGTTTTTAATTCAAGCAGGCGTTCTATGGGTGCCATTTTAAGGTGGAAGTCTTCACCGGGAAGTTCCATTTTTGTTACTTTTAACGCTTTATTTAAAAATTCTGTAAACTCCATGATGCCTAATAACTATATATTGATTTTCAGCTTTTGTTTTTTTCTGTCTTGTGAAGATACTAAAAAGAGCGAGCAAGTTTCTACAGAAACTGTGACAAAAATCATCGTGAAAGACACCTTACAAAAGAAAACAGAAACCAAGCCCACTATTACAAAAATTACTAATGAAAACGCAATAGCCTTTCTAAAAGACTACGGCAATAAGAACCCAGAAACCAAGGTGAAGATCAGCACCAGACTGGGAGCTATTTATGTCCAACTATACACAGATACTCCCTTGCACAGAGCAAACTTTATTTACCTCGTGAAACAAGATTATTTTAGCGAAACTTTTTTTCATCGCGTTGTACCTAATTTTATCATACAAGGTGGAAACAGTGATCTCCCTGCTACTAACAGAAAAAGGTATATCCTAGGTGCTGACTATCTACTGCCGGCAGAAATAAAACATCCTCACGTATATGGCACCCTTTCTGGTGCAAAAGAGTACAGAGAGAATCCAGATAAAAAATCACACCCTTATGAGTTCTTCATCTTTTTAGGAAAGCCCGTATCTAAGCGACACCTAGATGGAAGTTACACCGTCTTCGGGAAAGTTACAAAAGGTATGGATATCGTAGAAAAAATTGCCAACCTAGCAGCTGATACTGGCGATTGGCCTTTGCAGAATGTCTATATTTCTGCGGAAATAATAAAATAAAAAACATTCGCGCTGACGGGCCCTGCATAATGAGAAACAAAAAAAGCCCTGATTCACATTAGGGCTTTTCTTATAATCAAATCTAACTTCTAGCTATCAAGCGAAGGAATACATAATTTTTGTCCAGGGTAAATTGATAAAATTAATATGACACTAAATTATAAATAAGTAGCAGCAGGTTTCTAGTTTACAGTTATAAAATTTTATTAAGATTATGCAGCCTTCTGAGGAATGTTCTTTAAAATCGCTAACACAAACTTCCAATATTTTTGAGCTGACGAGATACTCGCGCGCTCATCTGGTGAGTGTGCTCCCTTAATAGTAGGACCAAAAGAAATCATATCCATCTCAGGATAATTCTGCCCTAAGATTCCACATTCTAATCCTGCGTGACAGGCTGCAACAATTGGTTTTTCGTTATTTATCTTTGTGTATAATTCTTCTAGTACTTTTAAGATAGGACTATCCATATTTGGCGCCCATCCTGGGTACTCTCCATCAAAGGTTACATCACAACCTCCCAATTTAAAAGCCGCTCCTAGCGTATTTGCCAAGTCATCTTTAGAAGATTCTACAGAAGATCTTGTAAGACAAGCGATAGTCATGTGACCATTTGCAACCGTTATTTTTGCAATATTATTTGACGTTTCTACAAGGTCTTCAATGGCAGGGCTCATTCTAAAAACACCATTAGGCGCTGCATAAACCATTTGGATTAAAGCTGTTTGCGCTTCCTTTTCCATCACTTTATTTGAAGCGGTCATAGTTTTTTCTATCACGATTTCAAGACTTGGTTCTAGTGATCTGTATTCTTCTTTTATAAGCGCCTCTACACGTTTTACTTCCTTAGTGAAAGTGTTTTTATTTTTATCGATTACAACTACGTGACAAATACTTTCCCTTGGTATCGCGTTGCGGAGACTTCCCCCTTTTAAGGCAGCGATATGAATAACATCACTACAAGCGTGTAGCACCCTATTCATCATCTTATTTGCATTACCAAGTCCTTTAATGATATCCATCCCACTATGTCCACCTTGCAAGCCTTTTACTGTAATCGTGTATGCTTTCGCGTTTGCTGGTGCTGCAACTTCTTCATAAGATCTGTTTGCAGTCACATCTACACCTCCGGCACAGCCCACCCCTATTTCGTCATCTTCTTCCGTATCAAGGTTTAGTAGGATATCTCCCGTAAGCATGCCTCCTTTTAAGCCCATTGCGCCTGTCATTCCTGTCTCTTCATCAATGGTAAATAAAGCTTCAATTGCAGGATGCTCAATGGTTTTACTTTCTAGAACCGCCATAATCGTGGCAACACCTAGCCCGTTATCTGCACCTAGTGTGGTTCCTTTAGCACGCACCCAATCTCCATCTACGTGCATCTCGATGCCATGCGTATCAAAGTTAAAATCAGTATCATTATTTTTCTGATGCACCATATCAAGGTGCGATTGCATCACTACTTTCTTTCGGGTTTCAAGCCCTTTTGTAGCGGGTTTGCAAATAATCACGTTTCCTACTTCATCCTTAATAGTCTTTAAACCCAGCCTATTTCCGAAGTCCATCATAAACTGTATCACACGTTCTTCCTTCTTAGAGGGGCGTGGCACTGCATTTAGGTCTGCAAATTTATTCCAGAGTTCTTTGGGTTCAAGGGTACGTATGGCTTCGTTCATTTTCTTGTTTTTATTTTAGGGTGCTAAGTTACGTACTTTTAGTATTTTTATGCATAAGAATCAGAACTCCTTAACACTATAATTTTCATCACTATTTTTACTTCGGAAATGTTCTATGCATAAAAAAATCGCTCTCATTTTAACATTGCTACTACCAGTACAATATGGAATTCTGCGCCTTCTCTTGCATTTTCCCGAAACCGTAGAAACCTATTATAGCTTGGGCCTCTATCCTATTATTTCTAAAGTATCTAGATTCCTCTTTGGGTGGGTTCCCTTTTCTGTGGGCGATCTTTTTTATGCGCTCATCACAATCTATGCACTGCGCTGGCTGTATAAAAATGTGCGGCGTTTAAGAAGAACACCGCTGCGCTTTTTCTTAGATATCACCGCAACGGTGAGTATGATCTATTTTATGTTTCATATATTATGGGGGCTTAATTATTACAGAATGCCGCTGCACAACTCCATTGGCATTGAGAATGAATACACGACAGAAGAACTCATCACGATGACCGAACGCTTTATCAAAAAAGCAAATAAGATGCACAGGCAATTAGGCTATGCAGACTCAGTTAAAATAATGCTGCCTTACACACAAGAAGAAATTTTTGACCGTACAAAAAACGGCTATGATAACATAAAAGAAGAGTTCCCGATGCTCACCTACGCTCCCGTAAGCCTTAAAAAAAGCGGGTGGAGTCTGGGACTTACCATAATGGGTTATAGTGGTTATCTTAATCCTTTTTCTAATGAAGCGCAGGTGAACAACCTGATTAAGACCTATAAGTTTCCTGTAGTGAGCAGCCACGAGGTGGCCCACCAGATAGGCTATGCAGCAGAAAATGAAGCCAACTTTATCGCCACGCTCACCACCGTAAATAACGACGATACGTATATTCAATATTCGGGTTACATATTTACACTGCGCTATCTTGTTAACGAAGTAGCAAGACGTGATATTAATACCTACCGCGAGTTAATATGCACTATCAACCCAGGAATTCTTAGCAGTTATAAAGAGATGCGCGATTTCTGGGACAGCTATGCAAACCCTGTAGAAGACTTTTCTAAGTATTTTTATAATGGGTATCTGGAAGCAAATAACGTAAGTGGTGGTATTAAAAGCTATAGTTATATGGTTGCCTTGGTGGTTAATTATTTTCAAGGAAAAGTCTTGTGATACTTTATTATTTGATTTATCTTATACGCACATCGCATACTTAAATGAATTGATGACGGGTTCTAGTATTTGAATTTAAAGCATAAATTACATTTCACTAATTTTAATACAAAAAAAACAGGATGAATAGAATACAATACATAGAAAATGAGATTTCCGAATTAAGAAATCAATTACAGAATCATAAGCTTTATGAAAATTTAAATAATTTAGATGATATAAAAACATTCATGGAAAATCACGTATTTGCCGTTTGGGATTTTATGTCACTTTTAAAAAATCTTCAAAAAAACCTTACTACAGTTGAAACACCTTGGACTCCGCCTAAAAACCCTGTACTTTCACGATTTATAAATGAAATTGTTCACGGTGAAGAAAGCGACATTAATGAGTTAGGAGAACCTAAAAGTCATTTTGAAATGTATCTAGATGCAATGTTGCAGATGGGTGCTAATACTGACGAAATCAACAAATTTATAAAACTTATAGAATCAGGGAATTCAGTCAAGTATTCATTAAACGAAATTAATATCGACAAAAGAGTAGCTGATTTTGTGAAGTTTTCATTTTCAATTATCGAAACAAACAAACCACATCTTGTTGCCTCTGCCTTTACCTTTGGAAGAGAAGATGTCATCCCAGACATGTTTAACGAAATTCTCAAAAGTTCTGATTCTGAAAACAAGTTTTACAATAAACTTACCTACTATCTAGAACGTCATATAGAACTTGATGGAGATGAACACGGTCCTCTTTCTCTTAAAATGATTTCTGAGCTATGCAAAGATGATGACAAAAAGTGGGCTGAGACATTATCTGTTGCCAAGCAATCGCTGGAGAAAAGAATTGGGCTTTGGAATGTAATTACCGAATTAATTCAAAAAGAAAAATCCGTAAATAACACGTATATATAGTTAATAAAATAGATCCTTTTTACTGCATAACAGATATACTATCAGGTGGTTATAGAAAATAAAAAACGCACCACGCTGCATTATTTTCGCCTGACTTTAACTTTGAATGTATCTACAAGAAGATTCATTTATACTAACCAATTAATTACCCGCAATCGCGGTAACTATTTATGAGAAAAATACTCACTCTTTCCTTTTTGGTGTATAGCTCCTTGCTTTTTGGGCAAGACTACTTTCCAGAGAATGGTGGCTTAAAGCAAGCAGAAACGCAATACATTGCCTTGACTAATGCAACGATTTACGTAACACCCGTACAAAAACTCAATAACGCCACCATCCTTTTTAAAAATGGTAAGGTGGTCAATGTGGGCACCAACGTTTCCATTCCACAAAACACTGTGGTTGAGAATGTCGCTGGCAAGTTTATCTATCCTTCCTTTATAGATATGTACACGACCTTTGGTATCGAAAAACCAAAACGTTCAAGCGGCGGCGGTCGTTCTCCGCAATATCAAGCCTCTCGAGAAGGGTTCTACTGGAACGATCATATCATGCCAGAGCAAAGAGCGATGGAATCTTTTAAGTATAGTAGCAAATCTGCAAAAGAAATGCGCAAGGAAGGCTTTGGTGTTGTCAACACACATATGCCAAATGGTATTGCAAGAGGGACTTCTGTAATTGTTGCCCTTAATGATGGAGATGGCGACGCACACCGTATAATTGAAGATGATGCCGCACAACTATTTTCGTTTTCTAAGAGTGTTACTTCTAGACAGTCCTATCCTACTTCATTAATGGGTGCTATGGCATTATTACGCCAGTTTAACCACGATGCTATTTGGTACGCTAACGGAAACAGCGCTACCACAGACAGATCTATAGCATCTTTTAATGCAAACAAAAATCTACCCATCATTTTTGAAGCTGGTAGCAAAAGCAATGATTTACGAGCAGATAAAATAGGAGATGCCTTTAACAAACAATATATCATTGTTGCTGGCGGTGATGAATATGAAACCATCAACGATATAAAAGCCACACAAGCAGCCTTTATCTTACCTCTTAATTTTCCAGAAGCATTTGATGTAAGTAACGCGTACTTGGCAAAATACATTTCGCTAGAAGATATGCGCGAGTGGAACCAAGCACCTACAAACCCAAAAGTGATGAGCGACAATGGAGTTCATTTTGCACTCACAACGCACAATCTTGATAAAATAGCTCAATTCTCAAAAATGCTCGGTAAGGCCTTTGCTTATGGATATGACAAAACTAAAGCACTGGAGGCATTAACTACAGTTCCTGCAAGTTTATTAGGGAAAGCAGATCTTATTGGCTCTTTACAAAATGGTCGCTACGCAAACTTTTTAGTGACTTCAGGCCCTTTGTTTGAGGACGGCACCGTGATTCATGAAAACTGGGTGCAAGGACGAAAAAATGTAATAAATGACAAGAGTCAAAAAGACATTCGCGGGGAGTATACCTTTACAGCGGCAGGGAAAACCTACGATTTAAACATCAGTGGGGATGCTTCAAAACCTAAGACAGAGCTGAAAATTGATTCTGTTTCTTATCCTTCAAAACTCGAATATTCAGAAAACTGGGTATCACTTTCATTTACAGATAAGGCAACCAAAGAAGTATACAGAACGACCGGTATCGTGCCAAGAGACGGTACAAATTTCTCAGGAAGACTCTTATTACCTAACGGAAATGAAAGCACTTTTACTGCTGTACAAACCAAGAACGTTTCTGAAGACGAGAAGAAAGACAAAGACAGCCCAGAAGCTCCAGAAATTTTACCAATGACCTACCCTAATGTAGGCTACGGCAATGTGACGCAACCACAACAGCAAGATATGTTGTTTAAAAATGCGACCGTATGGACGGGGGAAAGCGCAGGCATATTAACCGAAACAGATGTTTTAGTAAAGAATGGAAAGATTACCAAAATAGGTAAAAACCTTGCTCCTGGCGGGGCGATGATTATTGACGCTACGGGCAAACATTTAACTGCTGGAGTTATCGATGAACATTCTCATATAGCTGCTTTAGCAATTAATGAAGCAGGACATAACTCCTCTGCAGAAGTAACTATTGAAGATGTGGTGGATCCCGAAGATGTGGATATCTATCGCAACCTTGCAGGTGGTGTTACGTCTATCCAGATTTTACACGGCTCTGCAAACCCTATAGGAGGTCGTTCTGCGATTATTAAATTAAAATGGGGCGAGTCTGCAAATAACATGATTTATGACAACAGCCCTAAGTTTATCAAGTTTGCGCTGGGAGAGAATGTAAAGCAATCCAACTGGGAGAGCTATAGCCGTTTTCCACAAACACGCATGGGTGTGGAGCAACTTTTTGTCAATTACTTTAACAGAGCTTTAGAATATCAAGCAGCCAAGAAAACTGGCACGTATCGTTACGATCAAGAGATGGAGGTACTTTCTGAAATATTAAACGGGGAACGCTTTATCAGTTGCCACAGTTATGTGCAAAGCGAAATTAATATGCTTATGAAGGTTGCAGAACGTTTCGGCTTTAGAATAAACACTTTCACTCACATCTTAGAAGGGTACAAAGTAGCAGACAAGATGCTTGAGCACGGGGTAGGCGGCTCTACCTTTAGCGATTGGTGGGCCTATAAATATGAAGTGAACGATGCCATCCCATACAACGCAGCCATCATGGCAAAGCAAGGGATTGTAACTGCAATCAATAGTGATGATGCAGAAATGTCAAGACGTCTTAATCAAGAAGCTGCAAAAACGGTCAAATATGGCGGAATGAGCGAAGAAGAAGCTTGGAAAATGGTCACGATTAACCCAGCAAAATTACTCCATATTGACAACCGCGTAGGTAGTATCAAAGAAGGAAAAGATGCAGATCTGGTGTTATGGTCAGACCACCCTTTAAGCGTGTACACCAAAGCTGAGAAAACAATTATTGAAGGAAAAACCTACTTTGATTTACAACAAGACTTAGCAAAGCGTGCTACCATTAAGCAAGAGCGCACGAAACTCATTACAATGATGCTTTCAGAAAAAGACGGGAACGGCGGTGAAAAACGCCTACCGATGAAGAAGGATGAAATGCATTTTGAATGTGAAACCATAAACCAATAAGAAGATGAAAATTTTAAAAAGTATACTAGCAGTAGTTGTGTTTATGGTGGCTACTACCGTATCAGCACAACAAACTCCCGCAGATAAACAATCTGAAGTCCTCATCGTAAACGGTGGTACGTATCACCTCGGAAACGGGAATGTCATTACCAACGGGCATATGATTTTTGAAGATGGCAGAATCACAGCCATTGCAGAAGGTCAAACCCGAAAGATGAGTAAAATCATTGACGGTACAGGTAAACATATCTATCCAGGCTTTATTGCACCAGCAAAATCGCTAGGATTAATAGAAGTAAACGCTGTAAGAGCAAGTAAAGATGAAGATGAATTAGGAGAATATATCCCTAACATCCGCAGCATCATTGCCTATAATGCCGAAAGTAAGGTGATAGAAAGTATGCGTCCTAATGGTGTGTTATTGTCTCAGATTGCACCACAAGGCGGACGCATTTCGGGTTCGAGCACTATTGTACAATTTGATGCTTGGAACTGGGAAGATGCCGCCGTAAAAATAGACGACGGGATTCATTTAAACTGGCCAAGCAGCTTTAGAAGAGGCCGCTGGTGGGAAGGAGAGCCAAGAGGCTATCAACCTAACAAGGAATACGGAAATCAAATTTCAGAATTAAAAAACTACGTTGCTAGTAGTAAAGCTTATACAGATACTTCTGTGGCAAACGAGGCATACAAGGCGATGCAAGGTTTATTTAATGGCGATAAAAAACTGTACATCTATGCAGATGGAGAAAAAGAGATCATAGATGCGGTGACCACTGCTAAAGAATCTGGTATACAAAGTATTGTGATTGTTGGAGGGTATGAAGCGCATAAAATTACAGATTTCTTAAAAAAGAATGCGGTACCTGTATTGGTGCAACATACACACAATCTGCCGGAAATGGCAGATGATGATTATGATCTCCCTTATAAGTTACCAAAACTATTGGCTGACGCGGGTGTTTTAGTTGGCTTGCAAAATTCTGGTGCATCTAACTTTCAGACTCGTAATTTACCTTTCTATGCAGGTCAATTAGTTGGACAAGGGATGGATAAAGAAACCGCCTTACAATTGATTACAGGGAACACAGCAAAAATTCTAGGAATTGATGATAGCTATGGTACACTAGAAGTAGGTAAAAGTGCCACGTTCTTTATCAGTAAAGGCGATGCCCTAGATATGCGCACAAACATCCTTACAAAGGCTTTTATAGACGGTAGAGATATTTCGCTAGAAACACACCAGACGGAGTTATGGAGACGTTATGCTAAAAAGTATGGACAGGAGTAACCTGTTGTTATTAAACTAATACGAAAGCCTTATTATAAATAATAATAATAATAATAATAATAATAGGGCTTTTTATACTTTACTCAGTTCTTGTGCTTCGACTGGTAGCGAACTAAATAAACTTTTACAAGGCTCCGTTTGACACAAATAGCGCTAATGTTACGCTATACCCTATTCCACAGCAGCCTCAATTATCCGAAAAGGATAGGCTTCTATCACTTGCTTTAGCTCTGCTGCAGTAAGTTCATCTGGATTTTTATTAAAGATCTCTTTTGCATACCTGACTCGCAATTCTTCATAGCTTTTTGTAATTTCATCTTGAATAGAAGTAAAGTGTTTATAAGGTGCCGCTGCTTGCACATCAATTAAAATGGCTGGGAGATTTGGATTGTCTGAGGCCACTATATCATTATCCCCACTACAATAATCACAGGTCTTATCACCGTTATTATCTATAAATTTTACGATAGTTTCCTTAAGGTTTTTTATCTCAATTAATTCTTTATTGACATATAACTCCCCTATTTCATTTGCTGAAATCATTAGCATATTTCGCTCGTTCATTTTCTCACTACAAAGCTGACCCGGAGGACATTCTTGCGGTAACATGCGTGCAATTCCCTTGTCTTATGGAATGGTCCTACTCACTAAAAAGAAAATGAGCAATAAGAAAGCAATGTCTGCCATGCTTCCTGCATTAACTTCTGGACTTGATTTAAAATTTTTCATACCGTGATGTATTTATGTGAATATTAACAACACCATAACAGTTGTTATACCGCTAATTATAGATACCGTAGCTGTAGAATTCAGAATTATGACATTCCATCTATCATTTTTATTCTGAATGTTTCATTCTGAATTATGAATTTTATATTTTCGTTTCATGAATGCTTCACAACTACAAACTCCTATAGAATACTTAAAAGGTGTAGGCCCAAATAGGGCTTCTCTCTTGAGGACGGAGCTGGGCATTAACACCTATCAAGACTTACTTAATCTCTTTCCTAATCGCTATTTAGACCGCACGCAGTACTACAAAGTTGCCGGACTGCAGCGCAATAGTGCAGATGTTCAAATTATAGGGAAGATTACACACATTAAGATGGTGGAGCAAAAAAGAGGGAAACGACTTGTAGCCACCTTTAGAGATGAAACTGGAACCATGGAGCTCATCTGGTTTAGAGGTCAGAAATGGATTAAAGAAAATTTGAAGCTCAATGAGCCCTATGTTGTCTTCGGAAAAACCAAGTGGTACAATGGTAGTTTTTCAATGCCACACCCAGAACTTGAATTGCTTAAAGAACATAAAAACAAACTCCGTTCTTCTATGCAAGCCATCTATCCATCGACCGAAAAATTAACCAATAGCGGCATTACAAATCGTGTATTAAACGGACTGATGGAACAGGTCTTTTTAGAGGCTAAAAACTCCTTTGCAGAGACCCTCTCAGAACCACTCATTGAAACACTAAAACTACTCTCAAAAAGCGAGGCGGTTTTTAATATTCATTTTCCTGAAAACGCAGACCGATTAGCACGTGCTCAATACCGCTTAAAGTTTGAAGAATTATTCTACATTCAGCTGCAATTAATTCGTAAAAATCTTATTCATAAATCAAAAATTAAAGGATATCCTTTTGCTCAAGTAGGGGATCACTTTAACACCTTCTTCAAACATCATTTACCTTTTGAATTGACGAATGCACAGAAGCGAGTGGTTAAAGAAATACGTCAAGATTTAGGCAGCAACGCACAGATGAATCGACTTTTACAAGGCGATGTGGGAAGCGGCAAAACCATTGTAGCACTCTTGTCAATGTTAATAGCACTTGACAACGGTTTTCAAGCTTGTCTAATGGCGCCAACTGCTATTTTGTCAGTCCAGCACTATACTGGACTTACTGAACTATGTAATGATCTAAATATCAGAATTTCATTACTCACAGGTTCAAGTACTACTTCAGAAAGAAGGAAGATTCATGAAAACCTTGAAAATGGTTCTTTAGACATCCTAATCGGGACGCACGCTTTACTCGAAGATAAGGTGAAATTTAAAAATTTAGGGCTTGCTATTATAGATGAGCAGCACCGTTTTGGGGTGGCACAACGCAGTAAGTTGTGGCATAAAAATGAGTTGCCGCCGCATATCCTTGTGATGACCGCAACACCTATTCCACGAACGCTCGCTATGAGTGTTTATGGAGACCTAGATATTAGCGTTATTGATGAGCTTCCACCTGGCAGAAAAGAGATCAAAACGGTACATCGATTTGACTCAAATAGGCTCAAAGTTTTTAAGTTTATAAAGGACGAAATTAAGCTAGGAAGACAGGTCTATATAGTATACCCATTAATACAAGAAAGTGAGGTCTTAGACTACAAAGATTTGATGGATGGCTATGAGAGTATAGTGCGCGATTTTCCGCAGCCAGCATATCAGATTTCTATTGTGCACGGACAGATGAAACCTGCAGATAAAGAATTTGAAATGAATCGCTTTATCAAAGGCGAAACAAATATTATGGTTGCCACTACGGTAATAGAAGTTGGGGTGAATGTTCCTAATGCTTCTGTAATGGTTATTGAAAGCGCAGAACGTTTTGGGCTATCACAATTACACCAATTAAGAGGCCGTGTAGGTCGAGGTGCAGAGCAGAGTTATAATATATTAATGACCAGTCATAAATTATCTGCAGATGCAAAAATCCGTTTATCCACTATGACCGGCACCACAGACGGTTTTGAAATTGCCGAAGTAGATTTAAAACTCCGAGGTCCAGGTGACATTATGGGAACTCAACAAAGCGGTGTTCTTAATTTAAAAATAGCAGATATTGTGAATGACACCGAAATCTTAAAAATAGCGCGTAGTTATGCATTCCAGATCCTAAAAGCAGATCCTAATTTATTGACTCCAGAAAATTTCAGTATAAAAAACACCTTTGCCCAGCTTGTGAAGTATAAAAATATCTGGAACTACATCTCCTAGACGTTCTCCCTAAGAGATTACCCCTAACTCAAAACGTTTCAAGTACCTGAAATTGAGACACACATCTTATTTATCAACTATCAACCTTGATACTACATCTCCATTAAGTACATAGTAGCACAAACAAGCTACGTTGCAGTCTTTATAGTTGTTTTAGTACCCGATTAAGTACAGAACCTGCAATATTGAATCTTCAATTGTTAATGTTTTGTTAACGTAATGTTGACGAGATAATTTTTTAGAAGCCCTGACTTGTTACACATTGTGGCTTTAAGAAAATAACTGGAGAGTAATCTCAAAATAAATTTAATTATTAACCCGTTACGTTCACGATAACGGGTTTTTATTTAAAAATTTTAAATACAGAAATACTATATTTACAAGAAACAGTACCAAAACGTGAAGACCGCCACTCTAGCAGAAATTAAAAAAGAATTTAAACATCGCTCACCAGAAGAAATAACAGCGCTATGTCTGCGATTAGGTCGCTTTAAGAAAGAAAATAAAGAGCTCCTTACCTACTTGCTCTTTGAGGCAGATAGCGAAGAAACCTATAGAGTAAGCATTAAAGAATTGATAGATGAAGGTTTTGAGACGATTACAGCCACTAACTATTATTATATTAAGAAGAGTGTTAGAAAAGTTTTAAAGGAGACCAAAAAATATATCCGTTATTCCGGTAACAAAGAAACCGAGGTGGAGCTCCTACTCTATTTTTGTATAGTCTTAAAAAATTATAAAACGGTTGTCAAAAGAAACACGACCATACGAAATATCTATGATAGACAGTTAGAGTACATAGGAAGAAAAATATCCGCACTGCATGAAGATTTGCAGTACGATTTTAATGAAGAGCTTTTATTATTAGATAGTGAGTAGTTAGTGTTTAATTTCTCTATGGTGTTTTCCTTAGTACACGCACTTCATAAAACGCTGCTCTTGGCACCCCACAATAAATACGGGGCGGACTTTTCCTATTCAGCAAAGCTGAACTATTTGCTTCGCTAAGTGTTTGATCTAGTGTTTGAGCTAGTGTTTGAGCTAGTGTTGAAAATCATCAAATAATACAAAACAAACGTATTATGAAAAACAATCTCACCTCTATTATTTTTGGCCTGGCCATCGTTATTGCTTCTGCAGTGCTCTAGGCAATGCCTTTATGAATAGAAACAACAAAGAGCAAACTATTGCAGTGCTCTAGGCAATGCCTTTATGAATAGAAACGACAAAGAGCAAACTATTTCTGTCACTGGATTAGGGACAGCAGATTTCACATCAGACTTAATTGTATGGACTGCTCGTTTTAATAAAGTAAATAGTAATTTAAAACAAGCCTACGCAGATTTCTAAAAAGACAAAAAAGCAATAATGTAGTATCTAGTTACAAAGGGAATCTCTGAAGAAAATCTCGTTTTTAGTACTGTAAATAGCAAGGAAAATAGCGCCCCTCTTTATGGACCAAACGGCAATTCTATAGGAAGCATATGTACAGGCTACACATTATCACAATCTGTAGAGATAAACAATAAAGATATAGAAGGTATAGAACGTGTATCTCGTAAAATTACTGAACTTCTAAACCAAGGCCTCCAATTATACAGTGAATCACCTCGTTATTATTATACAAAAATTGAAGACTTGAAAGTCGAAATGATTTTGCGTGCGACAGAAAACGCTAGACTTCGTGCAGAAAAAAATGCCGAGAATAGTGGTGCAAATTTGGTCGAACTCAAGGAAGCTAGAATGGGAATTTTTCAAATTACAGGACAGAACTCTGGGGAGGACTACTCTTGGGGTGTTGCCTATAATACTAGCTCCAAGGAGAAAACAACTTCTATTACCATGAAGTTAACCTACGGAGTAAATTAGTGAGAGGTCCTTTAAAGTGGAAATAAAACCGACTTCACTGAATAAATATCTAGCTCGTTTTTCTCATCAAATAAATACTCGATAATCACTTCTCCCCATCGCTGGCCATCAGAGAAATCTGCTTGAATCCACCTGTGGTTTAAAAACTTGATTTTATTGATTCGCATGGGTCCGCGGTCGCCTTTAAACTCTATTATCGGGTTGCCATTTTCGCCGCCATTCTGATCATAAATTTTATCCGTAACCAGCTGCTTTACCTCTGCAGGATCTAGATTGTACTTTTCTAGATAACTCATGGCATTGTCATTATCAAGCAAAGAGAAATAGTTACTTTCAGTCAGTTTGTTATTGAGAACGTCCACAGAATCTCTCGCTTTTTCCATTTTTTTAGTCAAGCTATTGATCGATTTTTCTTGCGATTCAAAAATGGTTTTCTCATTCATATACTGAAATATTATAAACAGCAATGCAAAGAAAAATAAGTACATAAATAAGCTCTTTTTCATAGTTTTTAGTATTTCAGAAAAAATAATTTTTTTAATTATATTTTAATTTTTAATCCATCATAAGCCAGATGAACATTAGCTGGCAGTTGAGCTTCCACCTCATCGTGAAAACCTAACAAGTGACTTATATGCGTGAGATATGCCTTTTTAGGCTGTATTTTATCTATTAACTCTAACGCTTCAGAAAGCGTAAGATGAGACGGATGTGGTGCTTCTCGCAAGGCGTTTACCACCAGAACATCGGTTCCTTTTATTTTTTCAATTTCTGAAAGGCTAATGGTTTTTACATCTGTTAAATACGTAAACCCTTCTATTCTAAACCCAAGAACAGGTAGTTTATTATGCAGCGATCTAATAGGAATCACCGTTTTCCCTCCTATGCTGAAATTTTCTAGATTGAGAATCTCTTCTTCCTTTATAGTGGGAGCACCCGGGTATTTATTTTCTGAAGCAAAGATGTATTCAAAACGTTTGTGGAGTGCTTCGTAGACAATAGGCTCTGCGTAAAAAGTGACAAAACCGCCTTGTTTAAAACAGTAGGGACGAATGTCATCAAGACCCGCCGTGTGATCGCTGTGATCGTGTGTAAGGAGCACGGCATTTAAATGTTTTACATTATTACGCAGCATTTGCATTCTAAAATCTGGCCCACAATCAATGACATAATTATAATCATCCCATTGCAAAAGCACAGAAACGCGTAATCTCTTATCTTTTGGATTTTCGCTTAAACACACCGGGTGCTCACTTCCTATTACAGGAATTCCCTGCGAAGTTCCTGTCCCTAAAAACGTAACGGAATAAGGTAATTTCATTGGTACAAAAATAACGGTATTTTTTTTGATTAGATATGGTATTTAGTACCTTTGTTTATACACAGAATACATAAAAATACTGCTATGCCAGATTTTATTAAAGGAGACATTGAGTTTGAGAGCATCCCGTCCGTGAAGGACAAAGCGTTGCGCATCAACTTGAACGAAAACATCTACGGTACTTTTGCCGAGATAGGCGCCGGACAAGAGACCGTGCGTAACTTCTTTAGAGCTGGTGGGGCTTCTGGCACAATTGCAAAAACAATTTCTGCCTATGACAAAGACTTTAGTGACGCGATTTACGGTGTAGAAGAAGATGGTCGTTATGTAACAGAAGCACGTCTTAAAAAGATGCTGAATCACGAGATGGAGCTCTTAGAAGAGCGTATCCTTCGCGAGAAGCACCCTCACAAAATGTATTTTACTTTTGCAAATACGGTGGCCACTATAGATTTTGCTAAAAAATATAAAGGACACGGTTGGGTTGGTATCCGTTACCAGACAGATCCAGAAGAAGCGTATAGTGAGATCATTCTGCATTTGCGTTTTCACGAGACAGAAGCTTTATTACAACAGCACACTTTAGGAACACTAGGCGTAAATTTAATTTATGGTGCTTATTATAAATATGACACACCTAAAAAATTACTGCGCTATCTCTACGACCATATTGACAAGGATAAGATAGAAATTGATACTATTAACTTTTCGGGACCAAAATTTGACGATGTTGATAATCGTTTAATGAGTTTACAGCTTATTAAAAACGGAATGACTGACGCGGTTATGTTCGGACCAGACGGGAATAATATCTTACCAGCTCGTATCTTGTATAAGAAAAATATCTTAGCGCTTCGTGGAAGTTTCCGCCCAGTGACGAAGGTAAATATAGACATGTATGAGAAGTCGCTAGAGATGTTCTTAACCCAAAATAAAGTAGAGGAAGAACTGACAGTCACCATTTTTGAAATCACCCTCTCAAATCTTAGAGCAGAAGGTGAGATTGATGAAGAAGACTTTATGGATAGAGCAAAACTGTTATGCTCCTTAGGATATACGGTAATGATCTCTAACTTTCAGGAATACTATAAACTCGTTGAGTACTTCTCTCGCTATACAAAGATGCGTCTTGGGCTAGCGATGGGCGTAAATAACCTAGTAGATATATTTGATGAGAAATATTACCGTCATTTAAGTGGAGGAATTCTAGAGGCCTTTGGAAAATTATTTTTCAAAGACCTTAAAGTCTACCTTTATCCTATGCGCAATCCAGAAACGGGTGAATATACTACAAGTGAAAACTTAAAAGTGCATCCTCGCATGAAAGAACTTTACAAGTTTTTTAAATACAATGGTAAGGTGATCGACATAGAAAACTTTAACCCAGATATCATGAATATCTTCTCTCGCGAGGTATTGCAGAAAATAGAAGACGGAACAGACGATTGGGAAGATATGCTTCCTGCCGGTGTTGCAGAAATCATTAAAGAAAAACATTTGTTTAGTTGTGACGCTCCATTAGCAGATACAAAGGCGTAATTTTTATCAAAAATATTTCCACAAACCCTAGCCTTTTGGTTAGGGTTTTTTGTTGGGTTTTATTTTGGAACAAACGTAAAATACATCCATAATAATATCGAAAAGGCCTTTGAACTTTTCGTCATGGAGCATTCATTTTCATTCTGACACCATATATACAATTTTAACGATATGCCCGAATGAAAAGAAAAACCCAATTCTCCATTATAACGTTGGCTATCTCTGAAAGAGAAAGATTAAGAATTTATTTGACAATAAATTTCAATTACTAAGATGTCTAGACTATCACTAGATAGATGTACACTAAAAATATAATTCTTAAAATGTGAAAAATGACCCTATCATTTAATACTATCGTAGATAGAGTCATTCATTACTTTGTAAAAAATTAATCTTCCAAAATCTGCGCAGCATGCACCTTTGTCTTCACTTTATCAATCACACGTTCCACAATACCATGTCCGTCCACAATGAACGTCTTACGATGAATCCCATCATAAACTTTTCCCATAAATTTTTTCTCTCCCCAAACACCAAACGCATTGATCACTACTTTGTCTTCATCTGCTAATAATGGAAAAGGAAACTCGTATTTCACTTTAAAATTTTTCTGACGCTTTTCACTGTCGGCACTAACACCTAAAAGCGAATAACCTTCATCTTGTAATTCTTTATAGTGATCACGCAAGTCACAAGCTTCTGCTGTGCAGCCCGGCGTGCTCGCCTTTGGGTAGAAAAATACCACCAACTTTTTTCCAGCATAATCGCTTAAAGAAATCGGGGTTCCATCTTGGTCGTTTACCGTAAACGCAGGGACTTTGTCTCCTATTTTTAGTGTGTTCATATGATTCGTTTTATTGTTATTTCCGCGATGACGGAAATTTTTATTTTTATTACTATTACAATTATCTTTGTGCATCAAAAATACAGATAATGACCAAGCAAGAAAAGGTAGATTTTGTTATTACTACGTTAAAAGATATATATCCACAAATTCCTATTCCTTTAGACCATAAAGATCCGTATACATTATTAATTGCCGTTTTGATGTCTGCTCAAAGTACAGATGTTCGGGTAAACATAATCACGCCATTGCTATTTGAAATAGCGGACAACCCCTATGATATGATCAAGCTTACTGTAGAAGAAATACGCGAAATTATAAAACCAGTTGGTCTATCACCAATGAAAGCAAAAGGTATACACGGACTATCACATATGCTCATTGACAATCACAATGGCATCGTGCCAGCCAATTTAGAAGCCTTAGAAAAATTTCCTGCTGTGGGTCATAAAACCGCGAGTGTCGTAATATCTCAAGCTTTTGGGATTCCTGCATTTCCGGTGGACACACACATACATCGTTTAATGTATCGTTGGGGATTTACTAATGGAAAAAATGTAGTACAAACTGAAAAAGATGCAAAGCGATTGTTCCCAGAGCACACCTGGAATGATCTTCATTTACAGATTATCTGGTACGGCCGGCAATACTCTCCCGCTCGCGCTTGGGATTTAGAGAAAGATATCATAACAAATACGATTGGGAGAAAATCCGTGATTGAGGAGTATTATAAAAAGAAGAGAAAATAATTTTTAATCAGTAAACTAACAACTTACTCTCCCTTTGGTAGAGGCAATCTTTTCAGGGCTAAAGCCGATAACAAAATTTAGTGAAGGAAAGAAAAAATAAAAAACCCGAAACAAAAGTCTCGGGTTTTTCAATAAAATTTAATTGAGAAGTGCTTCAAACTTCAGGTTTTTATAACTTATAACACTTAAAGCCTTACTATAATCGAGGAGAAAACGTACTGTTTCTTCTCTGGGAACCAAGTTTTTACTCACGCGGTTCGGTCGTGATTGAGAGTACATTTTCGGCATACTACGTTTATTAAGAGGTTAATACCTAGAAATAACGCAACTTAAATTGGATTATTGTATTAGTTTGTTAAAACTATATTGTGCTTGTCAATCACCTTACGCAAATTGATTAAAGCGTACCTCATTCTACCCAGAGCGGTATTGATACTAACACCAGTTTGCTCGCTGATTTCCTTAAAGCTCATATCCTTGTATATACGCATAATAAGAACCTCCTTTTGATCATCTGGCAACTCGTGAATCAATTTTTTCACATCGTTTTCTACTTGCGCCTTAATCATCTTGCCCTCCACATTTAGCGAACCATCGTGTAAGACTGAAAATATATTAAAATCGTCTTTGTTCTCAAACTTCGGCATACGATTGTTTTTTCTGAAATGATCTATTACCAAATTATGAGCTATACGCATCACCCATGGTAAAAATTTACCTTCCTCATTATACTTACCCCGCTTGAGGGTTTTTATGACTTTGATAAAAGTATCTTGAAAAACATCTTCCGCGACATCACGATTATATACTTTAGAGTATATAAAACTGTAGATTCTTTGCTTGTGACGTGTAACTAGTTCACCTAGGGCAGACTCATCACCTTTCATGTATGCACTTACTAAAAGCGCATCGGAGTTAGGGGTTTTATTCATAACGTACTTTTGTTTTAAAAATTAAACAACTATGTAATTTGGTTGTTTAGTCGTTCTTTTAAAATTTTTTAAAGTATTGTTATGCTATAGGCTCCTGTTTTATGAATGTGATTAATTAGTCGTAAATATAATAACTTTAATCCGACAAAAGCAAAAAAAAATCAAACTTTCATTAAAAAAAATATAATTAGCCCTGCGTGTGACCTCCACTACTAAGTAGTATCTTTGCGGAAATAAAGAAAAAAGACATTAATTCTTTTGGCAACAAAGACCGCAGATACTAAGAATAACATCATCATTAAGGGTGCAAAATTGCATAACCTTAAAAATATTGATGTCACCATACCACGTAATAAACTAGTTGTAATTACCGGACTTTCTGGAAGTGGGAAATCAAGTCTTGCGTTTGATACCCTCTACGCAGAAGGACAACGCAGGTATGTAGAAAGTCTCTCGTCTTACGCACGTCAATTTTTAGGACGGCTCAATAAACCAAAGGTAGATAGTATAAAAGGTATCTCTCCAGCCATTGCTATTGAACAAAAAGTAAATTCTACCAATCCACGATCTACCGTGGGTACTACTACCGAGATTTACGATTACTTAAAATTATTATACACCCGTATTGGTAAAACAATTTCGCCAGTTTCTGGACAAGTAGTTAAAAAAGATACGGTTACAGATGTCATTACTTACATAAAGACCTTAAAGGAAGGAGAGAGACTCCTCCTCCTCGCTCCTATTCATCTTGAGGAAGGTAGAACGATAGAGAATAAATTACAAGCGCTGGCACAACAAGGCTACGCCCGCGTGAAACTAGATGGAGTAGTCACAAGAATTGACGAGATAAAAGGCAGAAAAATTTCCGAAGCAATTGAGCTTGTGGTGGATCGGGTCGTAATGAAGCACGATGAAGATTTTTATAATCGCCTGGCAGACGCCACGCAGATTGCTTTTTATGAAGGAAAAGGAGAATTGTTTCTTGAGAATCTTAACGGTGGAAATGTTAGAGAATTCAACAATCGTTTTGAATTAGATGGACTTAGTTTTGTGGAACCTAATGTACATTTATTCAGTTTCAATAATCCATTTGGAGCTTGTCCTACTTGCGAAGGTTACGGCGATGTCATTGGGATCGATGACGAACTAGTGATTCCAAATACAGCGTTAAGTGTTTATGATAATGCTATTTTTCCTTGGCGTGGTGAGAGTATGGGCTGGTATCGCGATCAACTTATAAACAACGCATACAAGGCAGATTTTCCTATCCACAAACCTTGGTTCGAGTTGACTAAAGCACAACAACAATTGGTTTGGGAAGGAAACAAAGACTTTGACGGGCTGAACACTTTCTTCAAATTTCTCGAATCAAAGAGTTATAAGATACAGAACCGCGTGATGCTATCCCGGTATCGCGGAAAAACACTTTGTAATACTTGTAATGGGCGAAGACTTAGGCAAGAAGCAGAGTTTGTAAAAGTAGGCGGTGCTGCCATTCAAGATTTAGTAGCGCTACCTATTGATGAGGTGGCAGTATTTTTCAAAAAGCTAAAACTTGACAAGTACGACACTCAGATTGCGAAGCGATTGCTTCTTGAGATTAATAATAGACTCTCCTTCTTAATGGATGTTGGGCTTAGCTATCTCACCCTAAACAGGAAATCAAACACGCTTTCTGGAGGAGAATCACAGCGCATAAACCTTGCGACAAGTCTGGGTTCTAGCTTAGTTGGCTCTATGTATATCTTAGACGAACCAAGCATAGGTTTACATCCTAAAGACACAGAGCGCTTAATTGTGGTGCTTAAATCGTTGCGTGATTTAGGCAACACTGTGATTGTTGTGGAGCACGATGAAGACATTATGAAAGCCGCAGATGAGATTATCGATATTGGTCCAGAAGCAGGAACCTTCGGTGGCGAAGTAGTAGCCACAGGTAATTTTGCTGAAATTTTAAAAAGCGAATCACTCACTGCACAATATCTAAACGGGAAAAAAGAAATAGCAGTTCCCCTTAGACGCCGAAACGTTAAGGATTTTATTGAAATAAAAGGTGCGCGCCAGAACAACCTTAAAAACATAGATGTTCAGTTTCCTGTAGGTGCCTTCACCGCGGTTACGGGAGTATCTGGAAGCGGAAAGAGTACATTGGTTCGTAAAATTTTATACCCTGCCTTAGTCCGTGAAATAGCTGGTTTTGGTGAAAAGCCAGGACAGTTTACAAGTCTCGGCGGAAATTTTAAAGCGATAAAAACGGTAGAGTTTATTGACCAGAATCCTATAGGTCGATCCTCACGTTCTAATCCTGTGACATATATTAAAGCCTATGATGACATTAGAAACTTATTTGCGAGGCAGAAAGTATCTACGATCCGAAACTACAAGGCAAAACATTTCTCTTTTAACGTAGATGGCGGTCGTTGCGAAACCTGTAAAGGGGAAGGCGAAGTGACCATTGAAATGCAATTTATGGCAGATGTGCAGCTGTTATGCGAGACCTGTAACGGGAAACGATTTAAGAAAGAAGTACTCGAAGTTACCTTCAATGATAAAAACATAGACGACATTCTTACGATGACGGTAGAAGATGCCGTTGCCTTTTTTGAGACGCACGAAGAACAAAAAATAACAAAAAAATTAAAGCCGCTTAAAGATGTTGGCTTAGGCTATGTACAATTAGGACAGAGCTCCTCTACGCTATCTGGCGGAGAGGCGCAGCGTATTAAATTGGCCAGCTTTCTGGTAAAAGGAAACTCACCTGACAAGACCCTATTTATATTTGATGAGCCCACTACTGGATTACACTTTCACGATATCCAGAAACTACTCGCTTCCTTTTACGCACTCCTAGATAAAGGGCATACTTTAATAGTAGTAGAGCACAACCTAGATTTAATTAAATGTGCAGACCACATTATAGATTTAGGCCCAGAAGGTGGAATTAGAGGTGGTCAAGTCATCGCCCAAGGGACCCCAGAAGAATTAGCTAAAAACAAGAAGTCTTTTACTGCAGAATATCTGAGGGAAAAATTGTAGTTTTTTATCTAAAAACTAATGTTAATTAATTCTACCAATATCTATTCTGAAAACAAATTAATCACGACCAGGAAGCTCATCATTCGATAATTAACACGCCCATAATTCTTTCATAATTAACACCTTACGTTTTTGGCACGCTCATTGGTTTATACAAAGCCAATAGCGCACATCTCATCGCTTTTAATGAGATATAACCCAAAACACAGTTATTATGAAAAAAGTATTTTTACTAGTAGCCCTATTCCTAAGTGGAATCGCTATGCAGGCGGAAACAAATACCCATCCAGAAAATGTAACTATTAATCCAGGTAAGAAACATCGCTATACCAATGTTCAAGAAATAACATTTATTGAAAACGGTGTGCTTTATGCGGTGACTACCGGCGGCTCTTTTAGTTATGAGTTCTTGCATCCATCACAAAAAGACTACCGTCGCGGTGGACAAAAACAAGTGTTCTACAAGGATAAAAGAAGAAGTAATCATACGAACCACAACAACGGTCGTCGCACCAGAATAAAAAGAGATTATAATGGTAACATTATCTCTATAGGTCATTCTCAAATTACATACCAACGCAATGGTAAAGTAAAGCGTATAGGTAAAGTGCCACTTCAGTATTATAGAAGTGCACTCATACAAGTTGGGAATATGGAAATCATCTATAACCTTCGTGGTAACATAAGATATACCTATGGGTTTATTAATCGTAAAAACAGGAAACAATGGCACGATGATTGGTATACATATAGTGACGGACGAAGAGATAGAAATGATACTAATTGGAATAATCTAGAACGTCAACACAATAGAAAAAGAAAAAGTAAATAAGTTTTTGGTTGGTTAGTTAATAAGTCCGCCGTAGTTCATCTTGAACACGGCGGATTTATGTTTTTTAGCTCGTTTGTGGGTAGCATCACGAAGGCGTCGTTATACGAGTCAGGAAAAATGACTCGGGATATAATTAATTTTACTAACACTGTTTACTGATAATGCCTTTGAAACTTTTTAAATTAAATTTCAATAGAACCAAATGTAATAATGTCGTGATTCAATATATCACTAAGCATTTTCAAACCTATCACAAACTCAGATTCGATTATAAATTTAACATATTCCTGAAGTAATCACTCAAAACACCAGTAAACACTACATTCTCCATTTTTGGCACGCTCCTTGTTTTATCTTAATCGTATTCAGCTTTCCAAAAAAGTTTACACAATTTAAAACTTAAAAATTATGAAAAAAGTAACAGCACTTTTGTTTAGTTTCCTCTTAGTAGGACTAACAGCAACGGCAGCATCAGTAAGCCCAGATGAAGATGCAAGCAATAGAGGATATGGAAAAAGTTACATCTTTACAGAAGGGGAGGTAGAATTTTCAGTATTCCCAGATGGACAATTTGATTTTGTTTATGTGGGGTCCAATCAAGGATCTGATGTGAATATTTCAGTAAATGCTCCTGGAGCGAGTGTCTCTTACAACGCTGGTTACGATTATGAAGCATACGTGCAGTATGACGATTATGGAGCGATTATCCAAATAGAAGATGTAGCAGTGTATTATGACGAAAATGGTAGAATCGTGCAAGCAGGAGACGTGGAGATTCGTTATCACAGAAAACGTATTGTTACTGTAGGTGGATTATTTATTCACTATAACAGCTACGGTTACTATTCTCATCATACTGGATTTATAAACGCTTTTAATCCATACTATGTATACAGACCTTGGCACGTATTTTACTCGTTTCCATTTTATAATAACTGTGTAGTATATGACTATCCGTATAGAAGATTTTATACCCCTATTCGTTATAGCTATTACAATCACACAAACTATTATAGCAATAGACATCGCGTGGCTTACCAGAACGGAAGAAGAGATTTTTACAGGCCTGGAAGTCGCACACACCACAGAGATGGTCGTATAGCTAAGAACAGAGATTACAATCCTCGTAGAACAAATACTGCTGCGACAAATAACGCTAGAAGAGATCGCACAGATTATGCAAATGCAACACGTGGCGATAGAAATAGTGCGCGTAATTCTAATAGAAGTGAATCTATAAACAATAGAGCTACAACTAAAGGAAGACCAGCTACTACTAGTAGAAATGATAAAAGAGATCGTAATGTATCAAGTCAATCTAAAGGAAGGTCAGCATCAAATAGAGGCGATATCTCTAGAAAAGGAGATAGATCTAAGTTATCTGTAAGTAGCAGACCTACGCAAGGAAGACCGAATGCACAACGCAACGCCCCGTCCTTTGCAAAAAGAGATCCAGTGGCAACATCTAAAGAACGTTCAGCTGTAAATAACAGGACATCTAAATTTAGCCGTCCTAAGGTGCAAAGCAGACCGGTAGCAAAAGCGCCGAGCAACAGAGAAAGCAATACGAATAGAAGCGTAACAAAGCCTTCTAGCTCAAGAAAAAATGCAGCAAAAAACTCAAGATCACGCACAAAAAGCAATGCTCCTAGTAGAAGCTCAAAATCAAAGTCGACTTCATCAAGAAGAGGCAGAGGATTATAAGATTTTTTGGTTGGTTAGTTAGAAATCCCCGCGTGGCACATGCTGATCGGGGATTTCTCGTTTATAACGATTTGAGTAAAGTAGCCATATGCACAGTTAAATTTTCCCTACTGAAATGAGCTATTGATGCCCCATTGCTCTGCAGATCATCATGTAAGTATTGATTGTAGCATGCTAAAATATGTGCTTTTACAGCTGGTTTATTTAAAGGTGTAAAAAACCGACCGCTTTTTGTACTTCTCAAAATAGTCTCCATATCACTCCCTTCTGGACCGATAGCAATAATAGGACGACGGGCTTGTAAATACTCAAAAAGCTTACCCGGGATGATGGCTTTAGTTTCTGGACGGTCCATCTCTAGCAATAATAACAATTGTGAACTTCGTTGCAAATGCAGCGCATCTTCATGAGGAATGTACCCTTTCATTTCGGCTTGCTCAGTAAGTCCAAAAATTTCTAGACTATCCTTCACAGCATCACTGACGACTCCCGCAAAGACAAGTGACAAGTCTGTTGTAAAAGCACTATGTTCCTCTTTGAGCTCCCTGAGCGCTTCCCATAAAACAAGGGGGTTACGTTCTGTTAATAGAGAACCAATATGTGCAATAGAAAATGATTTATCTAAGCTAAGCTCCTGAAATTTTTGCTCCTCAAAACCGTTTGTAATCACTTCTATAGGTTGAGACGTAATGGCTTGAAATTCTTTTTTAGTCGTAGGACTTGTTACCGTGATCTGGTCTGCCTTGGTCAAAACCAAGCGCTCTAAATCCTTATGCTTTTTCTCTGAAGCCTTTGTCAATCGTAAGGATGTATGATAATGTATCGTCGTCCAAGGATCTCTAAAATCCGCCACCCAGCGAATCCCTAGTTTTTCCTTAAGCTGCATCCCAATAAGGTGCAAACTATGTGGAGGGCCCGTAGTGACAATCGTGTCAATATTATGTTCCACTAGATATTTAGATAAGAAGGAAACAGAAGGCTTCAACCAGCCTACTCTCGCATCTGGAATAAAAAGATTCCCTCGTACAAAAAGCATTAATTTTGAAAGTAAAGAAGGCTGCTGAGGCGTTATAATACCGCTACTCATTTTTTGCGTGTTCTTGCGTGAAAACAACTTTGCCAAACCATAGGGCTCCTTTATAGGTCGCTTAATGATGGTGGTTTCCTTGGGTATTTCCGAAGTAAAAGTTGTGTCCACTAATGGATAATGTGGATTTTCCGGAATGTAAACAAACGGTTCTATCCCATTTTCAGGAAAGTACTTTACAAACTTTAGCCAGCGCTGTACCCCGGGTCCGCCTGCTGGTGGCCAATAATACGTTATGACCAGTACTTTTTTCATTCTGAAATGTTCTTTCTTTTCTTATAGCTAAAGTATAATCCACCTGTTAAAAGCAATAACACTAAAATACTGCTTATCAAGCTCAAGGTACTCCCGTTTTGAATCACAGCGGGCTCAAACTTGAATTCTACTTTATGATTCCCTGCTGGGATCGACATTGCACGTAGCACGTAATTCGCTCTAAAATATGTTGCTGGCTTACCATCAACATAGGCGTTCCATCCTTTTGGGTAATACACTTCAGAAAACAAGGCTAATTGTGGGGATGTCGAACTTGACTCATAAACAATATGTTCTGGTTTCTGCTTTGTCATATCTATGCTTGCCATTGAATCTCTTACTACGGATGCCGTAGGGATTTGCGACTTAAAATCTTTGTGAATAATTGCAGTACGTTTTGTATCAAGACTATCTAAAAACATAATTTCTTGGTCTGCTGTCTCAGCAAAAATCACATTTTCTACCAACCACACGGGACCATTTGCATATGGGTTGCGTTGCGCAATAGGACCTAGCTCATTGTTTTGTGTGATAATGTATTTTACATTCATCATATTGAGCACCCCAATATTTCCTTGACTGATATAGAACTCATTTAAATCTTGCATCCTTCCAGGCTTCGCAGCGTGGTAGCCCCCAAGTGCATTATGATAATAACTAGCGGCTCCACTATTAAAAGGGTCTGTTGTCGCATCAATTACACGATAATAACCATCATCTTTTGCAATCTGGAGATTCGCATCATTTTCTTGAAATGGCTTTTCCATGACACGTGCTTTTACAAAGTCATCATTATTTACATAACGTCTATCTACTCCTACTAAATCAACAACGATTAAGATGGCAAGTACAGCAATAAGCGGCACTTCTTTTATTTTATTTTTTAAGTATAGGAACAATGCTCCAGCGGCTAGCGATACAAATAGCAATGTACGTAAGGCATCTGAAGTGAAAATCGCAGCTCTATCTTCGCGCATAGCGTCTACAAATGTGAATGGCAACTTATAATAAGAAGCAAGATCACCATCTATAGGGCTTGCAAAACTGAATAGTGAATTTTTAAACAATAGGAAGATTACGGTAATTCCGCCAACAATTCCCGTTGTGTAGTAAAAAGCTTTCTTTTTTGTCTCTGCTTTTACAAAGTCATTGAGTAGTTGATGTAACCCTACTACAGCAAGAATGGGAATTAGCAGCTCTATAATAACTTGTATGGAAGAAACCGCCCTAAACTTGTTATATAGAGGTACATACTCTATAAAGAATTCGGTCAGGAATGAAAAATTACGTCCCCAAGACAAAAATAAAGTCAGGAAAAATGCTGATACAATCCACCATTTAAGACGACCACGCACCAAGAATAATGCGAGTACTGCAAGAAATATCACGACGGCGCCTACATAAGCTGGCGCGGCCACAATACGCTGATCTCCCCAATAAACTGGGACTTGCTGTAAAATAGCAACTAGTTCTTCCTGCGATTTTCCGGTGCGCAATAAGGCGTCCACCGTTGCAGATTCATCTGGTAAAGGATCACCAGAACCACCGCCCATAAAACGAGGGATAAATAAGTTTAAACTTTCTAACCTTCCGTAGCTGTATTCTGTGATGTAGCCGTAATCTAAACCTTCTTTAATCTCTTTCTGCGTGCCATCTGCATTTATGGTTAGCTCGGTTTTACCACGTGTAGAAGTAGCTGCGTATTCTTTTGTGGCCAAAATATTAGTAGCATTTAAGCCTATCGCGAGTATAACGGCCATAAGCATCACACCCACTGCTTTGAAATAATGTGGCACCATTTTTTTTCTGAAAGCATCTACTAAGTAAGCCACCCCGATGCAAAGCACTAGCAAGCCTAAATAATAAGTCATCTGAAAGTGGTTAGTCACTAACTCTAGCGCCATCGCTATACAGGTTACTAAGAATCCCCAAACGTATTTACCCCTAAAGGTGAGTAAAATACCGCTTAAGACCAATGGCATATATGCTATTGCGTGTGCTTTTGCATTGTGACCCACGCCAAGTATAATAATGAGATAGGTGGAAAACCCGAAGGCCAAGGCTCCGACAAAGGCGAGTTTGTAATCTAATTTAAGGACGAGTAATAATATGTATAACCCTATGAAGTATAAAAACAAATAATCTGCCGGCCGGGGTAAAAACCGCAATGTGAGGTCTAATTTTTTAATATAATTGTGTGGGTACTTAGCTCCTAATTGATAGGTTGGCATTCCTCCAAAAGCTGCATCTGTCCAATAGATCTCGTCACCTGCTGCTCTGTAATCTTTGAGCTGCTTTGCCATCCCCTGATATTGCGCGATGTCACTCTGAAAAATCACCTTGTTTTGCAACACGGGGCTAAAATATGCCAAGGCAGCAATCACAAAAAGTACAAGTACGACAAGATGTGGAATAAACTTTTTTAGGTAAGAAGACATAAAAAGAATTGTTATTTAGAAGTCGAAATTAACAAAAATAAGCAAGGTTACCTTGGTGAAGCTTGAGATTTATAAGGTAAAAGTAAAATGCTTACTCCTTGACATCTTCATAATCTACATATTCGCCTGCACTATCATTTGTCTTTCTCGTAGTTGCGGCAGGACGTTCAATAGTGATATCGCCTTCATTTTCTTTAGCTGCTTTAGTGTCAAAAGGATTCTGACCAAAGGACTGCGCAAATTTTTCACCTGCCTTTTTGGTCATATACTTAAGAACGTAGGGCCAAGATAGTTTAATGAGAAACTTTAGCGCAAAGTATACCAAGAGTATAATTAAAAGCGTTTTTAGGAATTCCATAGCTGTTTTTTTGTGAAAATCAAAATTACAGATTGCTATTTAAAAAAGAACAAATCTGACTATTAAATAAATGATAAATCTTATATCTTTGAGGAAACAGATGTTTCATATGCACCAACGTTTTTTCCTCACTATTCTTCTTGCTATAGGGTACTCTGTTTCCCTTTTTGCTCAATACACAGATGAACTTAATTCTAACAGACCAGGAAGCTCTCAAGGTGCTTTTTCTGTAGGAACTAAGGTGCTTCAGTTCGAAGCTGGACTTAGCTTAGGAAAAGAAGATCACCGTCTTGTTTTTACTGAAACGGATGCCTTTATGATTGACTACGCCGTGCGGTATGGTGTTTGGAAAGAAGCACTTGAAGTGAGTATTATGGGTAGTTTTCAAAACAACAATGTTGGCGATACTCGAATGACGGCACAGGAAACAAGTTTTTCAAATTTCCGAAGCAATACCATAGGCGCAAAGTACTTACTATTTGATCCCTATCTTAGGATGGAGAAAAAAGGGCCTAATCTCTACAGCTGGAAAGCCAATCGCAAAATACAATGGGCAGATTTTATTCCTGCCGTGTCCCTTTACGCTGGTCTTAATATAGATTTTATTGAAGATCCCGAAGGAAAGTTTGTAAATAACACGAGGCCTGGTGTCAATAGTATTGGACTTAGCCCTAAAGTGGTACTTGCTACTCAAAACAATTTTGTAGGTGGTTTTGTACTCGTGACAAATATTTACGCAAATAGAGTTACCGATGATGCGAAGCAATATGGATATGTGGTGACATTAACCCATACGCCGACGAGTTGGTTTTCTATATTTGTAGAGAATGAAGGTTTTAAAGGCGACACGTATGCAGACCAATTATTTAGAGGAGGTGCTGCGGCACTTCTAAGCCCTAACTTTCAGGTAGACGCCTCTGTCCTATTAAACTTTAAAGACACTCCCAATCGCACCTATGGTAGAATAGGTGTGAGTTATAGAATAGATAGACACGAGGATGAGGAGTTTATTGAAGATAAAGGAGCAGACGCTCGTAAGGAAAAAAGAGATAAAAAGAATAAAAATAAAGATGCTAAAAAAGCTAAGAAAAAGAAACGTAAAGACGGGGTCGACCCAGAACAGGAGGAAGATGATGGAGGTAAACTATAAGTTTCTTAATGAAGTATGATTGAAGTTAAAAAAATTACCAGCCAACAGGATATTAAAAAGTTTGTAAAGTTCCCTTTCAGTCTTTACAAAAAATCTCCTTTTTGGGTTCCCCCTCTTATCAACGATGAGATAGAAACCCTTGACAGTGAGAAAAATCCAGTTTTTAAAAATGCAGATGCAGATTATTACCTCGCGTACCGCGATGGTAAAGCTGTGGGGCGTATTGCAATCATAATAAATCACGTAGAAATCAATGAGACGGGCAAGAAGAAAGTTCGTTTTGGTTGGTTAGATATGATTGATGATCTAGACGTCACACAGGCATTACTGGCAAAGGCATACGAGAAAGGAGCAGAACTTGGTCTTGAATATATAGAAGGCCCTGTAGGCTTTGGTAATATGGAAAAAGCCGGAGTATTGACAGATGGGTTTGATAAGATGAATACAATGATAACTTGGTATCATCATCCTTACTACGCGCAGCACTTTGAAAAATTAGGCTTTGAAAAACAAGCGACTTGGATAGAGTTTAGCCTGAGTATCCCTCCATCTATAAAAGAAAAGGTGGCCAAATTTTCGGGCATCGTTAAACAGCGCTATTCTCTTTCTGTAATTGAATTTAAGAATAAGAAAGAAATCTTACCTTATGTCGATAAGATGTTTGAACTCTTGAATAAAACGTATAACTCATTACAGACGTTTGTTCCTATTCAACAATACCAAATAGACTATTATAAAGAAAAGTACTTTAGCTTTATACAACCAGACTACATTACTTGTATCAAGGATAAAAATGATGAGTTGGTTGCTTTTTCTATCGTGATGCCTTCTTTTAGTAAGGCCTTAAAAAAAGCCAACGGAAGTTTATTTCCGTTTGGTTGGTACCATTTATGGCAAGCACAACGCAAGAATGATAAGGCTGCATTTTACCTTATAGGTATTGATCCTGAATATCAAGGAAAAGGAGTGACGGCTATTATTTTTGAAGAGATGCAAAATCTTTTCAATTCTAAAGGAATCGATACTGTAGAGACCAATCCAGAACTTATAGAGAACACCGCAGTGCAACTGCTCTGGAAAGACTATAAGCCTGTACAACATAAGGAGCGTAGTACTTTTAAAAAGTATTTATAGCGCAACGACTTGTGTCATACTAAAACTAAAAAAAGCCAGCTATATAGCTGGCTTTTTAAATATCTGTCAAATTGAATTATTCTCCCATTGAAGCCGCAACAGCAGCAGACAATCTTTTATACGTTCCGTTTTCTAAACGCTCACGTATGGATGAGAATGCCTCAAGTGTTTCATCTATATCTGTCATCGTATGAGACGTTGTAGGGATTAATCTAAGTAAGATTAATCCTTTTGGAATCACTGGGTATACTACGATAGAGCAGAACACACAGTGGTTTTCTCTCAAATCTTTTACCAGTGCCATTGCTTCTGGAATACTCCCTTTAAGATAGACTGGTGTCACACAACTTTGTGTAGTACCTATATCAAAACCACGGTCTCGTAAACCTCCTTGCAAAGCTTTTACATTCTCCCAAAGCTTTGTTCTAAGCTCTGGCATTGTACGTAACATATCTAAACGCTTTAATGCACCTTTTACAAGTTGCATTTGTAAAGACTTCGCAAACATCTGCGAACGTAAGTTGTATTTTAAATATTGTATAATTTCATCATCTGCTGCAATAAAAGCTCCTGTAGAAGCCATTGACTTTGCAAAAGTTGCAAAATATACATCTATATCATCTTGTATTCCTTGCTCTTCACCTGCTCCGGCACCTGTTTTACCAAGGGTACCAAAACCGTGTGCGTCATCTACAAATAGTCTAAAGTTATATTTTTTCTTAAGCGCTACAATTTCTTTTAGCCTTCCTTGCTCTCCTCTCATTCCGAAGACACCTTCAGAGATTAAAAGAATACCGCCGCCTGTTTTATTTGCCATTTTGGTAGCACGATCAAGATTCTTCTCGATACTCTCCATGTCATTGTGCTTATACGTAAAGCGCTGTCCCATATGTAAACGAACACCATCTATAATACACGCATGTGCATCTACATCATACACAATTACATCATCTTTAGATACTAAAGCATCGATGGTAGAAACCATCCCTTGATATCCAAAGTTTAATAAATAAGCTGACTCTTTACTTACAAATTCTGCTAGTTCGGTTTGTAACTGCTCATGCAAATCTGTGTGACCACTCATCATACGAGCTCCCATTGGATATGCCGATCCATACTCTGCTCCTGCTTCTGCATCTACTTTACGCACTTCTGGATGGTTCGCAAGACCTAAGTAGTCATTGACACTCCAGGTTATTACTTCTTTGCCTTTAAAGCCCATTCTATTGCTAATGGGTCCCTCTAACTTCGGAAATACAAAATATCCTTCTGCATGCTCTGCCCATTTACCTAAAGGCCCTTTGTCTTTATAAATCTTATCAAATAAATCTCTCATCAAATAAATTTTTCTATAGGTGAACAAAATTAATTAATTTAATCATCAATACCATATAAATTGAGTACACAATTATCAAGGAGATGTTAAGGTTTTGCAAACCAATTGTAGCTGCTTTAATTATCTAAATCAACTTAAAAACAAAAAAGCCCGACTCTATGAATTGGGCTTTTTTGTTTTTAGGTAATCAAGTTTTATTTTATATACTGTACTGCTTTAGTTTGTTCTACAGATTCGTCAAGAAAACCGTTCAGTTTCATCCACTCATCATCATAAATCTTACTCATATAACGAGAACCGTGATCTGGAAAGATGATGACTACTTTACTATGCTCGTCAAAAATGCCTTCATCGTTCAATTGTTTTACACCTTGCATTGCTGCACCACTTGTGTATCCTAAGAACAGTCCTTCCGTTTTAGCAAGCTCTCTTGCTGTTAGAGCACTATCTCCATCAGTCACTTTGGTAAATGAATCTATCTGACTAAAATCTGTCGCCGAAGGAATCAAGTTTTTACCAAGTCCTTCTATACGATATGGGTATATCTCATTTTTATCCAGTTCTCCAGTTTCATGAAATTTCTGAAGTACAGAACCGTACGCATCAATTCCTAAAACCTGTATGTTAGGGTTTTTCTCTTTTAAGAAACGTGCTGTTCCAGAGATCGTACCTCCAGTACCGCTACACGCAACAAGATGTGTAATCTCGCCATTGGTCTGCTCCCAGATTTCTGGCCCAGTTGATGCATAATGTGCATCTATGTTAAGCGAATTAAAATACTGATTGATATAAACAGATCCAGGAGTTTCTAGATGGATTCGTTTTGCTACTTCGTAATAAGAACGAGGGTCATCTGCCGCTACATGAGCAGGACAAACGTGCACTTCTGCACCCATTGTTCGTAACATATCTATCTTATCTTTAGAAGATTTAGAACTCACCGCTAGAATACATTTGTAGCCTTTAAGAGCACTCACCATTGCGATACTAAATCCAGTATTACCAGAAGTTGTCTCAACAATCGTATCGCCAGGCTTAAGGATACCCTTTGCCTCGGCGTTTTCTAATATATGAAGCGCAATCCTATCTTTTGATGAGTGTCCCGGGTTAAAAGCTTCTACTTTTGCTAAGTAAGAACCTTTCATTCCCTTCGTTATTTTATGAAGTTCTATCAAGGGCGTATTGCCTATTAATTCAAGAACGTTTTTGTAAACCTTTTTAGTTTCTTTCATTCAGGATGATTTATATTTCTTCTGAAAATTTAAGTCGTTGAAATATGGGGCAAAATTACAAAAAAAGATTGACTATTGCTTAATCCCCTCTAAGTCAAGTAAGAAGGCGTAATCCATCGCTACTTCCCTTAACGCCTCAAATCGACCTGAAGCACCTCCATGCCCCGCATCCATATTGGTCTGGAATAAGAGCAAATTATCATCAGTTTTATATTCACGTAGTTTTGCAACCCATTTTGCAGGCTCAAAATACTGTACTTGAGAATCGTGCAATCCTGTTGTTACTAGCATATTAGGGTACGTTGCTTTCTTTACATTATCATAAGGCGAGTAAGATAACATATAGTCATATGATTCTTTTTCATTAGGATTCCCCCATTCATCATATTCTCCCGTCGTTAAAGGGATCGTGTCGTCTAGCATCGTCGTCATTACATCAACAAAGGGTACAGAAGCAATAATTCCGTTATAAGATTCAGGTGACATATTTACAATAGCACCCATTAACAATCCTCCTGCAGAACCTCCAGAAGCATATAAATGACTAGCAGACGTATATTTCTGTTCGATAACATATTTTGACGCGTCTATAAAATCTGTAAACGTATTCTTCTTCTTGAGTAATTTACCATCATCATACCATTTCCGCCCTAAATATTCTCCTCCTCTTACATGTGCAATACCAAAAATAAAACCTCTATCCATTAATGAAAGTCTCGCATAAGAAAAATAAGGATCAATAGTAGAACCATAGGAACCGTAGGCATACATTAAAAACGGATTTGTGCCATCAAGCTTGATTCCCTTTTTATATACGATTGAAATTGGAATTCTTGTACCATCCTCGGCTGTTGCCCAAATACGTTTTGACTCGTAATTATTCTTATCAAACTTACCACCTAAAACTTCGGTCTCCTTGATGACCGTCTTGTCTTTAGTTTCCATATTAAACTCCATTACTGAAGCTGGTGTTGTCAATGAATTATACCCATATCGCAGTACCTTCGTGTCAAAGTCAAGATTTGTAGTTGTGTATGCCGTGTACGTTTCATTATCAAAAGGCAAATAATACTCACTCCTATCTGTCCAATTAATGATACGCAACTCGTTAAGACCATTCTTGCGTTCACTCACCACCAAATACTCTTTAAAAATATCTACATCTTCAATTAATACATCTTCACGATGCGGTATTACTTCTGTCCAGTTTTCCAGCCCAGTTTCACCTTCAGGTGTTTTCATTAATTTAAAATTTATCGCAAGGTCTTTATTTGTCACTACGTAAAAGTGATCATTAAAATGTGAAAAACTATATTCTAAGCCTCTGGTGCGAGATTGAAACATGGTAAATTCTGCATCAGGCGTATCCGCATTTAAAATTTGATATTCTGAAGTAAGCGTGCTATTACTCCCTATCACAATATATTTATTAGATTTTGTTTTGTAGATATACGTATTGAAGGTTTCATCTTCTTCGGTAAAAATCACCTCATCGTTTTCAATATCTGTACCCAAGGTGTGTTTTAAAATCTGATTTGACCGCAGCGTCTGTTCATCTTTTTTCGTATAGAACATTGTCTTGTTGTCATTTGCCCAAGTAGATCCACCTGTTGTTACAGGTATATGTTCTTTTAGAATCTCTCCAGATTCCAAGTTCTTAATGTAAATAGTGTACTTACGACGACTTATTGTGTCTACACCAAAAGCCACCAATTTATTATCAGGACTCACATTTATCCCACCTAAGGCATAATACGCGTGATCCTTAGCCATTTCATTTACATCAAACATAATTTCCTCATCAGCATCCATACTTCCCTTTCTTCGCGTATGTATGGGATAATCTTTTCCTTTCTCAAAACGTGAGATGTAATAATAGCCGTTGTATAAATAAGGTACAGAAGCATCGTCTTCTTTTATTCTTCCTTTTATTTCCTGAAACAAATCTTCTTTAAGTGCATCTGTATGAGCGGTCATTTTGTTGTAATAGTCATTCTCGCGTTCTAGATAATCAATAACCTCTGGATTTTCTTTATCATTTAACCAGTAATAGTTATCTACTCTCACGTCGCCGTGAATTTCCATTGTCTTGGCAATTTTATCTGCGGTAGGAGCCTTTGTATTCATAGTATTTTTTGAGGATTGCCTTTTATCACACGAAAGAAATCCTGCCACGATAAGTAATAAAAGTGCTAGATTTTTCATTTAAAGAAGTTTAAGTTTCGAGCTGCAAAGTACTAAATTTGCAGAGAATAATAAAGCAAAATATCATGTTAGGAGACCTTATGGGAATGATGGGAAAACTTAAAGAAACCCAAGAAAAAGTAGAAGCTACAAAGCAGCGATTAAACACTGTGCTAATAGACGAACAGAGTAATGATAGCTTGTTAAAAATTACATTGACAGCCAACCGCGAATTAAAAGAAATTAAGATTGATGACGCGCTTCTTGAAGACAAAGAACAACTAGAAGATTATTTGATTCTCACGCTTAATAAAGCGATTAAAAAAGCCTCTGATGTGAACGATGCAGAACTAGCAGCTGTTGCAAAAGATGGAATGCCAAACATCCCTGGAATGGACATGTTTAAATAAAGAAATTAGGTAAAGTTATTGAAATCTAAAAACAAATCAGCTAGAATATGACCTAATAATGGTCACAAATTTATCGTGCATCTCACTTGTATAATCTTGATGCGTCACTATTCTCAACTTACCGTGTCCCATATTGCTTATTCTCACCCCTTTTTCTTCCAGATCTGCCATAAATTTTTCTTCTGAAATACCATCAACAAGATAGAAGATGACAATATTTGTTTCCGTAGGCTCTACAAGCCTAACATAAACCGCCTCTTCCAATGTTTGGGCCAAGTCTTTTGCTTGATCGTGATCTTCAGCCAGACGTTCTAGTTGGTTTTGCAATGCATATAAACCAGCTGCTGCCATAAAACCAACTTGCCGCATCCCACCTCCTAGCACTTTCCTAATGCGAATTGCGTTTTTCATTATAGAACTTTTACCAACCAGCACGGTTCCTAAAGGAGTGCCGAGTCCTTTGCTTAGGCAAATAGAAATAGTATCAAACACCTTCCCGTAGTTCTTTGGATCTTCGTTCTTAGCCACAATCGCGTTCATCAATCGGGCACCGTCAAGATGCAAGCCTAGCTTATGTGTATCGCACACGGCTCTTATCTTTAAAATTTCAGCAAAATCATAACAGGCACCCCCTCCTTTATTAGTCGTATTTTCAAGACAGACTAAAGAGGTTAAAGGACTGTGGTAAAAATCTGGCGGATTTATATTGTCTACTACTTGTTTTGCCGTAATCATCCCGCGATGCCCGTCTATGAGCTTACAAGAAACACCACTATTAAAAGAAGCACCTCCTCCTTCATAGTTATACACATGTGCCCATTTATCACAGATCAACTGTTCTCCGGGTTGCGTGTGCAGCTTTATAGCCGCTTGATTGGCCATACTTCCTGTAGGAAAAAACAAAGCATCTTCCATCCCAAACAAATCTGCCACATACTTTTCTAGCGCATTCACTGAGGGATCTTCTTTATAAACATCATCTCCCACCTCTGCATGGATGATGGCTTGCATCATACCGGGAGTAGGTTTTGTTACTGTGTCGCTTCTTAGGTCTATTATTTTCATAGTAATGCCCGCGCAGGCGGGTATCTGTTAAATAGTATGTCAAAACCAAAATTGCCCTCGCTATTACGCAAAAGCAATTCATATCTTTTTCTCCGGAAATATTAAAAATTCAATCGCAGCTTTTAAAAGTCACATTGATAAGAACCTATGGGACTTCCATCCGGAATTTTAGGAACCGCTAGTTGTTTAAAATTTTCTGGTGCACGATTAAAACGATCTATTTCTGAAAGTAAAAATACTTCAAAAGCGCCACTTCCCTTCCTTAATTTTGCCGAAATATTTGCAATCCCCTCCATAGCAATTGCCTTAGTCTGCGGAATACTTTGATCACTCACCGAAAGATTCATCAGTTGTTGAAGGTATAAAAACTGCACTGACCGAATAATCTCTTTCTCATACTCCGAACCGGTCCTATTTTTAAAGCTATTATCCTGTAAACGATTCATCACATCCTCGAGACTCAATGCATTTATATCTCGTGCTTTTTGCTGCACCAGACGGTTGGCACGTTGCGGATTAAAAAGTAAACTTAAAGTCATTTCGCCGGCTGTGGCAGCAGCACCTATAGCGTCAAAAGCGACACCCATATTACTTTTAAAAGATTCTCTACTTCGATAATAGCCATAAGCTCGTGGTGGGAATAAAGACAATTTATCTTCTGGTATCGCCAAGTTATCTGGATCTAGAGTTTGTAAAACCACGTCAAGCGCTTGCACTTGCTCTTCCTTATTTAGATTTCTAGTAATGAGTTGCTCATCTCCCTTTACCGCATAATTATAATCCATCCCTCCTATCATTTTTACAGCAGCTTCCGTTTGAAAACGATGAAAGAAATACAGTGGAACAAACACATCTTCAAGCGTAGAATAAGGCTCTCCTGTTCGTATATTATCTGCAGAAAAGTTACGCATCGCGATGCGTCGCATTTCTAAAGCCATCCCTAATCGTGTGGCTGCATTTTTACCTGTATCCCATAAATGTGCCGTGGCGTGAGCACCACCTTCTGGGCGCGCATCTGGATCTGACATATAGCGTAGTCCTTTTGCCTGTGCTTCTTGTAAGATGGTATTTAAATAGGCTTTCTCAGTAGTTGTTGCTGGCACATTTCCGTAGGAATACGCCACCGTTACTTTATCCCATTCCCCTATTCCCGTGTCATATGCTTGAGATACATCTATCACACCATTGCCCTCCTGCAACTGCGGATGCGGATAATCCATCACACTGGCATCGCCGTTTGCACTGGCGGCAAAGTTGTGGGCAAAACCAATAGTATGTCCAACTTCGTGCGCCGCTAATTGCCTAATGCGCGCCAAAGCCATTTCGAGCATCGGCTGGTAATTGTCATCGCTCGATTCAAAAGGCTTGTCTAACATTGCCTGCGCGATCATAAAATCTTGACGAATTCTCAAACTCCCGAGACTCACATGTCCCTTAATAATCTCACCGGTGCGAGGGTCAATGACGCTGCCGCCATAACTCCAACCGCGCGTGCTTCGGTGTACCCATTGGATCACGTTGTAACGCACATCCATTGGATCTGCGTCTTCAGGGAGCATCTTTACTTGAAAAGCGTTTTTGTAGCCTATCGCCTCATATGCTTGATTCCACCACCGTGCACCTTCCAATAATGCTGAGCGCACCGGTTCTGGAGTTCCTGAGTCAAGGTAATAAATTATAGGGTCTTTCGCTTTGGAAATAGCAGCAGCTGCATCTATCTTCTCCAATCGATGCCTAGTGACAAAACGTTTTTTAATAGGTTCCCAGATGGGGGTGCTATAGTCTAAGTAATCCATACTATAACTTCCGCAACGCGGATCAAAGGCTCTTGGTTCATACTTGTCATCTGGCAATTGCACAAAACTTATATGTTGGATTACCGAAATACTCGAGGCATCTGGTGCTACACTTCGTATGTTTATGCCTGCAGGTTCTCCTTTAAAAGTAAGCAGTGATTCAAACTCAGTATTCTGTGGGAAAGATTTAGTGCGCCCCATCCAGAGGGCGCTTCTTGTTTTATCATATTTATACGTTCCCTCTTTTTGGCGTTTTAAAGATTGTGCGATTCCGTGGGCATCTTCCATTAAAAAGGGGGTGAAATCTATAATATAAGAATCGCCTTGGGTGTCTTTTATCTCAAAGCCAAAAAGAACAGAGCGTGCAAAAGCTTCAGAAATAGACTTTCGTTCTTGGGCGTTTTCAGTTTCTGCTCTAAACTTGAGATTGGGCTGTAGTAACAATAACTTGTTTCCGCTTTTGATAAACGTTACGACGGCTTGATCGCCTAGTTGCCCTCTGTCTAGTCCTATGTCATTGCTTCCTAATCCGGTACGCAGGGAATGCACATATAGAAATTGTTCCGCTAGTTTCGTTTTGGGCACTTCTAGATAGAGTTCACCTTTTGCGTCATCGTACTTAAAATCAAAGAAGCCCGTAAAGGATTGTAGGCGTGGTTTTGTGGTGGCCTCTTGTGCGATGATTGTGGTGTTTCCAAAGGCGATAAAGAGGGCAATGAGCAGTATATGTTTCGTCATTGATTGGTTATTTATTTGAATGTTATAAAATTACAGAAAATAAAAGGTTTATTATAATTGGGCTATGGTGTGGTTTAATAACAAAAACGCAAGGGAATACAATGCTGCGATAAGTGGGAATGACAAGCTTTATTGTTGATTAATTGCGCTGCGTTGCGAATCTGCTGATGGCCCGGATTGAAATTGATTCCGCTGCACTTTCCAAGTGAGAAACACAGGATTCAACTTCTACGTCATCTCCATCTTCTTTTTCAAGTTCAAGTTCATATTAACAAATTAGTTTGTGGAACAATTGTGCTTGCGTGATCAATGCGTTATTTTTACATTTCATAATTGAACATCACATTTAACAGATACCCGCCTGCGCGGGCACAAGCATGATTACAAACGACCAACTCCAAGACCTTCGCTCCCGCCTGGACGCGTTAAGGCAATATCTTTGACATAGCACACAAAGAAATCGAGATACAAAACGACGAAGAGAAAACCTTTGATCCTAATTTTTGGAACAACTCGCAGGAAGCCGAGGCTTTTATGAAAGTTTTACGAAGCAAGAAAAAATGGGTGACAGATTATGAAGAGGCCACTACTCTTTATGAAGATACCGAAGTTATTTATGAGTTCTTTAAAGAAGGAGAAGCGCCTGCAGAAAATGTAGAAGACCGCTTTAACAAAGCTTCCGAAGCAATCGAGGCTCTTGAGTTTAGAAATATGCTAAGCGAAGAAGGCGATGCGATGAGCGCCGTGCTGCAGATTACAGCTGGTGCCGGTGGTACAGAAAGTTGTGATTGGGCAAATATGCTGATGCGTATGTACTTGATGTGGGCAGAGCGTAATGGTTATAAAGTAAAAGAACTCAATTTTCAAGCTGGTGATGTGACGGGAATCAAAACTGTGACACTAGAGATTGATGGTGAGTTTGGTTTTGGCTGGCTTAAAGGTGAAAACGGTGTACACCGTCTGGTACGCATCTCCCCTTTTGACAGTAATAATAAAAGGCATACTAGTTTTGCAAGTGTGTATGTCTATCCGCTTGCAGATGATACGATTGAGATTGAGATCAATCCTGCAGATATAGGCTGGGATTTTGCACGAAGTGGTGGTGCGGGTGGACAAAATGTAAACAAGGTAGAAACCAAAGCGATCCTAACTCACAAGCCTTCAGGGATTGTGATTCATAATTCTGAGACGCGCTCCCAATTAGAAAACCGCCAGAAAGCGATGCAAATGCTAAAGTCGCAACTCTACGAAATAGAACTCCGCAAACAACAAGCCCAGCGTGCCGAAATAGAAGGTAGTAAAATGGCGATAGAATGGGGGTCTCAAATACGCAACTACGTTCTCCAACCCTACAAACTAGTAAAAGATGTGCGTAACGGTCACGAAAGCACCAATCCAGACGCGATACTTGATGGCTATATTGATGAGTTTTTAAAAGCCTATTTAATGATGATGGGGCAGCACGGGAAAGCGGATGATGAGTTGTGATATTTATTACGATTAACTTTTGGGGAGCAAGACGCTTTTTTATTGTTACTTGAATTACTTATTACATTAATGTACTATTATAGAATTAGTAGAAGAAGAAGTAATAGGGTTAAGTTGACCTTTATATACAATTAGAAACAGTCTTACAGACACGTAAGTAAATGCAATAGTATTATTTAACTTAAGTTAGCAGCTCTATCCTGTTCAGTTCAAAAATCGCTGAGGATAAAATTATTGTACTTTTAATGAACTTATCCAATAGCATTTCTAAATAATCAAAAAAAAAACCTCAATGAATTTTCACACACGTAAATGGATAAAGCCAGAAGATTTAAACCCAAACGAAACCTTATTTGGAGGGCGGTTGTTAGAATGGATTGATGAGGAAGCTGCTTTGTATGCTATTATTCAATTGGAAAATCCGCGTACGGTTACTAAGTATATGAGTGAGATCAATTTTAGAAGTTCTGCAAAGAAAGGAGATATTATTGAAATAGGATTGAAACCATTAAAATACGGGAGCAGCTCTTTAACTTTAGCCTGCGAAGTGCGTAATAAAATGACCAGAGAAGTTATTATTACGATAGACTCCATCATTATGGTAAGTCTTGGAGAAAATGGAAAACCATATGCACACGGGAAAACAGAAATTGAATACGTGAAGGATAGATTGACTGATGATTAGTCTTTTGAGATCTGCAGAATGAACAAGTATAATTAATATTTAAATTTTTTCACATGAAAACGATCACAATCAGCATTGCTTTAATAATGTCACTAGCTGTATTTACTGCCTGCACTGACAAGAAGAAAACGGAAGAGAACCTTGAAATTGAAGTCATTTCAGAAGAAAATAGCACCTATGTAGATGAAACTATGGAGCAAGATGAAAAAAGAAGACTTGATAGTATTCAACAAGTTAAAGAACACGGGCACGCACACTAATTGAAGTATGAAATTAGCGAAAATAACAAAGTCCATTATTCTCATACTCTGCTGTCTTATTTCTGTTTCGGCATTCGCACACGGTGTGGATGAAGAGACACAGTCATTTTTAACGTCAAACAAAGGAGTTGCTTTTGGGCCTTTTCTCTATATAGGTGCTAAACATATGATTACGGGCTACGACCATTTACTTTTTTTAGTAGGCGTTATTTTTTTCTTATTCAGAACGAAAGAAATTATCACTTATGTTACTTTTTTTACGATTGGGCACAGTGCTACGTTATTGTTAGGTGTGATGGCAGACATTAATGTAAATACCTATATGATTGATGCCATCATTGGTTTATCTATCGTCTATAAAGGGTTTGATAACATGGGAGGATTCAAGAAAGTATTTGGGACACAACCCAATACCAAAGCAGCCGTGCTTGTTTTTGGATTATTTCATGGCTTCGGACTTGCCACGAAACTACAAGATTTTAAATTTGACAAAGAAGGGCTATTCACAAATCTATTAGGTTTTAACTTGGGTGTGGAAATTGGTCAATTTTTAGCCCTGGGATTGGTACTTTTAATTCTCACGTTTTGGCGACAGTACCCTAGTTATTTCAAGTTTTCGCAAATCACGAACATCGTTTTAATGGCAGCTGGATTCTTGTTATTTGGATATCAATTAACAGGATATTTTATTTCTTAATTTAAACTCTTATGACTACAAATAATCAACCTAAATTAAGCAAAGGCCAATTATCAAAATCACTCCTCATTGCCCTACTTATTGGCGCTCTTGTATTGATTACAGCTATTTTACCTGCAGAATATGGTATAGATCCTATTGGGACGGGGGAATTATTTGGTTTTTCTAAGTTATATCAAGACAAGAATATTTCCGAAGTAGTTAAAGCCGAATCAAATTTAAATTTTAAGCAACTGAAAATGGAAAAACTAGGCTCTCCTTCTAGTGTGGCTAAACCTAGTGAAGCCGATAATTCACCTCCCGCACTACAATATCTAGTGAGAGAAGACACCATTTCTGTGGTTGTACCAGCAGAAAAAGGGATTGAATACAAATTTAAAAGTCTTAAATATGGGAGCACCAAATACGAGTGGACTACTGATTCTGGCATTGTGTACATAGATTTTCACGGAGAGGTAAAACAAGAGAATCCGCCACAGAATATATTTTATGAGAGCTATACACTTGCCTATTCTAATAATATGGCGGGAACATTTACAGCTCCTTTTGAAGGGAAACACGGTTGGTATTTTAGGAATGAAACGAAGAAAGCGATTGTCATTACTATCAAACTTAAAGGGCAGTACGAGCTGTTTAAATAAGTCATTATTTTTCTAATATTTTATTTATAACCCTGCCAAACAAACAGTAATCTAAAATTGACATCAATATCACGATTGAACAAAAGAAAAATTCTATGGGCGCCAAAAAATCTACCAATCTTGGTGATTTTGGTATGACCTCATTATTTATCCATCTGTTTTCTTCATAATTAGGTAGATACATCTTCCTAATGTTATTTTTTTAACGATGTTTTTTGTCAACTTTCAGATTTTGTCTTTGCAACGTGGGGAGTAAAAGTTCGCAATATTAACAAAAAAGTCCTTAAGTACTAAAACCCAAAAAACCCGTCTAATTAAAAATTAGACGGGTTTTAAATATTTTAAATAGGAGCTTACTCCTGTTCTCTTTTCTTTTCTTCACGCTTTAATTTAAAATTCTCTAACAACTGTCCACCTATCCAGTAAGGAATAATAGACACTAGAAATATCATTAGCCAAAATCCTATGGTAAGTATCGTTAAGAAAGCTAAAAATCCTAGATATTGGTCAAAATCAAACATTGCGTGTAGTATTAAGTTTTTACAAAGATAGGTAGTATTTTACAAAAACAAAACCTCCAAATGAAAAAGAAATAGAGTTTTAAACAAGTTTTCAAATGCACAATATAATTTATCCAATAGTGCAATCTAGAAATCTAAAGCAAGACCTACCCTTATATTTCTACCTCTAGTTTGATATCTAAAAAGTTCTTCATAAGCCGTATCCAATACATTATTAACAGCAGCGAAAAGACGGAGTTCTTTTAAAACTTGTGTGCTAACATTAAAATCAATCACACTGAAAGAATCTAAGATTACCGTTTCGCTCTCAAAAGTGTCTGGATTAAAAAATGAATCTGTGCGCTCTCCTGTCATCTGAAAATTTAAACCAAATGAAGTTGCATCTGTCAACGCATACCTTGCACTTGCATTTACTTTATGCTCAGGAATACGAAGCGCAAAACGCTCTTCCACCTGTGTATTGGTATAGTTTGCAGTCAATGACAAAGCCTTAGTAGCTTGATACCCTAGCTCTACTTCTACACCACTCGCTGTAAATTCTTCGGAAATATTCTGGTATTGAAAAATATAGTTCTCTGCATCAACCGTAACGAAGTCGACAAAATTCTTCTCATTTCGGTTAAAATAAAGTGCACTCACTCTTAGGCTATTCTTCCCTGTAAACTCAATTCCTCCTTCTAAGGTAGTATTCTCTTCTGGCATCAATTCTAGATTGCCATACAAAGGGTCGTGTAACTGAAACAACGAAGGTGTAATATAAGCTGTGCTAAAAGAAGCCAATGCTTTAAGCTTACTCTCACCTATTGTAAAAAGATATGATGGATTTATATTATATACAATATGTGATCCATAATCACTATGAATATTAAGTCTTGCTCCTGCACTAGCCGTAAAATCACCTTTATTTATGGTAGCATTCACATAAGGATCAATGATATCAAAAGTAGCGGTCTCGTCGCTAACGTTTTGAGTAAAAACAGTTTCTCCAAAAGGAATGCTGTAAGAATTAAAACTACTGCTGTTGTAGTTAAGACCTATTAACGCGGTCACATTATCTGTAAAATGATAGGTCAGATAATTGTCTAAACTATATAATTTTGAATCAAATTTACTAGGATAGCTACTTTCCGTATCTCTCTTAATCCAACTGAAACTATCATTAAAAACGTACTCGCCCTTTGCATATTTCCAAACAAAATTACCTCCGGTACGAAGCTGGCGCGTTTCAGAAAGAAAAGGGGCATCTGTATAACTGAAGTCGTCAAAAGCAGCATCAAACTCGTCGATACTAAAAAACTGACTAAATCTAATGTCTTTATTAATTTTTGCTCCTAGACGCAGCTTTGCATTATAACGTTCATAGGCATCACTATCAAAAGCTTCTTCACCTTCTGGCGCAGCAATAGCAGATAGGCCGTCTACATAGCGATGATTAAAATCAACATCGTAGGTAAACCAATTAAGTGTTCCGCTCACTTTTGCTGCATTTGTAAACTCATTTGCTGCAAATTTATCATCTTTCTTATCCGCAGCATTATTGGTTCCAACCGTCGTCATAAAGCTTCCAGAAATTCTATTTGCTGCTTCTTTCTTCGTCGTGATATTTATGACTCCCGCACCAGCACCTGTGCCATACAATACACTTGCTGCTCCTTTGATTATCTCTATCTGCTCCACAGAAGAAACAGAAACAAGACGTAAATCAAAATCATTTGCAATACTCGAAGGATCATTTACTTGCACGCCATCAATAAGAATTACTACTTGGCGATTGCGACCTCCTCTTACAAAATAGCCAAGGTTCTGGCCGTCGTTACTGCGGCTTCCATTTAATTCAATTCCCGAAACTGCGTTTATAATGGTTGCTAAGTTATCCCCTTGTTGTGATGCTAACTCTGTAGCGGTAATTAGGGTAACTATTTTACCACTTTGATCACGAGGTTTTAAAATTTTAGTATCTAAATACACAGAATCAAGTGCTTGTGTTTTAGAGAACTGTTGTGCTGTCATACCAGCAGTTGCTATCAAAGCGATAGCGCAAATTACTTTTTTCATTTTTAAATAAATAAAACGGAAAAACAAGGAGAGACAGCGCAACATGCGCTAGAAATTCCTCAAACTTTTATCCCGAAAGTTGAACAATATAGATCTCTGGCAGGTCTCCTGGCTCGTCTCGTGACACCTTCCCGTGCGCCAAGGCGCACAGTGGTATAAATAATCACTGGTTTACACTACGTAAACCGACATACAGTTGCGGGTACAGCACGGGTTTTAAACCCGATTCCCTTTTAAGAACAATTAAGTTCACCTAAAGTCTGTTACAAAAGTACAACATATTCATATATGCTCATCACACTTTTATTGTAAACAATAGAACGATTACCTTTGCGGCTTAATGATAGCTATTTATATGTTTTGCACCAAAATTTTATCGAGATTACCCCTCGTACTGTTGTTGACCCTTTCTATAGCGGCTTGTAAAAACGAGGCTCCTAGGCTGAAATTTGAGACTGAAAAACCTACAACGATCAGGTATGCAAAAAGTTTTCAAATAGAAGCTACAACAAAGCTCACCTTGATCACTATCACAAACCCATGGCCAGAAGCAGACAAAACATTCACCTATGCCTTGGTAAAGGATGCTGCCTCTGTAAAAAGCTTAAAAGGACAGTTTGACGCCGTTGTAAAAGTACCACTTGAACGCGCTGTTGTTACCTCTACCACACACATTCCGTCATTAGAAATGCTAGGAATAGAAGAGACAATTGTCGGGTTTCCGAGTCTTGATTATATCTCTTCAGAAAAAACAAGACAGCTTATTTCTGAAGGAAAAATAAAAGAACTTGGCAAAAATGAATCTATCAATACAGAAGTACTTATTGAGCTTAATCCAGAAGCTGTAATTGGTTATGGCATAGATGGTAATAATCCAACTTTTACGACCATCGAAAAGACTGGTATCCCCGTTTTATACAATGCAGACTGGACAGAAACACACCCGCTAGGAAAGGCAGAATGGATTAAGTTTTTTGGGGCGCTCTACGGAAAAGAAAAAGAAGCAGATAGCATCTTTTCTGCCATAGAAAATAATTATGTATCCGCTCAAAAAATGGCGCAATCTGCGACCACAAAACCCACTGTACTTAGTGGAGCCATGTATAAAGACGTTTGGTATATGCCACAAGGCAATAGCTGGGCAGCCCAGCTTATTGCAGATGCGAATGGCGCCTATCTTTGGGCAGACTCGCAAGGAACGGGAAGCATAGCGCTTAATCTAGAATCTGTTTTAGAAAAAGGAGAAACTGCTCAAATCTGGATTGGCCCTGGACACTTTACAAGTAGCGAACAGCTGGCAGAACGGCATAGTGTCTACACCCAATTTGACGCTTTTAAAAGAGACGAGATTTATAGTTTTACGAACACAAAAGGCGCTACAGGAGGCGTGCTTTATTATGAATTGGCACCTAACAGACCAGACATCGTATTAAAAGACATTATCAAAATTCTACATCCTGATTTATTACCAGAACACGAACTCTTTTTCTTTAGCAAGCTCTAATGACCCAACATCAACTTTCATATAAAAAACCCTTATTTGTTTTGGCGCTGCTGACCATTGTGGCCTTTTTTATCAACGTAAGTTTAGGTTCTGTTCACATTCCTATTTCCGAAGTTATAGAAGGACTCTTCACGGGATCCACAGAAAAAACATCTTGGAATTACATCCTCTTTGATTATAGAATTCCGAAGGCAATTACGGCTATCGCAGCTGGTGGTGGTCTTGCAATATCTGGACTATTAATGCAAACAGTTTTTAGAAACCCGCTCGCAGGGCCTTTTGTACTCGGCCTGAGTAGCGGAGCGAGTCTTGGTGTTGCACTCTTAATTCTTGGAGCAGGCGCCTTTGGTGGTGTATTCGGGATGTTGCTTGGTAACAGTTGGAGTCTTGTGATTGCAGCGGCTCTGGGTAGTTTTATCGTATTACTCGCCGTTCTTGCAGTAACTATAAAGGTGAAAGACACGATGGCCATTCTGATTATCGGATTAATGTTTGGCAGCATAACGGCTGCGGTCGTTGGTGTGTTATCTTATTTCAGTAGTGCAGAACAATTACAACAATATATTTTCTGGTCATTTGGAAGTTTAGGAAACCAATCTTGGACAGGAATTGCAATTCTTATTACATGTTTTGTAGTAGGATTAGTCATTGCATTGGCAAGTTCGAAATCTCTGAACGCCTTATTATTGGGAGAGAATTACGCCAAGTCTATGGGACTCCATATAAAAAGGCAGACACTTTTTATTATTTTAGCAACGAGTATTCTTGCTGGAAGCATTACTGCGTTTGCCGGCCCGATTGCTTTTGTAGGTCTCGCTGTCCCGCACCTTACACGTCAGATTATTAAGACCTCTAACCATCTCGTGCTCATCCCAGCCGTTACATTAATGGGGGCTTTATTATTGCTCATTTGCGATACAATTGCGCAACTACCCTTTAGCGAATACACATTACCCATTAACGCAATAACCTCTATGGTAGGCGCTCCCGTGGTAATATGGTTATTAGTAAGAAAACAAAAACTCCTTTTCTAATGGCTTCGGAAATAATACATACTCGCATCAACGTTCGTAATTTGGCCATTGGCTACGCTTCAAAAAAGAAGATCACCACCATTGCAGAAAATATTAGTTTTAGTGCAAATAAGGGAGAACTCATTGCCCTTGTTGGCCCAAACGGAATAGGAAAATCTACCCTGATTCGTACCCTAACTGGAATGCAAAAGCCTATTTCTGGAAGTATTAAAATTTCTGAAGTAGAAATGAGCACCCTTGATTCTCTATCCTTGGCATCACAAATAAGTGCAGTCCTCACAGAGGCTCCAGCATCAACTAATGTAACGGCTTACGAACTCATTGCACTAGGAAGACAACCCTACACCAACTGGTTAGGTATCTTATCTCAAACTGATAAGGTAGCTGTAAATAAGGCCATGTCCGTCACCGAAACGGCAGCACTACAACATAAAAAATGTTTTGAATTGAGCGATGGAGAATTACAACGGGTTCTAATTGCCCGAGCTTTAGCACAAGATACGCCCATCATTATTCTGGATGAGCCCACCTCGCATCTCGATTTATACCATAGAGCATATGTCCTTAAATTACTGAAGAAACTTACTAAAGAAGCTGAAAAAACTATCATCTTTTCTACTCATGAAATAGGGATAGCACTTAATTTAGTTGATAAAATGATCGTACTGCAGAAAGACTCCTTTGATTATGGTAGTCCTACCGAACTAGCAGAACAAGGGGTTTTCAAAAATATTTTCCCAAATAACACTATCGATTTTGATGCAGATACAATGCAATTCCGCGTAAAAATTTAAACAGGAAGTGAGGGTCGCTTTTTATTTCCTTAGTATCTTTAAACTTTGAGTGTTTCAAGATGCGCGATGCGTTGAAAACTTATCTTTATTCAATAACTAGAAAAATTAATTTTGAACCAAACTGTAATCTATTTTTTACTAGCCATCATCTCTTTAGCAATTGGTATTATTGTGGGGCATCTAATCGCCCGCTTAAAACAAAAGGCAGAATCTAGTGCCCTTAAAGAGCGGTTGCAGCAACACAAATTAAACCAACAACGACTCTCTGGAGATTATGAAGACAAGCTAAGTGCTGTTTCTGACCGAGCCTCTTTACAGGAAGAAAAGTTTAGCGTTCAATTTGAGCATATTGTGTTAGAACGTGAAGGCATTCGAAAAGAAAAAGACTTTTTAAATGTGGCATTGACGCGGCGTAATTCTGAGTTTGAAAGTCTTGAATCTAAACATCGCGATCAACAAGCAGAATTAGAAAAACTACAGGAAAAATTTACAAAAGAGTTTGAAAATCTAGCCAACAAAATACTGGATTCTAAATCTGAAAAATTTACAGAACAGAACAAAAAAAATATAGATGCGGTTCTTAAACCACTTCAAGAAAAGATAGACAAGTTTGAAAAGCGCGTAGATGATACCCATAAAGAAAGTCTCACGGGTCAAGCGATGCTGCGTCAACAAATTATTGGGCTTAAAGAACTCAACGAGCAAATGAGTAAAGAGGCCACAAACCTTACAAAAGCGTTAAAAGGCGATAGTAAAATACAAGGAAATTGGGGCGAACTCGTGCTCGAAAAAGTACTCGAGAAAAGTGGACTTGAAAAGGACCGAGAGTATTTTGTACAACAAAGTTTTACGCTGCCCGATGGTAAAAGAGTCTTACCAGATGTCGTGATTCATTTGCCGGACAACAAACGTATGATTATTGATAGTAAAGTATCTCTAGTTGCATATGAGCGTTTTGTAAATGAGGAAGATGATATCCAACAAGCACGACATTTAAACGAGCACCTCGCATCACTCAAACGTCACGTAGACCAATTAAGTGAAAAGAACTATCACGACCTCTACGAAATGGAAAGCCCAGATTTTGTCTTGCTTTTTGTTCCTATAGAACCCGCATTTGCCATTGCAATTAATAAAGACCCGAGTATCTATAATAAGGCATTTGAGCAGAATATTATTATCGTGACTCCTTCTACCCTATTAGCTACATTGCGCACAATAGACACTATGTGGAACAATGAAAAGCAACAACGAAACGCGATAGAGATTTCTAGACAAGCTGGGGCATTGTATGATAAATTCGAAGGGCTGATCAAAGACCTTACTGGTGTGGGTAAAAAAATGGATGATGCAAAGACAGATTACTCTAGTGCTATGAATAAGCTATTTGAAGGACGCGGAAACCTCATCACAAGTGTGGAGAAGTTGAAAAAGATGGGAGCCAAAGCAAAGAAGTCATTACCTGAGAAGATTATAAAACGTGCGGAGGAGAATAATGAACTTGAATAAATTTTTTCTGCGTCTTCTGTTGTGCATTTTCGTGGCAGAGAGACAACGCATACAGAAGTATTAAAATAAAATCAATTACTATGAAAAAAATACTCTTTCTAATCCTAGGAGCTATTGCTGCACTATTCCTTTTGTACTTTATGTTTGTATCATTTGTGCCTTATAGCGAGGGTACTCGTGCTGGTGAGCTTATTAAGTTCAGTAATAAAGGAGTACTCTTTAAAACGTGGGAGGGTGAAATAAGTCAAGGAATCAGTGGCGCACAGATATTTTCTTTTTCAGTGCTAGACCAAGAGCAAGAGGTTATTGATAAGCTCCAAGAATACCAAGGTCAGTATGTTAAACTTACCTATGAAGAACGCTTTGACACGTTCTTTTTCTGGGGAGATTCTAAGCACTTTATTAGTGACGTGTCCTCTGAAAGATCACCACATTTTAGTCCAGATTAAAATTTCGTCATAAAAAAATCTCGCCAATTTCTTGACGAGATTTTTTTTGCTTAGTATTTCCAAACTCCTTTTGCTGCGCTGTAGAGGTTGAGTATTACTTATTCTTTAATCAACTTTATAGTTGCCGTAAGATCGTTTGAACGAACAGTGACAAAATATACACCGGCAGGAAAATGGCTTGTGTTTAAGTTTGTATAGGTTCCTTCCCCAACTCCTTCACTTACTTTTTTACCTGTAGCACTATAGATCTCATACGTGTCTAAAGAAAACAATGATCTAATCTTTAAATCTTCTTTTACCGGATTTGGAAAAAATGTGATGTTACGCTCAAATTGATCTTGAACAGACATTACTGCTTCTACGGTCAAGGTACCATTCATAGAACCTGGATGTACCGTACATAAATAATCTATTACTGCTGGAGCTGTAAATGTGTAAGAGTATGTTGAGCCCATTCCGGTTAGAATTTCACTTCCAAAATCTCCTGGAGCGTCCATTTCGCCTGAGGCTGGTTGCACATCATGTGGTGCTACATTTGCCCACGTCCACATTACCGTATCACCTACTAGTATTGTAAAAGTAGCATCTGCCGATTCTGTACTCTGATCCCAATCGACCATAAATGTTTGCTGCGCGGTAGAGATCATAGCGATCATCATAGCTGCTAATAATGTAATTTTTTTCATAATTATTTTTTTTGTTTTCCTAAAGATAATAAATTCTATAGAAATAAAAGTGCTACTTACTCAAGTACATTTTTCTACGAGCGTATAGTTCGTAAAACTGGTCGTCTTTTAGATCATCTATAAATAAGATACTCTCACCTGTACTCTTCATTTCTGGCCCTAGTTGTTTATTCACATTAGGGAACTTATTAAAACTAAAAACGGGCTGCTTAATCGCGTAGCCATCTAGATGTGGATTAAAATCAAAATCTTTCACCTTGTTGTGACCTAACATTACTTTGGTTGCATAATTTACATAAGGCTCTCCATACGCCTTTGCTATAAATGGAACGGTACGAGAAGCTCTTGGATTTGCTTCGATGATGTACACCAATTCGTCTTTAATCGCAAACTGTATATTAATAAGTCCTACTGTATTTAAGGCAAGTGCAATCTTTTTTGTGTGGTCTTTAATTTGCTGCATAACGAGCTCACCCAAATTAAATGGCGGTAAGGTAGCATTAGAATCTCCCGAGTGAATCCCGCAAGGTTCTATATGTTCCATAATCCCGATAATATAGACATCCTCACCATCACAGATAGCATCTGCTTCCGCCTCGATAGCACCATCTAAATAATGATCTAACAGTAATTTGTTGTTTGGTATTTTCCGAAGTAAATCTACTACGTGTTTTTCTAGTTCTTCCTTGTTGATCACAATCTTCATCCCTTGTCCACCTAAAACATAAGAAGGTCTTATTAAGAGTGGGAAATCTAAATGGTCTGCAAGCGCAAGCGCCTCTTCTGTGGTTTCTGCTATTCCAAACTCTGGATACGGAATCTCTAGTTCTTTAAGAATATTTGAAAAACTACCTCTGTCTTCTGCAAGATCTAAGGCTTGAAAACTTGTCCCTAAAATTTTAACTCCATAGCGTTCTAGTTTCTCTGCCAGCTTAAGTGCCGTCTGTCCTCCTAGCTGAACGATAACACCTTCTGGTTTTTCATGACGAATTATGTCATAAATATGTTCCCAAAAAACGGGTTCAAAATAAAGTTTATCTGCTACATCAAAATCTGTAGAAACCGTTTCTGGATTACAGTTGATCATGATGGTTTCATATCCTAACTCTGCCGCGGCTAGTACCCCGTGCACACAACAGTAATCAAACTCGATACCTTGTCCTATACGGTTAGGTCCTGAGCCTAAAACAATGACTTTTTTCTTATCTGAAACAACACTATCATTCTCTGCATAACGAGTTCCGTCAGCAGTTTGCATGTCGTTTTCAAACGTTGAATAGTAATAAGGCGTCTGTGCTTTAAATTCTGCGGCACAGGTATCAACTAATTTATATACTCTCTGTACATTGAGTTCTTCCCGCTTTTTATAAACTTCGCTTTCAAGACATCTGAGCATATGTGCAATCTGTCTGTCACCATATCCTTTTTGTTTTGCTTCTAGCAATAACGCACGAGGTAGTGTATCTAAAGTGAAATTAGAAATTTCTAATTCTAATAAATAGAGCTCCTCATATTGCTTTAAAAACCACATATCTATTTTTGTGATTTCGTGGATACGGCTTAATGGGATTCCCAGTTGTATCGCGTCATAAATCACAAATACACGATCCCAACTTGCGTGTTTCAGCTTATCTAAAATCTGCTCATAATCTTTATAACTCTTGCCGTCTGCTCCTAATCCATTACGCTTAATCTCTAGCGATTGCGTTGCTTTATGCAGCGCTTCCTGGAACGAACGTCCTATTCCCATCACTTCTCCTACAGACTTCATCTGCAACCCAAGTGTTCTGTCTGAGCCTTCAAATTTGTCAAAATTCCAACGTGGAATCTTCACAATCACATAATCTAGTGTAGGCTCAAAAAGCGCTGATGTAGATTTTGTAATTTGATTCTTTAATTCATCTAAGTGATAACCAATGGCAAGTTTTGTTGCAATCTTTGCTATAGGATAGCCAGTTGCTTTTGATGCTAAGGCAGAAGAGCGAGAAACCCTCGGGTTAATCTCAATAGCGATAATATCTTCTTTCTCATCTGGGCTAACTGCAAACTGAACATTACATCCACCCGCAAAATCACCGATACTGCGCATCATATGGATTGCCATATCACGCATTCTTTGATAGGTCTTGTCACTAAGCGTCATTGCTGGTGCTACCGTGATAGAGTCTCCCGTATGTATCCCCATAGGATCCATATTCTCAATGGCACATATAATAACTACATTATCATTGGAGTCCCGCAACAACTCTAGTTCAAATTCTTTCCAGCCCAGTAGCGCTTTATCAATCATTACTTCGTGGATAGGCGATATTTCTAAGCCACGTGTTAATAATTCATCATAATCTTCTTCTTTATAAACAATCGATGCTCCATCGCCCCCTAAGGTGTAGGATGCTCTAATTACTAATGGAAAACCAAACTCTTGTGCAATCTCTTTTCCTTTTAAGAAAGATGTTGCGGTGGCTTGAGGTGCCATTGGGATACCTATATCTAGCATCAAGTTTCTAAACTGCTCTCTATCTTCTGTAATATTAATAGCAGCGATATCTACTCCTATTAATTCAACATTGAAATCTTTCCAAATACCCTTTTCATCTGCTTCTATGGCTAGATTTAAAGCAGTCTGCCCACCCATAGTAGGAAGTACCGCATCAATCTGAGGATGTTCTTTAAGGATTTCTACAATAGACTTCGTGGTTAATGGTTTTAAATAGATATGATCTGCCATAGACGGATCTGTCATAATGGTGGCAGGGTTACTATTTATTAGGATCGTTTCAATCCCATCTTCTCTTAAAGATCTGAGAGACTGAGATCCAGCATAATCAAACTCACAAGCTTGACCAATTACAATAGGACCAGATCCTATAATTAAAACCGATTTTATTGAGGTATTTCTAGGCATAAATGAAGGGTGGTTTTCGGGATATAAATTTACGAATCGACAGGGTATAAAAAAAAGGTGCTGCTTTAAAACAACACCTTTTTATATATGACTTATCAACATTATTTCTTGTGACGAAATTCTGAGGATACAGAAATTTTCTTTCTGCCTTTAGCTCTACGAGCTTTTATTACTTTTCTACCGCTTACAGATGCCATACGCTCTCTAAAACCGTGCTTGTTTCTTCTCTTTCTTTTTGATGGCTGAAATGTTCTTTTGCTCATGGTCTGATTTCTTTATTCTGAAACGATATTTTTAAACTAAATCTTTAATTTTTTATACCTACTCTCGTTATTCTGAATTGCGCTTCATCATTATTATTCGTAGGCGGCTGCAAATATACAAACATTTTTTACACACTCAACTTCTAAATGTAAAAAAATTTTAATTGTTTTACTTACCTTTGTCAACGCTTCAAAAACAAGCCATATGTTTCATAAAAATATCAAATTAATTCTTACTCTATTGTCCATTTCCGTTGCTGTTTGGCAGTTTACAGAGACTAATATAGGTAATGGGATTATGTGTATCCTTTTAGCCATTATATTCGTCTTCCTATATTTTAAAAACGAAATTATCCTCCTTGCGTTTTTGCGTTTAAGAAAACAAGACTTCCCAGGTGCAAAAAAATGGCTAGATAAAATTAAAAACCCTGAAGGGTCTCTTATTAAAAAACAACAAGGGTACTATAATTACCTGAATGGATTGATGGTGAGCCAGACCAACATGAATGAGGCTGAAAAATATTTTAAGAAAGCCGTTACTTTAGGTTTAAGTATGGATACAGACATGGCGATGACCAAGTTAAATCTTGCCGGTATTGCAATGACCAAAAACCGTAAACGAGAAGCAGAAATACTTTTATCTGAAGCAAAAAAGCTAGACAAGCATAATATGATGGACGATCAGATAAAGCAAATGAAGGGACAAATGAAACGGGCTGGAGCTCCAAAACAACAATATGGAGGTGGCCGTCAAGGTCGTGGAGGTCGCAAATAACCTTTTAACCGCAATACATCGACTTTATCCGTTAATTACCGATAAGCCAGTCTATTATGTAGCGATTTACGTAATTTCGCAGAATATAAAAGGGCTAAATGGTAAAAAAACTACTCTTACTTATCTTATTAATTTCATTTTCTGCTCGATCCCAAAATTTTGAGCAAAAAACGTTCTTGTCTTATAATATAGGAAAGAACATTAAAAATTATAAGATACAATCTAAACTTGCCTATCACGATCAGCGATTTGAGGAGGCAGATGCACTTTTTGATTCTCTTGTGAAAAATGTGATCAACGGGAGCCGCATGGATAACTTCACCGCTCACAAATTATCTGGAAGAAAAATAGAATTTAAAAAGTACGAAAAGCCTATATTCTTGATGACATACGCTTCTTGGTGTACTCCAGGAAAAGGTGAAATACCAGCACTAAACGAGATTGCTAAAAAACACAGAAATGAGATAGATTTTGTTGTCCTATTCTGGGGCACGAAAGATAATGTCAAGAAAGCGGCGCGAAAATATAATTCTACAATTGATATCCTTTACATTGACGAAGCAGACAACAAGCATTGCCGTGTCATCAGGATGTTAAAGCATAGTGTAGGTTTCCCTTCTTCCTTTTTTATAGATGAAAATGACATCGTTGTAGATATGCGTCGTGGTATTTTACATCCCTATGAAGAAGAATATAGTATATCATACAACCTTAACTACAACTCCTTTAGCAAAGGACTTTCGCTATTAATGAATGCTTCTGAAACGTCAGAAGAAGTAGTAATTGACAAACCGTAATACTATTTAGTAAAAAACATTTTTACTGCTGCTATGATTAAAATCACTGCAAAAGATTTGCGTAAGACATTCTGAGGTATCGCAACCGCAAATTTAGATCCAATTAAACCGCCCACCACAAAGGACAAAGCAATCACTATCCCAAATTTCCAGCTAAAAGGAGCTTCTCCTTCTAATGGGTTCACATAGTATGTGTAGGCCGCTAAAAACGTTACAGGAACCGATAAAACCGCAAGGCTCAAACCTTGTGCTTGATGCTGTGAATATCCTAAAAACAAAACCATTAGTGGGATCATAATGACACCACCTCCTACTCCCATAAATCCGCTAAGAATTCCCGCTAATAAGCCAATAACAATCAAAGAAACTATAAGTGTTGGATTCATTTTATTTATTTAGTTGATAATATCCTTCTTCTGGAATCTCAATAATATATTCTTTTTTTGATGTATTCTTTAAAAACGTATCTCGCAACCAAGGGTTATGAATTTTTAAAATCTTATAATTAATTCCTTGATCTTTTGACCATTTTGCAAAATCTTCTACGGCATAATTCACAACAACCTTCTTTATAGGGATTTCTTGATACAAGTCTGTCGGTCTTAAGTTAAATCCATATTTTTTAGGATTAGACATGATCTCTTTAAAAGCTAAAATCCTAAACACATAACGGCTCGTTTCGGAGTTAAGGAGTACATCATAGTAATCTTTTACATCTTGACGCTCTAGCTGTCTATTTACACCAGCATTACCAGCGTTATATGCAGCACAAGCTAAGGTCCACGTACCAAAGCGGTCTTTCGACTTATTTAAATACTTAGCCGCCATTTCTGTAGCGAGATCTATATTATAACGCTCGTCTACATAATCATTTACTTCTAGATTGTATTCTTTTGCTGTGCCTTTTAAAAACTGCCAGAATCCTGCGGCTCCAGCTGGAGACCTAACATTATCAAGACTGCTTTCTGCCACCGCTAAATATTTAAAATCATCTGGTAAATTATGCTCTGCCAGTAGCGCCTCAATTCTAGGAAAGTGCTTATTAGCGCGTTTCATTAATATAATCATATTAGACTGCCAATACGTATTCACGTGCAACTCACGATCCATACGTTCCATAATATCTGGGTTTTCTAGCGGCACTGGCTCTCCAGCAAACTCGAGATACGTAGGCATAGGTAATGCGTGCACACCATAATCATTTGCAATTTTCTCTGTAACCGCTGCATCTGTTTTAGGTGATTGTACGGCATATACACTCACAGCAACCGCAAAAAGCAAGAGCGTTACTAACCCTATTTTCGTCATCATTTTCATAGCTTAGTTCTTTTTTTTTAAAGGTATGTATTTACATAGTGCACCTCCAGTAGAAACCGTATTAATTAGTAACAATTTTATTCAGTTCTTCGACAATCCAACCCGCTTTATTCAATATCATAATATGAGTGCCGCCAGGACATAAAATAGCATTTTTTATATGTTTCGACGGAAACACCACATCTTGATCACCATGCAAATGAACAATACCCGGTATAGGTATTTTACGATTAAAATTTACCATATTTGATATGGCCCAATCCATATACACTTTATCCCGAACGTGCAGATATTCATTATACAATTGTAATCGTTTTTTAGACCTTGGACCTATAGCAAATCGTGTTAAATCTTTTGCATTAATAATCAAGCTCGTTGGAGCAAGCCTATATAATCCCGTTCGCTTTAAAAAGCGCAATCTTCTTGGCAACTCACTTCTGCACTTTACGCTAGATATGAGTATTAATTTACGTAGGTCTAAATGCTCACTCATTGCTTGCACCACAACGCCACCAAATGAAACTCCAATTAAAACTGCATCTTTTTCCTTAACCTCTTCTACCAGACGTTTAGTATAGTCTGACATAGACTCCCTTTTCTTCGGAATTTTCCACTCGATAATATGAGTAACGTATACATCCTCAGGTAATTTTATATTTCTAAAGATTTCAACACTTGCGGCGAGGCCGGGAACAAAATAAACGTGAATTTTTCCTGAAATCATAGACGAACTTGCATTGAAATAGTATTACGATGAAGATATTTCGTAAATTTACACAAGCCAAAGCGAAATATTGTTCAATTTAAGAATAAACCCACATTATGATTGAAGATGTTGTAATTTCAGACAATGAATTTTTGCGCCAGTTTGAACTAGAAATAGGAGACAATATGGCTAGAATAGAATACGCACTGCAAGAGCGTAAAATATTTCTAACCAAATATGATATGCCAGAAGACATGGAAGAACAGGGATTTAGAGAAATCTTTATTAGGGCTGTTTTTGCAAATATCAAGGACCGGAACATTAGTATGATGCCTACCGCACCAGAAATTGTGTCATTTATCCGGAAGAATAGAAGGAAGTATAAATCTTTATTACCTATTGGGATTAATATCTAAAACCAATTAACCAAGTACTTTTTCGTTTACAAAATCAAACCTAACAAGGCCATCTTCATCAATGCTTGTCAAGGCCACTTTATGTAATGTATTTACGAGTTCAGGATTCCAGAGTGCTTTTACTTTGACGTAGTTCTGGGTAAACCCGTGGATGTACCCTTCTTTGTTTTCACCTTCAAATAATACGGTCAGGGTCCTACCTAACTGACTTTCATAAAACGCCCGGCGCATTTTTGCCGAAAGTCCTCGAAGCATTTTACTCCTTTTAGCTCTTACCTTTTTAGGAACCACTCCTTCCATTGCGGCGGCAGCCGTGTTTTCTCTTTCAGAATAAGTAAAGACATGTAAATAAGAAATATCTAGCTGAGTTAAAAAATTGTACGTCTCTAAAAATAGTTCGTCCGTCTCTCCTGGAAAACCAGCGATGACATCCACTCCAATACAAGCATCTGGCATCACTTGCTTAATACGAGTCACTCGATCTACATACAACTCGCTCATGTAACGGCGCTTCATCAATTTTAAAAGAGCATTACTCCCACTCTGCAGCGGAATATGAAAATGAGGCACAAAGGTTTTTGATTGCGCTACAAAATCAATGGTTTCATTTTTAAGCAAGTTGGGTTCAATAGAAGAAATACGCAGTCGTTCTATGCCCGCTACTTCATCTAATGCCTGGCATAATTCAAAAAAGGTATGTTCGTGTTTTTTATTCCCGAACTCTCCTTTTCCATAATCCCCGATATTAACTCCGGTTAAAACAATTTCTTTAATTCCTTGTTTTGCTATTTCCGAAGCATTTTTTAATACATTTTCTAGCGCATCACTTCTTGATATTCCACGAGCCAACGGGATGGTGCAATAGGTACATTTGTAATCACAACCATCTTGTACTTTTAAGAAAGCACGGGTACGATCGCCTATAGAGTAGGAGCCTACGTAAAAATCTGCATCTTCAATCTCGCAACTGTGTATTTGTGTTTCTCCCTTACCTCGGTCTGGAGAAGCAAGTAATTCATTGATATAAAAAGGTAGTTTAAATTTTTCTGTCGCACCTAACACCAAGTCAACTCCGTCCACATCTGCAAGTTCTTCGGGCTTCAATTGCGCATAGCAACCTATGGCAGCCACAAAGGCATCTGGATTCACCTTTTGCGCCTGCTTGACAATAGACTTAAAACGCTTATCCGCATTTTCAGTCACAGAACAAGTGTTAATCACGTAGATGTCTGCTTCCTCCTTAAAGTCTACACGCTCATAACCCTCCTTCGTAAAATCACGAGCAATGGTAGAGGTTTCGCTATAGTTTAGCTTGCAACCGAGGGTGTAAAATGCGACTTTGTTTGGGACAGACATTCGTTAAAATTAGAATGGCGAAAGTACGAACTTATCTTCATTTCTGAAATTTTAAACATCCATTACTTCAGCTACTTAAAATAAAAATGAATGTATATTTGTATGCATTTATGAACCTTCCCTTTACTCGATTTTTGTTTAAGACCACGCATCCCGATAGTTATCGTGAGACAACCCATAACTCACTGCTGTATTTTGCACTTGCTCTAGCCTGCATCCTAGCAACAAGCTGCAACAAAAGCGCAGACTCTTCCCGTGATCACGAAGTGTTTCGCTATAACGAGCATAGCAACATAGCCTCCTTAGACCCGGCATTTTCTAGGAATCCGCAAACTATTTGGCCTACAAATCAATTGTTTAACGGGCTGGTTCAGCTAGATGATTCTTTAAACATCATCCCAGACATCGCTAGGTCTTGGGTCATTAATGACAGCACACAGACCTACACGTTTACATTACGTGATGACGTCTACTATCATAAAAACGATGTCTTCGGAAATGCCAAAACCCGAACCGTAGTTGCAGAAGATTTTACGTATAGCTTTGACAGACTGCTGGATGAAAAAGTAGCTTCGCCTGGAAGCTGGGTATTGCAAAACGTAGCCTCATATCAAGCTGAAAACGACAGTACCTTCACTATACAACTTAAAAAACCATTTCCCGCCTTTTTAGGCTTGCTCTCCATGCGTTACTGCTCTGTAGTACCTAAAGAAGCTGTAGCACATTACGGCAACACCTTTAGACGAAACCCCGTTGGCACTGGCCCTTTTCAATATAAAATGTGGGAAGAGAACATTAAACTGGTATTCAGAAAGAATCCGCTGTATTTTGAAAAAGATGAAGTGGGAAATCAGTTGCCATATATGGAAGCCATTGCCATCACCTTCTTACCAGACAAACAAAGTGAATTCTTGCAGTTTATTCAAGGCAACATAGATTTTATGTCTGGTCTAGATAACTCGTATAAAGATGAGATTGTCACCACTACAGGAAAATTACAAGCTAAGTATACAGAAACAGTAAACCTGATCACGGCGCCATATCTCAATACGGAATATCTTGGGTTTTACTTAGATGCAGAATCATCAGAGGTCAACTCAAAGGCATTGCGCCAAGCTGTGAACTATGGTTTTGACAGAGAAAAAATGGTGACCTATCTCCGCAATGGAATGGGTTTCCCGGCCGTCAACGGTTTTATCCCAAAAGGATTACCTGGGTTTGAAGCGATAGAAGGGTTTACTTATAATCCGCAAAAAGCAAAAACACTTATTCAAACCTATAAAGACGAAACCGGTGATACACAACCAGAAATCACCATTGGGACAAATGCGCAGTATCTAGATGTATGTGAGTACATACAACGCGAACTCGAAAAGCTAGGACTCAAAGTAACCATAGATGTGGTGCCGCCGTCTACCTTGCGGCAAATGAAGGCCAGCGGCGAACTCGAAGTCTTTAGAGCCAGCTGGATCGCAGATTATCCAGATGCTGAGAATTACCTGTCTTTATTTTATAGCCCGAATTTCACACCCAATGGCCCTAACTATATGCATTATAAGAATGCGACTTTTGATAGTCTGTATGTAGCAGCTCAGAATATCTCAGACATAAAAATAAGGAAAGACTATTATAGAAAGATGGACAGTTTAATTATTGCAGATGCTCCTATTGTGCCTTTGTATTATGATATGGCAGTGCGATTAGTATCAAAAAAAGTCTCTGGACTAGGCGTCAACCCACAGAATTTTCTGGTTTTGAAGCGGGTGAAGAAGATGAAGTAGTATCTTTATTTAAAATTTCGTTAAATCTCTCTGTGCAAGGCAGTGTGCCTACGATTATCTCTGCGGAAAAACTATAACACAGATTCACCGAGCGATATATGGTTTAAGAAGATCAAGGACTTCACTTAAGATTATTTCTGACGTTCAGATACGTGTTCGTTTTGTAACCTTTCCCCTTTTCTTTCGTAACACTATAATAGTAACTGTATGGGATTTGGCTTAAGTGGTTTAGAAAGAGTTAAATCTGTAAAAGCAAACAGAGCACAATTAAACAACAGGAAAGGCGCACGTTATTTTGAGAGCCCGCAGGATTCTGAAAAAATTTTTTGGGATTTTATAGATCATACTCAAATGTCACCAGAAGAATTTGAAGAATTCAAGACAGCGTTAATTCGAAAAGAAAGGTAGCGAACTCGCGTCTTATTTATCACTTTTTCGATTATCCCAATTGTAATCATCACCTTACTAATCTATTATTTAAAGGACTCTATACGTTGAACTGATTATTAAGAACAAATATCTAGCCCTTTCTCCACTTTGCAGCTTCCTCAAATACATGTTCTAAAATAGCCGCATCATCTGTTGTAAAGTCCACACCTCTTCGTTCCATTACTATTTTTGAAACTTCAAACGCTTTATTTGTTTTGTACGTAGTCATTCCTGCACTACCGCCCCAACTAAAGCTTGGAATAAAATTACGAGGGAATCCGCTCCCAAAGATATTGGCACTCACCCCTACAACCGTTCCGGTATTAAACATGGTATTGATACTACATTTACTATGATCACCCATCATCAAGCCACAAAACTGTAATCCCGTATGTGCAAACCCTTCTGTTTCATAATCCCATAAGCGGACTTCTGCATAGTTGTTTTTCAAATTAGAGTTATTAGTATCTGCACCAAGATTACACCATTCTCCAAGTACGCTATTACCTAGAAAGCCATCGTGCCCTTTACTAGAATACCCCATTAATACGGAGTTGTTTATTTCGCCGCCCACTTTACAGTGAGGTCCAATGGTTGTTGGCCCATATATTTTTGCGCCCATCTTTACAGTGGCATTATCACAAAGTGCAAAAGGGCCACGAATCATAGCGCCTTCCATTATTTCTGAATGCTTGCCAATATAAATAGGTCCACCTTCAGCATTTAGTGAGCATAAAGACAACTTAGCTCCTTCTTCTATAAAAATTTGAGATTCGTTAAACGCAACTGTTTTCTCTGGGATAGGTTGTGAAGTACGACCTTCAGTTAATAGCGCAAAGTCTCTTGCTATAGCGTCGCCGTTTTTAGCAAAAATATCCCAAGTATGTTCTATGCGTAGTACATCATCATAGGTGTATTGCACCACTTCATAGCTATCAAAATCTACTTCCTCTCCTTCCTTAGCAAAAAAAGCAAGAGGCTCATCTTCATAAAATACTGCTTGATTTTCTAAGAGCCCTTCAATCAAGGCAATCATATGTTCAGAAGGAATAAAAGATGCGTTAATCATCACGTTCTCTTCCATCTCGACCATAGGAAATTTGTCTACTAAATAATCTTCGGTGATTGTGGTAGTGGTGGTACCAAGCATATGCTCCCACTTCTCACGAAGCGTCAAAATCCCTACGCGAATATCTGCTACAGGTCTTGTAAACGTAAATGGTAACAACTGGTCGCGCACAGCGCCGTCAAAAAGGATGTAATTCATTTTCAGTAATAAGTTTTAAGCAGTCAGTGGGCTACTTAGTAGCATCCAGTGAGTCTATTTTATTTAGTCTATCAAAAATAGCCAACTAAATTAAGAATACGAATTCATATTTGCACTTTCTACAAAACTCAAAATTTTCTGCTATGTAGCGAAACGTTTAAATTCTCAAGGAATAAAGTAAAATTAGTCCAAGTCAGAAAGGTGCCTGCGTGTCTTCTGAGTTTCAAATACTTCAATGAGTTTCCTATAAACTAGAACAGAAGACAAGGCCAAAACAAAAAGCCCTCGATAAAAATCGAAGGCTTCAATATAATGTAGTCGTGAACATATCACGAGTAAGTCTTACTCTTCAGTTGTAGCTTCTTCAGCTTTAACTTCTTCTACTGGAGCAGCTGCAGCAGGCTTCTTAAACTTCGCATACTTGTTCTTAAACTTGTCAATACGTCCTGCAGTATCAATAAGTTTAGATTTACCTGTATAGAAAGGGTGAGAAGATCTTGAGATTTCCATTTTTACAACAGGATACTCAACGCCATCAACTTCAATTGTTTCTTTTGTATTTGCTGTAGATTTAGTTAAAAAAACATCTTCATTTGACATGTCTTTAAATGCTACTAATCTATAATTTTCTGGATGGATACCTTTTTTCATCGTTTATTCTTTTAAAATAGCATCCCCGACCTTTCGGAAATGCGAGTGCAAATTTAAGTATTATTACTAAAATGACAACACAATACTTTATTTTTTTTAATAAAATTTCAGCAACCCTAATTATGGATGTCAATCTTCTTTTAGCTTCTGCGAAAATAGTAAAGATGGGAGATATTGCGCTATCAAATGACAATTGTTATTTCATTTATTTATCAAGGAAGCGGACAATGCATTTTAGCTTAAATATTTATCAGTTCTTAAAAAACTATGATCATCTTTATTAATTGAGAAACAAACTTCTCATCACACCCAAAAGAAGACTTTAGGCAAAAGCGTAATTCACACTATTTCATAATGAACAAATGCGAGCTAGTTATTAAACCCTTATCATTTCCGAAGTAAAAGTCGCGGTTATTATTTCTTGTAGCGGAAACCTACCACCATAAGTTTAGCAGCGGAATATGACCTCGTGGTGGGCCTTTGTAACTATCTCAAATAGACCTAACAATAGAACAAGCCATAAAAATCCTACTTGTCCCGTAACATTTTACTACATTTGTTTACTAACCTAACGAACAAACTAAACTTATAAAAATGGAAACCGAAAAAGGATCTGTGAAAAAAGTAGCCATGCAATACGGGCTAATTCTAGGACTTGTGTCCGTACTACTATCTGTAATTGTTTACGCACTAGGACAAACTTATGAGCAGCCATGGTGGCAAAGCTTGTTAAGTTTCGTAATAATGCTAAGCTGTATTATCTACGCTTTAAAAGCTTTTAAAGAAAGTAACGGCGGCTTTTTATCGCTTGGAGAAGCCTTAAAAGTAGGGTTGGCTACAGCGCTAATCGCTGGTATTATAGGCGTATTATTTAATATGTTATTTGTTACCGTTATTGAACCAGACTTTGCAGCAAACATTGTCGAAAAGGCGAGTTCTGATATGGTTGAGCAAAATCCAAATATGACAGAAGATCAAATGGAAATGGCAATAAGCATCACAGAAAAAATGGTAAGTCCAGGTGTGATGGCGGCTATGGGGATTATTCTATCTCTCTTCTTTGGCTTTATTATTTCACTCATCTCTGGGTTAATTATGAAAGTTGAGAAACCAGCCCATTTAGAATAAATGAATCTATCTATCGTCATTCCGCTTCTCAACGAGGAAGCATCCTTAAAAGAATTATACCATTGGATTGCAAAGACCTTGCAGTCCAATGGTCTTTTACATGAAGTTATTTTTATAGACGACGGTAGTACAGATAGTTCTTGGGATATTATTACCACTCTAAAAAATGAGCACTCCGCTGTAAAAGGCATTCGGTTTTTAAAGAACTTTGGAAAGTCTCAAGCCTTGCACGCCGGCTTTAAAATGGCAAAAGGTAACGTCGTAATCACAATGGATGCAGACCTTCAGGACAATCCAGAAGAGATCCCTGCACTCTACAAAATGATTATAGAAGAGAAATACGACCTTGTATCAGGATGGAAGAAAAAACGCTTCGATCCCTTAATAGGAAAAAATCTCCCTTCTAAACTCTTTAATTTTGCTGCCCGAAAAACGTCTGGAGTGCAACTCAATGACTTTAATTGTGGTCTCAAGGCTTATCACCATGACGTGATTAAAACTATTGAAGTCACAGGCGAAATGCACCGCTATATTCCAGTACTAGCAAAAAACGCTGGTTTTTCAAACATTGGAGAAAAAGTAGTACAGCATCAAGCCCGCAAATACGGGGAGACTAAATTTGGCGCAGAACGTTTTGTTCGCGGGTTCTTAGACTTAATTACCATTTGGTTTTTGTCAAGTTTTGGCAAACGCCCTATGCACCTCTTTGGTGCCTGGGGAGCAGTTATGCTTTTGATTGGCTTCTGTTTTGCTATGTATCTTGGTATTGACAAGTTGTTTATTAATGAAGCAGGACGCCTCATTACGGAACGTCCGGAATTTTATATTGCGCTTACAGCGATGATACTAGGCACACAGTTATTCTTAGCAGGTTTTATAGGTGAACTTATTCTACGCACGAAGAAGAATGTTGCAGATTATATTATTAGTGAGACGGTGTAGAGAATTCAGCATTATAAATGCAGCATCATGAATTTCTTTTTTAGCATATTCTTGTCAAATAATAACAATGTCATACGGAGCGCAGTCGAAGTACTTATAATAAACAACAAATTAACCCAAGATTATATAGAAGATGATTGATGGCTAGAAACATAGCGATGTTTATTAGTCTTCATCTAGCTCAGACTGAAAGTATTAAAAATTGAAAATTCCTCTTCAAAAAATCACACCTCAGAAATCTTACATCTAAAATTCGAAAATGGTACTTTTGCACCAGAATTAGCAGCTACTTATGACATACATAGATCCAACTACATTAGAAAAAGTAAACACTTGGCTCACCCCTACTTTTGACCAAGAGACCCAAGCAGAAATCAAAGAAATGATCGCACGTGATCCTGATGGATTAGAGGATAGTTTTTACAAATCGATTGCTTTTGGTACTGGCGGTATGCGCGGCGTGATGGGTGTTGGTGATAATCGAATCAATAAATACACCTTGGGTAAAAACACCCAAGGGATTTCAAATTATTTAAAAAAACAATTCCCTTCAGAAACTTTAAAAGTTGCTATTGCTTATGATTGTAGGCATAATAGTAAGGAATTAGCACAAGTAGTGGCAGATGTGTTTTCTGCAAACGGAATACATGTCTATCTTTTTACAGACCTCCGCGCTACTCCAGAGCTTTCATTTGCTGTAAAACACTTAGGTTGTCAATGTGGTATCGTTCTTACTGCTTCTCACAATCCGCCTGAATACAATGGGTATAAAGTGTATTGGCAAGATGGTGGCCAACTAGTCCCACCACAAGACAACGACATTATTAATATTATAAATGCATTGGATTACAGCGAGGTGAACTTCAATGGAAACGCCTCCCTTATTGAGGGTATAGATAAGGAAGTCGATGATGCGTTTGCTGCGGCATCTTTAAAGAATGGTTGCAAAATAAAGGATAACACTTTGCGCGAAAACCTTAAAGTCGTGTTTACCGCGCTCCATGGAACCTCCAGTACAATGATTCCAAGAGTATTAGCAGAAGCTGGATACACCAATGTTTATAGTGTAAAAGAACAATCTACACCAGACGGAGATTTTCCTACAGTAGTTTCTCCCAACCCAGAAGAACCTGAAGCATTGTCTATGGCAATTGCGCTTGCTAATAAAGAACATGCAGATATCGTGATTGGTACAGATCCAGATTGTGATCGTTTGGGGATAGCAGTAAGAGACGCCAATGGCAAAATGAAGATTATAAATGGAAATCAAGCCATGGCGATCAAAACTTATTTCTTGTTAGACCAATTAAAAGAACAAAACGCACTCAACCAAAAGCACTTTGTTGCATCTACTATAGTATCAACTCCAATGGTTGAGAAGATTGCAGCAAAATTTGGTGTCATCTACAAGGAAGGCCTCACAGGTTTTAAGTGGATTGCAAAAATGATAAAAGACTTTCCTGAGTTGTATTTAGTAGGAGGTGGTGAAGAAAGTTTCGGTTATATGGTAGGCGACTTTGTAAGAGACAAAGATGCTGTCACCGCTGCACTACTTGCCTGCGAGATTGCGGCTATAGAAAAAGAGAAAGGAAATACACTTTTAGACTATTTTGACACGATCCAAAAAGAAGTAGGGTTTTATAAGGAACAATTAATTTCCTTAGTAAAAAAAGGAAAGAAAGGCGCAGAAGAGATTGCTACAATTATGAAGCAACTACGCGAGAATCCATTTACAGAAATCAATGGCAGTAAAGTTGTCAAAATAGAAGATTATTTAACGAGTGAAGCTAGAGACACTTTAAATAATAGCGTAAAAACTATAGAGATTCCAAAATCTAATGTACTTATTTATTATACAGAAGACGGAAGTAAAATAGCGGCAAGACCAAGCGGTACAGAGCCTAAGATAAAGTTTTACATCAGCGTGACGACAGAAGAGAAGAAGAATACAACACGCTTATTAGACGATAGGATAGCAGCAATACAAAAGCAATTAAATTTTAATTAGTGGATTATATCAAGAAAATTTGGGCTTATGCGAAACCCTATAAAAAGTATGCCTATGGAAATGTTATAGCCAACGTTTTTTATGCGCTCTTTGGAAGTCTGGCCTTTGTATCGTTAATACCAATGTTAAAGGTATTGTTTGACGATAAAAAAGTAGTTAGCGCTCCGCCAGAATACACCAGTATTTTAGAATTGGGCGACTACCTAGAAGGACATCTCAACTTTTACCTTACCCAGCAGGTGGAGGCGATAGGCGAGATGAAAGTGTTAATGTATATGATTGCGGTTGTGGTCGTGACATTTTTACTCAAAAACTTCTTTGGCTATTTAGCCATGTGGTTCATTACGTTTTTACGCAATGGGGTTCTTAAGGATATTAGAAATGCATTATACCTGAAGACCTTAGATTTACCAATCTCATTTTTCTCAGAAAAAAAGAAAGGCGATACCATCTCAAGAATGACGAGTGATGTGCAAGTAATTCAATCTTCATTTTTATCTATTCTTGAACTAATTGTAAGAGAACCACTTACCATATTATTTGCCATTTTAATTATGCTAACACTGAGCGCAAAACTCACACTCTTTGTCTTCATATTTATTCCAGTATCTGGCTTTATCATTTCTCGAATTGGAAAAACCTTAAAAAAGAAGTCGCATCAAGTACAAGAAGAGCAAGGATTCTTTCTTTCTATTCTTGAGGAAACATTAAGTGGTTTAAAAATTATTAAAGGTTTTAACGCACAGTCTATCTTCACCAATAAGTTTAAAGACTCAACGGGAAGATACTACGAGTACTCAAACAACCTTTTAAACAGACAAAACTTAGCTTCGCCTATTAGTGAAGTGTTAGGGATTGCAGTGATTGGGGTATTGTTATGGTTTGGTGGTAGTATGGTGCTTATTGAAAAAACATTAGATCCCGCTGCATTTATAGCATACATGGGTTTAGCCTATCAAATACTAACTCCGGCCAAAGCAATCAGTAAGGCAAGCTACGGTGTAAAGAAGGGAAATGCTGCTGCAGAACGTGTTTTAGAAATACTTGAAACACCTTCATTGATTGTTGATGCTCCTAATGCTAAACAGAAAGTTGGTTTTCAAAACAAACTTAGTATTGAAAACATGTCTTTCAAATATGAAGATGAATATGTCCTGAAAAATTTCACACTGCACGTGAAAAAAGGAGAAACAGTAGCGCTCGTTGGACAAAGTGGAAGCGGCAAAAGTACCATTGCAAATCTTGTTACACGCTTTTACGACGTTAACGAGGGAAGTATTTCTATTGATGGGGATAACATAATTGACATTACGCAAGCTTCTTTAAGAAGCTTGATGGGGCTTGTGACGCAAGATTCTATCTTGTTTAATGATTCAATTAAAGAGAACATGTTAGTTGGAGACCCTACTGCAACCGATGAAGAAATTCTAGGAGCTTTAAAAATAGCAAATGCGTGGGAGTTTGTAAAAGACTTGCCAGAAACTATCCACACGAACATAGGTGATAGCGGAAATAAATTAAGTGGCGGACAGAAGCAACGTTTAAGCATCGCACGTGCGGTTCTTAAAAACCCTCCTATAATGATTCTCGATGAAGCAACTTCTGCATTAGATACAGAAAGCGAACGCTTGGTGCAAGAAGCACTTGAGAACATGATGAAAAACAGAACTTCTATTGTAATAGCACACCGCCTGTCTACTATACAAAAAGCCGATAACATTGTAGTATTAAGCAAAGGAGAAATTGTAGAACAAGGAAGACACGAAGAGCTATTGGCTAAAAATGGAGTGTATCAAAATTTAGTGGAGATGCAGTCGCTGGCGTAATTATTTTAATAGTACAAGGCACGAAACTCAGTACATTTACAGCCGCAGTGCCTACCCAACAAACCGCTCAAAAAACTGAAATAGACTTCCTTTAGTCATCACGGCTCCTTGCTTAATAATTCCAAAGATATCTTGATTCTTGTCTTTTGAAAAGGCTTTTTCTGAGGTGAAAAATTCTACACTATCATCCATATAGTTTTTCTGCAACCAGGAATAGCCCTGAGGAGTAGTAATATCGATTTCCTCTTTATTTACTTTTAATGAGATAAGACTCATTTGATTTTCTTCTACTTGAAACAAGAACAATTGTTGCGCGCTCATATTTTCAAGATACTGTGCTTTTGAAAGCACTCCTTCCCAAACTAAATCACTAAAGACGTCGAGTTCGTCTTCTGCAACTTCTGGTTTGTTCTTTTTAATATCTGCCCACTCACTTGCTGTGATTGTTTGTGTGGCGAGAAAATTAATAAATTCTGGCTGTAGTTCTTCAAATTGTTCTTTCGTAAGTCTGGAATATTTCATAATTGTATTTTAATAAAAAAGCCTTCCTCGTGAGAGAAAGGCTAGTCTTATATGTATTAGAAAATTTATTTCTTTTCTGCTACAACGTCAAAAGTAAGACTTGCTACAACGTCTCTGTGGAAACGAATGCTAGCATCATATTGTCCTGTTCTCTTAATGTTACCACCAGCAACTGAAATAAACTTTTTCTCGATTTCTACTCCTTCTTTCGCTAATGCTTCTGCAACATCTGCGCTCGTAATAGAACCAAATAATTTATCTCCTTCACCAGTTTTTGCAGTAAGTTTAATCTCAAGACCGTTCAACTTGTCTGCTTGAACTTGAGCACTTTCTACTATTTTCTTCTCTTTATAGGCACGTTGCTTTAACTTTTCTGCAAGAACTTTCTTGGCAGAAACAGTAGCTAATACTGCGTGACCTTGAGGAATCAAGTAATTACGTCCGTATCCATTCTTTACGCTTACAGTATCATCTGTAAAACCAAGATTTTCAACGTCATTTTTTAATATAACTTCCATCTTTATCTTGTTTTTATTTTAATAAATCTGTTACGTAAGGCATTAACGCTAGGTGACGAGATCTCTTTACTGCAACAGCAACTTTACGCTGATACTTAAGAGAAGTTCCTGTCAATCTTCTAGGTAATAACTTTCCTTGTTCGTTTACAAAACGCAATAACCATTCGCCATCTTTGTAGTCTACGTACTTAATACCAGACTTCTTAAAACGACAATATTTCTTTTGCTTTGCTGTCTCTATGTTAAGAGGAGTAAGATACCTGATCTCTCCGTCTTTCTTTCCTTTTGCTTGTTCTTGAATAGATGCCATAACTTATGCTTTTTGTTTATCGCGATTACGTCTTTTTTCTGCCCAAGCAATTGCGTGCTTATCTAACCTTACAGTTAGGTAACGCATCACTCGCTCATCACGTCTATAAGCTACCTCTAGCTCGTTGATCACTTCACCAGGTACGGTGTACTCCATTAAGTGGTAAAACCCACTTTTTTTGTGTTGGATGGCGTAGCTTAATTTTTTAAGCCCCCAATCCTCTTTTGATATCATCTTAGCACCTCCAGAAACAAGAATATCTTCGTATTTCTTCACTGTTTCCTTTATCTGTTCATCAGATAAAACGGGATTTAAGATGAAAACAGTTTCATATTGATTCATATATATAAACCTTTAATATTGGATTAATCTCCTAGCACTTTGCCAAGAGCGTGCAAAAATACTACATTTTATTCAAATATCAAACTGAATAAAACCCTAATTAAATAACACCGATTAAAAGACTAAATGCATTATAAATACGATTAAAACCAAAAAAACTTGCCGTTCATCGATTTTTTTGCTATAATTGCTTTACCTAAATATACAAAATCGTGGATAAACCGCTATTAAAATGTGCAGTTGTAGATGACTCGACCCTACAACGTCTTTCTATCGTAAAATTGATAGAAAATCACCCGTCGCTTCAGCTTGTTGCTGAATACAATAATGCTATCGAAGCAAAAATGGGTCTTGCCACGACAGAGATTGACTTGATCTTTTTAGATATCGAGATGCCTATCCTTTCTGGATTTGACCTTCTAGATGACCTTACTACGAAGCCACAAATTATATTTGTGACCGGAAAGACCAAGTACGCTTTCAAAGCTTTTGATTATGACGCAGTAGATTATTTAAGAAAACCTATTTCAAAAGAGCGTTTTTTAAATGCGGTACATAAAGCATTGACTAACTTTAAGTTGAAAAACGATGATGGCTTTGATGATGAAGATTTCATCTTTGTAAAGAGTAATCTTAAAAAGCGTAAAGTATTCCTTAATGAGCTTAGGTATATCGAGGCCTTAGGAGATTACGTAAAACTAGTAACCGAGCATGACGCGCTGGTCGTTTTATCAACGATGAAAGCTTTTGAAGCATTGTTACCCACAGAGCGTTTTTTACGGATACACAAATCTTATATCGTGAATCTTGACAAAGTAGAACGCTATAATAGCAAAGTAATTGAACTAGACAATGAGCAATTACCTTTAAGTCGTAATAGAAAATCAGAACTTGTAGAAGCCTTGGCTTCATCTATGAGAAACTAATACTTCTCGCACAAACCTATTAATCCTTTCTTATTAGCAATAGTTTTAGGCAGACAACCCAAATCAATTACTGAAGGTGCAGAGGAATGGTTTTTGAATATTCTAGATAGGCCAACACAAGCCAATTCAAATTCTAAAAGCACCATTTAATAATTATCCACATCTATTGTAATCCTCACAGAAGAAAATTCTTTAATCCCATTAAAGCTACATTGCACGAGATCAATCATCTGTTTGGTTTTTGACAGCGATTGTTCTTTTGGAATTTTAACCAAAATATTGGTGATGTAGTAATTCCGAATACGGGAGACAGGCGGTGGCTCTGGTCCTAAAATATTTTCTTTTAACTGTGTTCTTAAAGCCGTCCCAAACCACATTGCGGCTTTATCTAACTTTAGAAAGTTTTTATCGCGACACATTATCTTTATCATCCTATAATAAGGTGGATATTTAAATTGATAACGCTCCTCTGTCTGCTCTTTAAACATAGTAGCATAATCGTGCTGACTTACTTGCTGTAAAATTTGATGCAATGGATTATAACTCTGTACAATTACCTTTCCTCTTTTTTCTGTTCTTCCTGCCCTACCCGCTACTTGCTGTAGTAATTGAAAACTACGTTCGTGCGCTCTAAAATCTGGAAAATTGAGTAAATTATCAGCATTTAAAACCCCCACTAGGCGTACATTTCTAAAATCTAATCCTTTGGCAACCATCTGCGTCCCAATTAAAATATCAATTTCTTGATTCTCTAGCTTATCAATAAGCTTGGCATACGCGTGTTTTCCTCTAGTAGTATCTTGATCCATACGCGCCACGTTGTACGCAGGGAAAAGCGCTTTTACTTCGGCTTCTATTTGTTCTGTACCAAAGCCTTTATTATCTAGTGTTTCGCTGCCACAAGCAATACAAGACTTTGGCATTCCCATATGGTAGCCACAATAATGACAGCGTAGTTCATTCTTGTATTGATGAAAAGTTAAGCTCACGTCACAATTAGGACATTGCGGCGATGTACCACAGGTAGTGCATTCTATCACCGGTGAAAAACCCCTTCTATTTTGGAAAAGGATGACTTGTTCGCCATTCTCTAGCACCGTTTTCATTTCTTCCATAAGCCGATCACTAAAGTGCCCCGTCATTTTCTTTTTACGGTACTTTTCTCTAATATCAACTAAGACGATCTCTGGCATCATCACATTATTAAAACGTTTTGACAGCGTTACAAGACCATATTTATCTGCCTCGGCATTAAAAAAAGATTCTAAAGATGGCGTGGCCGAACCTAAAATGGTTTTTGCTCCGTGCATAGAAGCTAACACAATTGCACTATCCCGCCCGTGATACCTTGGCGCCGGACTATATTGTTTAAAAGACGGTTCGTGCTCTTCATCCACGATAATAAGCCCGAGGTTAGAATAGGGTAAGAAAATAGAAGATCTAGCTCCTAGTATTATTTGAGCCTTGGGCTTACTGTCCATCACATTATTCCAGACTTCTACGCGTTCATTAAGTGTGTATTTTGAATGATATACAGAAACCTGCTCTCCAAAATAGTGCTGCAACCTAGAAATCAACTGCGTCGTCAATGCAATCTCTGGAAGCATGTACAAGACTTGCTTTCCTTGCTTTATGGTTTCCTCTATGAGTTTTACATAGACCTCTGTTTTTCCGCTGGAAGTGACACCGTGGAGTAGTACAATTTCGTGTTCCTGAAACGCAACCTTCATCTCACTTAAGGCAGTCTCTTGGGCATTAGATAATTTTTTGGTCGCTTGTGCTTCGTCTCCCTCATAGCTTACACGATCCTTTTGAATAAAATATTCTTTTAAGATTCCTTTAGCTATCAAAGCTTTTAGCACAGATGCGTTAGCCGCACTCTTCTTTTGCAAACTTATAGTATCAACAGGTTTCTTACTTTGTCCTGTGAGTGTAAACAACGTCATTAAGACCGCTTTTTGCTTTGGCGCTTTTTCTAGCGACTCCAGCAATGCTCTTAGGGATTGCTCTGCTTCATATTCTTTTGCAAGTTTAACATAGCGACGAAGTTTAGGCGTATATTTTTCCGTGAGTTCTTCTTCGACGGCAATCACCTCTTTCTCTAGCAATTGCTGCATCACTTTAACCACATTAGCCCTATTAAGAATTGCGCGTAAATCATTTATATATAACGATGGTTGCGCCTGTAAAGCCTCAAAGATTAAAAACTGATCGTCGGTGAAGTTTGCCTCTATTTCCTGAAGTTCCTCTGCTGTTTTAGTGCCTAGGTTTAATGTGATTTTAGTTTCGCTTTCTAATAAAAAAGCACTCGGCAATGCCGCCTTCACTACTTCACCTAAGGTGCACATATAATAAGAAGCCATCCATTGCCAATGCGTAATTTGTTTCTCCGAAATAATAGGGGCTTCATCCAGGATGTGATCTATAGACTTTGTTTCATAGCCCCTAGGCGCTTGATCGTGCACTTGATAAACAATTGCGGTATAGACTTTAGATTTTCCAAAGGGCACTGCTACTCTAAACCCTTGTTTTAAAAACGCCGCCTCATCCTTATTCACCGAATAGGTAAAGGTCTGTTTGAGCGGAATGGGAAGTATAACGTCTATATAGTACAAGTGGTTCTTATTTGTGTCCCGATAACGATCAGGAAGTAAGTTGTGAAAATAATCAAGCCTACGTGATATCAAAAATTAAGCACGCACATTTTATGAACATTCCTAATGGTCGTAAGGAGGACAAGACATAAAAAAACGGCAATCAATTAAAACTGATTGCCGTTCTTACTATCTCTGAAGAAATACTAGGTACATCTTTTACTTAACTCTATACCAGTATTGTGTTCTTCCTAAAAGTGAGAAGCCTATGTAACCTCTAACTTTCAATTTATTATTTTCTACAAGTTCTATGTAGCACTTGTAGCGCTTTCCATTTTCTGGATCAAGGATTTCTCCATCCTCGTAGACATCGCCGTCTTTCTCAAGACCTCTAATGATTTCTAATCCCAGTATTGGTTTGCCTTTGTCTTCACCATCACATTCTGTACATACAGAATCTTCACGGCCTTCAGTTAAGATTTGGGTTACTTTTCCATACACCTTGCCGTCTCTTTCATAAATATCTATGATAGATTTTGCTTCCCCAGACACATCGTCAATGGTTTTCCACTTTCCGAAGACATTTTGTGCGGTACTTGTAAAACTCACAAAGGCTATTGCAATAATTAATATAAACTGCTTCATATTAATTACCAAGCATTCCTTTCTTAAGCTTGCTATCTGCAGGATCGTTACCTAACCAAATACCAAATAATGCTTTTTTGAAAGCAGCGCTTTTGATAACTCCAAGCTGTGTGTTATTTTTATATACCACTACACCTTTTCCTTTTTGGTTTGTGATATCAAAAACATCCCCTTCTACTATTTCATCGCTGAAAAAAGATACGAAGCTTTTAATTTCATCCGCAATCGGAGCTGTGTTATCACCTGTAGAAGCTTCAAATCCGTCTTTTACTGCTTCACTCATTGCCTCGCTACTCACAAAACTAGATGTAATTACTAAGCGGATCGCCATGGTATTATCTGAACTTATGATTGCTTTTGCATCACTAGATTTTGTTGGCAAGTATAAACCACCAGAATATAATTTAAGCATCATTGCTTTTTTACGAATACCTGCTCCGTTAAGGACTAATTCTTGTGCACTGAAATTTAACGAATTCGGCAAGGTTACTTCACCGACTTGCGTTTGAGCGAATGCCATATTTACTGATACCATCGCTACTAGGAGGAAAATTACTTTTTTCATTTTTGTTTTTTAATTTAAGTTATTGTTCGTTTTTGTTTTAAATCTAGCCTAAATAAGGCAATGTTGAGTTCAAACCCTAATAATAAGAGATTTGCGTTGATCCAAATATATAACATCATTATCAACAATGCTCCAAGAGAACCATATAATTCGTTATAGTTAGAGAAATTCTCTATGTATATCCCGAAAAAATAAGTGGTCATAATAAAAAGTAAAGTCGTTATTAAAGCGCCAAGAGAAAAAAATTGTATTTTTCTTCCTTCTTTTGTGCCAAAGTAATACAGTGTTGATACTACTACATACACCATTACAACAAAGACCGTTATTTGCAATAAAGAGACCCAAAACAGATCATTCTTTATATAATCCCGTCCTGTTAAGTCTTTGATCAAGAACTCGCCATAGACAATCACTACTACAGTAATAAGCAACAACAATGCCAAAAGTATAGATACCGAAAACGCAACTGCGTACTGTCTAAAAAAACCGCGATTGAGCTTTACGTAATATGATTCTTCAAAGGCACTAAAAGCAGCATTTACACCATTTGCTGCTAAGAACAAAGAAAGAATAATCACAAAAGAGAGTAAGCCTCCACGAGGATTCACTGCAATATCTGCAATGACTGGGTAAAATAAATCTGCCGTTTGAGCAGGCAATGCTTCTTCTATAAAAATTAAGAAACGCGTCTGAAACCCATCAATTTTTATATAGGGAATCAAATTTAAGATGAATAACAAAAAAGGAAATAGTGCCACAAAAAAACTATAAGCAATAGAACTCGCTCGAGGTGAGAAAGACCCCTTAATAATCCCCGTACCGTAAATATCAAACAAGCGATACAATGTAAGTCCTTGCAGTCCAGGAATTTTTATTTTCCGGCTCCACTTTACAATATTCTTTATTACAGGGATATCTGTGTTATATTCTTCTTTTTGCTCGTTCACTATACAGCTTTAAGGCTTAAGTCCATATTATAAACAGAGTGTGTCAAAGCACCACTAGAGATAAAATCTACACCACATTCTGCATATTCTCGCGCAGTATTAAGAGTAATGCCTCCACTACTTTCTGTAAGACATTGATCACCTATAAGCGCGACAGCCTTGCGCGTATTTTCATAATTAAAGTTGTCTATTAAGATTCTATAGACGCCTTGCGTAGTGAGTATTTCTTTAATCTCATCTAGGTTTCTTGCCTCCACAATAATTTTAAGGTCAAGTAAGTGATCTTCTAAGTATTGAACGGTAGTTTCAATAGCTTTTGTGATTCCACCGCAGAAATCAATATGGTTATCCTTGAGCATTATCATATCATATAATGCAAAACGATGATTCTCGCCTCCCCCTATTTTTACAGCCCATTTTTCTAGGGCTCGAATTCCTGGTGTCGTTTTTCTGGTATCTAATATTTTGGTTTTTGTACCCTCTAGCAACTTGACATAGGCATTGGTTTTAGTCGCAATAGCGCTCATCCGTTGCATAGCATTCAGCACCAATCGCTCTGCCTTTAGAATAGACTGAGAATTTCCTTCCACATAAAAAGCAATATCCCCATATTTCACAGCAGCTCCATCTTGTATTTTTACGTCAATTTTCAGTCCTGGATCCACATAGTCAAACACTTGTTTTGCAAACTCAACTCCAGCTATAATCCCCTCATCCTTAACTAATAGCTTAGCTTTACCTTGCGCATCCTCTGGAATACATGCAAGCGAACTATGGTCGCCATCACCTATATCTTCACGTATTGCGTTTGCTATGGTGATACCTATTTCTTTCCTAAATTGTTTTTCTGAAATCATCTACTCAACATTATATTCTCAAAAATATAGTATTTTTAGAGACTCAAAGCTTATCAATGTTAAAAAAACTTATAATTGTCTTTCCCTTACTGCTTTTCCCGTATCGAGTTTTAAAGGCGAACACCTTCACAACATTATAGCCGAATAAATGAAAATCACCCTCCTAGCCATCGGTAAAACCGATGATAAAAAACTAATAGAACTCACCGAGGTCTATATCAAACGTCTAAGTCATTATGTTTCATTTACTTTTGAAATCATCCCAGACATCAAAAAAACAAAGAACCTATCTGAAGCGCAACAGAAACAGCTAGAAGGTGAAGAAATTTTAAAACGCACCCAAACGGCTGACGCGCTTATTCTTCTCGACGAAAAAGGAAAAACATACAACTCAGAGAAGTTTAGTCAGTACCTGCAAAAGCATATGAACAGCGGGCTTAAGAACCTCATCTTTGTGATAGGAGGTCCTTATGGCTTTAGCGACGAGATGTACAGCAGAGCAAACGGGAAGGTATCTTTATCTGCAATGACGTTCAGCCACCAAATGGTAAGACTTTTTTTTATAGAGCAAATTTATCGAGGGTTCACTATTTTGAGAAATGAGCCTTATCATCATAGATAAAAGAACAAATACGAACTTGAACTCAAGGAAAAAGTAAATTTAGAGTTCGGTTTCAGTTTAGATCCCTTATGGCATCATCCAGCAATCCACACCATCAGCGACCATGTGCAATAACAATCCCAAGGCAAAAAGTCGCAAAGGCTTTATAAAAGTACAAACCAGATAAACGCCTATCGCCCAATAGCTATGCAAAAAGTGAAACCCAACACTACAACGGTCGGGATCAAAAATAGGAGCTACAAACAAATGATCTACATCGACCAACATCATGGCAATCATAATGAGAAATGCTTTCTTCCATTGCGACTTGTAAAACAGAAGCGCCACCAACAATGGCAAAGAAAAATGAAGGCCGTAATGAATAAACGTCTGAAACATTATTGCAGCTTAAATAGACGTCTTAACCAAGTGAGTTTGGTCTTAGAATAAGGCGAAAACTTGATAGGCAACTCGATCCACGTTGGCTTGTCCATAATGCTCTTATAGTGCGTAAAGCAGTCAAAACCTGACTTTCCGTGATACGAACCTATACCGCTAGCGCCAACGCCACCAAAGGGTAAATGCGGATTACTAATATGCATTACCGCCTCATTTACAGCACCTCCACCAAAGGACAACTCCTTCAACATACGATTCTTTGTTGTAGAATTAGAAGTAAAAATATATAAAGATAAAGGTTTCGGAAATTTTCTAACATTTGTAATTACCTCATCCAAATCAGAGAAAGTAAGCACTGGTAGTATCGGTCCAAAAATCTCTTCTTTCATAGAAGGATGGTCCCAAGAAATATTTGTTAACATTGTTGGCGCGATGTATCTGTCTGCCTTATTACTGTCTCCACCAATATGTGTTTTTGAAGCGTCTAGCATTCCTGTAAGGCGATCAAAGTTACGCTCGTTTATAATCTGAACATAATTATCATTCTCAAAAGCATACGCTGCATTTTCTATTTCAGCAATCGCGTGTTTTAAAAATTCTTGTTCTTGGCTTTTATGAATAAGCACATAATCTGGTGCGATACAGGTCTGACCTGAATTTAAGAATTTTGCCCAAATTAATCGCTTCGCCGTCATTTTCAGATTTGCATCTTCTGCGATAATTGCAGGGCTTTTTCCACCTAACTCAAGGGTCACGGGGATTAACTTTTCGGCAGCAGCTTTGTATACTATTTTACCTACGGTAGTACTTCCTGTAAAGAAAATTTTATCAAAGTCTTGATTGAGTAGTGCTGTCGTTTCGTCAACACTCCCTTCAATAACTTTAAATATACGAGGGTCAAAAGCTTCATTGATAAGCTTCGCCATAATGCTTGAGGTTGCACTTGGCAACTCACTAGGTTTTAAAATAACCGTATTGCCAGCCGCTATTGCTGCAACTACAGGCGCAAGTGATGTTTGATAAGGGTAGTTCCAAGCCCCAATGACCAGGCAGGTCCCTAATGGTTCTGGAATGATATAACTCTTTGCAGGGAAGTTGGCGATGTTAGTAGAGACCTTTTGTCTTCGCGACCATCTATGAATATTTCGTTTTGCTTCTTTGATATCCTGCTGTACAACAGCGAGCTCCGTTAAATAGTTCTCAAAGGCAGATTTTTTAAAATCATCAAGTATCCCTTTGCTAAGTGCCGCTTCGTTATCCTTTAATAGCTTAGCAAGCCTGTTAAGTTCGTTGATTCGAAAAGAAACATCTTTCGTCGCCTGTGAGAAAAAGAATGTTTTTTGGGCGTCGATGTGCTTTTTCATAATGATCATTATATGTATCTAAATACCATTAATTATACATATGCCTTTAGATTCACTTCGACTGCAATCAGTTTGACACTACTATAGTTAGCGGAATTTTGATCATGTCAGCCTAAGCGTATTCGATGACAGTAGATATCACAATATATTATTTTTTAACACTTCAGAATTAAAAAATCTACCCTCTGTTACGATTAAGTACCTTATATTCTTCATAGCATTCACTGATAGCATCAAGTATCTGGAGATCATTTGCGGTACGGATAAAGTCTTCACTGTAACTGCAATTATTTAAAATTTCGTCTACATCTACGCGCTCTAATTGCAGTACTGCCATCAACGTTTCGCGATCGTATTTAGATTGTAATAAGTTCCTGATGTTATCATCTTTTTTCATCTGGCGAAGTTTACTCATCTGCTTAGGACGCTTACCAAAAACGTTATATAAGAAATCTGCAGGATTAAAAATAGCACCTAATACCTTAGAAATGGCTCCAGGCTGTTGCTGTCCACCTTCATATCCAGTACTTAAGCCAGAAATACGATAGCGGTAATTATCATAGACGGGAATTATTTTTGCATCGACCTCAACATATCCCGTGAGCTGCACAGGACGCACAATTACCTCTTCAAGCGCAATACCAAGCTCTGTCATTTTTACTTTAATATCACCAAACTTTAACCAGTCATTGGTCACGCGTACTCTAATAGATTTAAAACCTAAGTAACTAAAGAAGAGCGTATCGTTAACCTGTGCTTGTATCTTAAACAGGCCGTCTTGATTTGAAGTGGTTCCCTTTACTTTATTGAGATTTACAATGTTTACGTTTTCTAGTGGCTTGTCATCATTATTATTAAGGACAGTTCCTTCAATAATTAAATCTTCTTGAGCAAAGGCAAATGAAGCAACTAGGAGTAAACAAATAAGTAGGGCAAATTTTTTCATAGTACAATACAAATGTACGTATATAGACGACAAATGCGAAGTAATATTTCGCTATCGATTCACAATTTACCAAATATTTAATACTCTCGCCTTTCAGCAGAATGGTTTGGAGTCTTCAAAATAAAACAAAGCTATGATTCATAATGGACGGTGTCTGTAATATACATCATGAAAAAATCCGTGCCAAAATATTGACACGGACCCCTTACTTATAAATTTTATATTAATTTGCCTCCTATATCGAAGCTACATAAAAGGGTTTAAGAATCTCTTCTTCTACGCCCTCCAGTACCTCCGCCAGCTGGCTTCGCTTTTCCTCTGCGTTTTCCGCTAAACTTTGACTTTCCTTCCGCTCCAGAATCTGAGCTTCCGCTAAATCTTCCACGGCTAGATGACTCACCAGAACCGCTGCTTGAGCTGCCACCAGAGTCGCTACTAGAACTTCCGCCATAACCACCGTCACCGCTTCTTTTTCCTTTGTAACCTCCGCCGCCACTTCCACCGCTGCTTCTACCGCCACCGCCGTAACCACCGTCACCACTCCTTTTCCCTTTGTAACCGCCACCGCCACCACTTCCGCCGCTGCGACCTCTTCCTCTGTCTCTATCACGACCTCCGCCATCACGACGACCTCCGCCACTACGACCTCCGCCACTGCGACCTCCGCCACCGCCTCCGCGACCTCCAGAAGATTCTTCTACATTTACTTTGCGGCCTTCTATTTCAAAATCTGCAAAAACACTTGTTACAAGATCTTTATGTTGTTCATCCACATTAAAGAATGAGAATGCGTCTTTTACATCTACTTTATACACATCATCCTTCCCTAAGTTAAGGACATCCTTCAGCATATCTTTCAGCGTCATCCAGTTATAATCATCCTTCTCTCCTATGTTTAAGAAGAAACGAACACTCCCTGTATCATCTCTGTAATCTTTCTCGTGGCCAGCTTGAACATTAATGTCTTTAGCCTTATTATAATAATTGTAGAAACGCGTAAACTCTACAGAAAAGAATTTTTTAATCAATTCTTCTTTGCTAAAATCTTCTAATGCTTCATTGATACTAGGCAAATAAGCCTCAATATCATCATTGATTTCAGTATCCTTGATGTTATTTGCTAAGTGCATTAATTGCTTCTCACAAATATCCATCCCAGAAGGAACTTCTTTTACCGCAAATTGCTTTTGTATCTTTTTCTCAATACTTCTAATCTTACGCACTTCACTTTTAGATACAATCACGATAGAAATACCCTCTTTACCAGCACGACCTGTACGACCACTTCGGTGCGTATACGTTTCTATTTCATCTGGTAACTGATAATTGATTACGTGAGTAATATCATCTACATCGATACCACGAGCAGCAACATCTGTCGCAACCATCATTTGAATTTGACGACTACGGAATTGCTTCATCACAATATCGCGTTGATTCTGACTCAAATCTCCGTGGATTGCTCCGGCGTTATAACCATCTGCGATTAATTGCTCTGCTACTTTTTGTGTATCACGTTTTGTTCTACAGAATACAACAGAAAAGATATCTGGATTTGCATCCGCAAGACGCTTTAAGGCTTGGTAACGATCACGCGCGTTCACTAGATAGTATTCGTGTGATACATTTTCAGACCCAATGTTTTTAGACCCTACAGTAATTTCCTGTGGCTCGTACATAAATTCTCTAGCGATGCTAGATACTTCTCTTGGCATCGTTGCACTAAATAACCATGTGTTTTTCTCTTGTGGAGAATGCGATAAAATCTCTGTGATATCTTCATGGAAACCCATGTTCAACATCTCATCTGCTTCATCTAAAACACAATACTGTATTTTAGAGATATCGATCATTCTACGACTTATCATATCTTTCATACGACCAGGCGTAGCTACAATTACTTGCGCTCCTTTTTTAATCTGGCGTGCTTGATCTTGAATACTCGCACCACCATAAATAGCAACCACGTTAAGTCCTTTCATATACTTACCGTAATTCTTCATCTCATTGGTGATCTGCATACACAGTTCTCGTGTAGGCGATAGTATCAAGCCTTGAGTCGTGCGGCTATCTACATCTATTTTCTGCAACATTGGAAAACCAAATGCTGCTGTTTTTCCTGTACCTGTTTGTGCTAGTGCAACGAGATCTGTCTCGTTTTCTAGAAGGATAGGAATTGCTTGTTCTTGTACTTCAGATGGTGTTTCAAAACCTAAATCTGTAATGGCTTGTAGTAATTCATCGTTGAGCCCCAACGCTTTAAATGCTGACATTTTTTTATAGTCTATATGTTATTTGTGTGCTGTGGGAAGCAATCGACAAAAACCTACGACTTCACTTTTAGCACTACCTCTCCCTGAGGATTTTTACCTACGTTGCATTTCTGCTAACGCGGTGCAAAAGTAATCTAATTGTTTGATATATCGGGTTTTTAGTGATTTATTTTCAATTCTAAAATATGAAGTCTTTATAATCGTTCTACCCCCGCACTCTAATTAGCACCCGTCAAGGGGCAACAGTCTTAGAACTGACAAATATATGGTTTATTTAGAGCATCACTATGGATTAATACACCTGTATAATCATTCACAAAGTATTCGTCACCCCAGTCATTACATCGTACTTCAGAAAATTTAATACTTTGAAACCTTTGATTTAAGTTTAGTTTTTTAAAAGCTTCAAGATGCACATAAACATCATCCACCTCTATAAATATCATCGAATTTTCCATCTACTCCTTCACCTAAGCATCATACAAATAAAAGCCGAAAGCAGCTATGTTAAAAAGGGACATTGTTTGATTCTTGTGTATTTCAGAAAAACCAAAGACCATATAATAGGCTCTTGACAGATTAAAATATTTACTACCTATAAATGATCTTCTGTATCATATATAATCTTTCATTAGACAGTTAGATAGTGGATAAGTTGGCGCATCGCCTTTCCTCTATGACCTATGGTGCTTTTTTCTAACATAGACATTTCTGCAAAGGTTACTTTTCCATCATTAGGAAGAAAAATAGGGTCATAGCCAAAGCCTTTATCACCGCTACGCTTCTCAGTAATCACACCGTCACACACCCCTAGAAACAAAACTTCATGATGGTCCATAGCTAATGCGATCGCTGTCTTAAAACTGGCAGAACGGTTTACTTTAAACTCAAGATTTTTGAGCAACTTGTCCATGTTCTCCTCTGACGTAGCGTTTTCACCTGCATAACGTGCACTATAAACACCTGGCTCGCCAAACAAACTTTTCACCTCAAGCCCAGTATCATCTGCAAAACAGTTCATGTTATAATAGACACGCACATGTTCTGCCTTTAACCTAGCATTCCCCTCTATCGTATCTGCCGTCTCTGGAATCTCCTCGTCACAGCCTATATCTGTCAAGCTTAGGAGCTCTATGTGTGATGGAAGCAACAATTGCACTTCTTTAAATTTGTTCTGGTTATGGGTGGCAAAAACGAGTTTCATTTATGAATAGTAGTTAATGGTTAGTATTTAGTGGTGAGCAGAAAATGGAGTATGAAGTGAAATTTATAAATTTTCCGCAACGAATATAAGACCCTTTTACATTTTACTTTCTATGTTTAGCATTTTATATTTCGTCTTGCTTCCTACTTCTTGCTTCCCATTATAAGAGCAAATATTCAGGCTATCCCAAATCAATGCTTACACCCTTAATAAAACACTCTTTTACTCCTTCGAGTGCATCGGGATCCTATCCCCTTCGCTATCAATAATAACAGCCATGTTGCAATGGTCTGGGGAGATCTCTGTTTTGCCTTGTCTTATTTTTCCAGCGGCGTTTTCTATTCTGTCTAACTCCACTTGTAGGTTTACACAACTAAAATAAACGAGTGTTCCTTTTTCGTTGGGCTGCTTTAGCCCAATAGACGTTACCGTTACTTGGCAGCCAGCCCATCAATACACCCTTACTTCTACATCAAAAACGCTTTTACAAAACTGCTTTGCGCGGTCCATAATATTTATAGGGATTTCAAACCAGCCTACGGTGTTGTAATTTTAAATACTATTGCTCCTTAAGGGTTCTTGTTTCGTAAAAGCGGTCGATGATCTTTTTGTAACTCTTTATAGTGTTCTTCGCCCATTGCAGTTCGAGCTCCAGCTTTTCTTCTTCGGAAAGCTGCCAGTCAAGACCACTCAGCTTCATCTTTGTAACTAGGTACTGCATAATGATCGCAGCAGACACCGAAATATTCAAACTCTCTGTAAAGCCATGCATTGGTATTTTAATCAAGGCATCTGCTTGCTCTAAAACACTCTCAGTCAAACCATCTTTTTCTGTTCCAAAAAACAATGCACTCTTTTTAGTAAAATCAAAATCGTGTAAATAACTAGCATCTGCATGCGGCGAGGTCGCGACTATCTGATAGCCTTGCGCCTTTAAGGTTTCCATACAAGTATTCATGTTATTATGCCGGTGCAGTGTTACCCACTTTTGCGAACCCATGGCAATCTCCTTATCCACACTTTTACCGATGCGCTCTTCTACGAGATGCAAGTCTTGAATCCCAAAGGCATCACAGGACCGCATCACGGCACTGGTATTATGAATCTGATATACATCTTCTGCAACCACTGTAAAATGCTTGGTGCGCTCACAGAGAATCTTGTCAAATCGTTCTTTGCGCTCTTCGGTTAAGAAGCCTTTTAAATGTTCTAATAATGCTATGTCCAATTTTTAATTTAATTTAGGATTAAAAATAAGGAAACAAGGGACAATGTAAAAATGGATGGAGGGTTAATTGTTGTGAAATCTTTTTGTCACTTTTAGAGTACTTGGAAAAAGATAGTAGCGTGTGAGTTATAAAATGAAAATATTAAACAGACCAGGGAATACTCGAGCTTTCCTATATTAGCGAATACAAGGACAATAATCAAAATGTAATGAAAATAGCAATACTAACAGGTGCTGGTATGAGCGCAGAAAGCGGACTAAAAACTTTTAGAGACTCTAATGGCCTTTGGGAAGGACACGACGTGATGGAGGTAGCAACACCAGAAGGTTTTGCTCGTAATCCAGCTTTGGTACTTGACTTCTACAACCAACGTAGACGTCAATTACTGAAGGTACAACCTAATGCAGCACACCTTGCTTTAGCGCGACTGCAAGAGGATCACGACGTTCATATTATAACCCAAAACGTAGATGACCTTCATGAACGTGCTGGAAACAAACACGTGCTCCACCTCCACGGCGAACTCCTTAAAGCACATAGCTCCGGTAATGCCCAAAACATAAAACATTGGGACAAAGACATCCTGCTAGGTGACTGCTGCGAAAAAGGCCATCAATGGCGACCGCATATCGTATGGTTTGGCGAGGCCGTTCCCGCGATGGATGAAGCAATAGGTATTGTTGAAAATGCAGCAATCCTAATTATAGTGGGAACCTCGATGCAAGTCTATCCCGCAGCTGGCTTAATGGAATATGCTCCTGCCTACGCAAAGCTTTATTTTGTAGACCCTAATCCTTCACTTTCTTCAAATAAGCAACTCACCGTGATTGCCGAAAACGCTACTACTGGCGTTGAAAAGGTACTTAAATTGATTAATGATCTTTAAGGAGGATTTTACATACAAAAGAAAGAATGACGAATTTCTAATCTTGATCATATGAACTACGCTAAAGCATACTGAGCAAATAGACTCGCGGGAGCGCAATGGGTGATGAAACATCCTGAGACCTTGCCAGAATTAATTGATTATGTCTACCTCAAAACACAAGAAGAAAATAATCACAAAGCCGCTTGAATACTCGAGTTTATGGTATTGGGAAACCTAAGCCTACTGTACCCGCATCTGGACTTATTTTTTAAAGGCATCACATTTCCGAAGAAAGACCAAACAGTAAGACCCTTGGCAAATATCTCTGAAAAACTATGCCTTGCTTATTATAAAAACTCTAAGAAATACGTCAAACCGCCTTTGACAGCAGCACATAAAGAGGTCCTAGTCGGGGCGAGTTTTGACTGGATCATAGCAGACAAAAAAAGTAGCTTGCCCCACACACGCACACACATCACGATCTGCCTGTACCACATAGGCAAAGAAATAGACTGGATTCACCTAGAATTAAAAATCATCCTTGAGCAGAAAACACCAACAGGATCTGCCGGCTATAAAAACCAAGCAGAAAAAATAATTTCCATGATTACAAACAGATAGTGTTAATTGCAATGCCGTTAAATCGGGACTATTTATCTTTGTAAGATGCAACACTATTCTGAAAAAACAACTACAAAACAAAAAGACCGAGAAAACAAAGTAACTATGCTTTCTGCGTTTAAGACCATTATCTGGCCGCGCCGTAATATTGTACTTGTGGGCTTACTCCTTATCGTGATTGGCCGTCTCGCAAGTCTTGTATTACCTTGGAAATCTAAAGCGCTTCTCGACACCGTTATCCCAAATAAAGATATAGCTGGCTTAACAGAGCTGCTCATTTTTGTGGGTGCCGCCTTGTTAGTACAAGCAATTACTTCTTTCTTTTTAACCAAAGTATTGAGTGTACAAGCACAATACCTTATTAGCGAACTCCGCGCCCAGGTGCAGAAAAAAGTTCTCTCCTTGCCTATTAGCTTTTTTGACAATACAAAGTCTGGCGCGCTCGTATCCCGTATTATGAACGATGTAGAAGGTGTTCGTAATTTAATAGGAACAGGCTTGGTCCAACTAGTAGGCGGGACTTTGACCGCGGTTATTTCTATTGTGTTTTTAATAAAGATTAATCCTTGGATGACCTTGTTTGTGTTTTTGCCGGTCACCTTATTTGGCTTAGTGGCATTGAAAGCGTTTAAATACATCCGTCCTATTTTTAGGAACCGCGGAAAAATTAATGCGGAAGTTACCGGGCGTTTAACCGAGACCTTGGCTGGGGTTCGCGTAATTAAGGGATTTAATGCGGAAGCGCAAGAGAACAAAAGTTTTGAAGAGGGTGTGGATCGCTTGTTTCAAAACGTAAAAAAGAGCTTGATCGCTACGGCGATTATGTCTAGCTCCTCTACTTTTTTATTGGGACTTGCCTCTGTGGGTATTATGGGAATAGGTGGTTATTTTATGATACAAGGCACGATGACCGTAGGCCAATTTCTTTCGTTTACACTGTTTCTTGGATTGATGATAGCGCCTATTGTACAAATGAGTAATATAGGAAGCCAACTTACCGAAGCTCTTGCAGGTCTGGATCGAACAGAAGAGTTAATGAATATAGTCCCAGAAGAAGAAATGCAAAACCGCACAGTGACCTTAGACCGCATAAAAGGACACCTAGAATTTAAAAACGTGACTTTTGCCTATGATAATGGTAAAGATGTACTGCACAGTATGAACCTTGACGTAGAAGCGGGAAAAGTAATCGCGCTCGTAGGAAGCTCTGGATCTGGAAAATCTACCATGGCAGGATTGGCGGCTACTTTTTTAACACCTACAGCTGGAGTGGTAAGCATTGATGGAGTAGATTTAACAACGGTAAAACTAAGCAGCTACCGTAAACATCTAGGTGTTGTATTGCAAGATGAGTTCTTATTTGAAGGCACCATACGCCAGAACATTATGTTTGCCAGACCCAATGCCAGTGAAGCAGCAGTGCAGGCCGCTGTAAAAGCAGGCTATGTAAACGAGTTTACAGACCGTTTTGAAGACGGGCTAGAAACTCTAATTGGCGAACGTGGAGTAAAACTCTCTGGTGGCCAACGCCAGCGTATCTCTATCGCACGCGCCATACTTGCAGACCCGAAGATTATCATCCTTGATGAAGCCACTTCTAATCTTGATACAGAAAGTGAAGCCTTGATCCAGAAATCACTGAACGAACTCATTAAAGACCGAACTACCATCATTATCGCCCATAGGCTGAGCACGATTAAAAAGGCAGACCAAATCTTGGTGATAGAAAACGGGAAGATTGCAGAACGTGGCAATCACGATGCCTTGATTGCCAGTGAGGGCAGGTATTTTGATTTGTACACATACCAAGCTAAGATATAACAGTTCCTTATCTACACTTTTCATTGACCACTTTAAGGATTTTTAGGAATAATTTTAGTGGTTTTTTTATATGCTTTTTTTGGATAAATCAATAGCATCCTTTTATATGTTGGCGTTTGGGCGGCACTACATTTCCCATGCTTTAACAAAAGGTGTTTTTATTTTAAACCCTTCATTTTCAAATAAATTACCGTTTGATCAACCATTCATACTTTCAAATTACCACTAGATAAAAAAAATACCACTAGATAAGTATAAAGAAAATAAGCTTTACCGATCAAGTATATTTATCTCGAGCAATACTGCTTTCAAGAATCTTTAAATATACTTTTTATGAAAAAATTTAACATTATAACTCTAATCATGCTTTTGTTAAGTATCAATATTAGCGCACAAGTAACAGATTTAAGAGGTCCTTATGGAATGGTGTTTAATGGAAATGACTTATATATTGCAGAATATGGTGCAAATAAAATTTCTAAAATAGATATTAGCGAAACTAATCCCACAAAAACAAATGTAATAACAGGAATAACAAACCCACTTGGAGCTTTAATAAATGAAAATGATTTATATATTACTCAAAGATTCCCAGGAAGAATTTCCAAATTTGAACTACCCGTATTATCAGTGGAAAACATTTCTCAAATAGATTTATTTAACATATATCCTAATCCTGCTACAGCTATTATTAGTATTCAAAATAACTCCAATTTCGAATTGGAAGGAATTCGCATTTATGATATTAATGGGAGATTAGTTGCTCATCATATAGCAGAAGACAATAATAGCAATCAAACCATTAATGTATCTGATCTTGCTTCTGGTATTTATATGCTTCACATATATAACAATCAAGCAATAACAATTAAAAGATTAATAAAAAACTAGCACCATATTTTCACCTCATAGAAATGCCTTTGTTTAAATAGCAAAGGCATTTTTTTATTTTTAAACGCTTCATTTAACAAATGAATTAACGCTAGATCAACCATTGATCCAAAAAAAACGCAGTAAATAAAGTAATAGACCATTGACAGATAATTTATGTAAGGACGTGGGCTCAAGACATTAAAACTTCTAATGACATACCTACGAAATAAAGTAAAGCTATTAAAATGTCGCGTTTTGAGTGTTGCCAATAAAAGTCTTATACTCAGAGAGGCAATTTATAAAGTATAAGTACATCTAAACGTCACAAAGCGTGGTTGTATGAATGTTTCCGAGGTAAAAACAGAAACGTCATTTGCATTACTTCGTACTTGAGAATCTATGTCCAAAAGATTCGTTGCTTTTAATTCATACTCCCACTTTGCATCTCTATCTTTTCTATAGGCCAGCGTTGCATCCCAATTTTGAAAAGACTGTGATGTTCTGTCACCTAGGTCTTGATTGGTGTAGCTGTAATTAGTACGAAACGTGACTCTTTTTTTAATATACGCATCGAACTCGATGGAGGGCGCGTTTGTAACAAAGGTGGTCTTGCGGCTCCCTTGATTATTGTTTATCACACTATATCGGTATCTCAAATTTACATTAGGCGCTACTTTAAAATTAGTGCGAATTCCTGGCGTGTAGCTCTGCGTATACCCCTCATTCAATGACTTTTCACCCTGAATAAATTGATTGATTTTACTATATCTAAAACCAGTATTTATGCTGGCCCGTATCTTCCCAAAGGTACGCTGCACACGCCCAGAGATATTCACATTTTCATCTGCAAAATTTGAATTGAAAAAAGAACTAGTACGGATCACGTTTTCAAAATTTGTTAAGCTTCGCACTTGATCCATATTACTGGAGTAAGATGCTCGTGCAAATACATTGGTATAATTAAAAAGATTAAAACTGCTGTAAAACAAACTCACATTTTGTGATAAAGCATTCTGTAAATCTGGCTCGCCAAATTGTAAACTATTATAATCATTGAGCACCAAGCCTTGTGCTAATCTAGTTACATCTGTAAATTGATTACGCATATCGTATCGTAATGTTAATGCTTCACTCTTTTTAAACTGAATACGCGTTTCAAAATCTGGTAAAATACGGAAGAAGTTATCTTTAAATGTCTCTCCAAACTGGCTGTTATTATTACCATAGGCGTGCACTGAGAATCCTGGGGTTACCGTAAACTTACCGCTCTTAATTCGATAGTGTACGCCTAGATAGACATCGCTAAAATTATATTCTGTATCGTTTGTTGCACGGCCCTCATTAAAGGTAGGTATAGGATCAAAACGCGAGCCATCCTCTAGAAACTGGAAAATATTTGAATTAAAAGATTGTCTACTTAGTATGGTCCCAAGGGTTAGATTGATATTACTCTTTGCATTTAAGATATTATAGTAATCTAGTTTGGCATCCAGTTGGTTAGATTGTATCCGTCGGTTCTGACCTAAATTATACGTAGATAAAGAAGTATCTAGACCCAAGGCGTCTGCCGTGGTATCAAAGGCATCCACCTCATCAGGGTTATTATCTAGAATAGCACTGTAAAATGGATCTTCATCTTTAAGCAGATGCTGTGCTTCAAAAGCAAAGATGTTTGTTTCGTTTAGGGTGAAATAATAATTTATATTCTGGTTTACACTGTAAGGAGTAACCTCATCCACTTGCCTAGTCGTGCCGATCACCGATGAAAACACATTTTGATTTTGCCTATCATTAGACACGCGACTCAAAATATCATAATCTAATTGATTGCTAGCATTGGGCTGGTAAGAAGCACTTAGTTTTAATAAGCCTTGATTAGATCGTTCTGTACTCGATTGTTCCGTTGCCTCATCTGGAATGTTTAAATCTGGGTTTGTATACTGCACAAAACGTGATTCTCTAGAAAGAATCCGGCTGCTATTATAAATAAGAAATCCACTCAAATCAAGCCCAGGATTCGGGGAGTAACTAAAATTACCCGTTGCTAATTGATTTTCAATTTCTAAGGCATTGGCCTGCGAGGTCAAAAAATCAAGGCTGTTATCCCCAAGATTGATGCTGGTACCACTGCTGCTACTTGGTGCTCTAAAACCACCGCCAAAACTTCTAATATCACGACGTGTGAGTGCTGCTTCTCCAGTATTGTTCAGGTCTCCTATAAAGTTTATACTGTATTTTGGGTTGTAATAGAATAACTTGGGTTGTAGTAAATATAATTCATTTTCTGGAGCCACACCTGCTCCTGCCGTTACAGAACCAAACCAAAAACTTTCTTTTCCTTCTTTGAGTTTGATGTTAATGGCCACATTGTCTTGGTTATTTCGCACGCCACTAAGTTGACCTACTTCAGCGTAATTACGTAAGACCTCAATTTTTGAGACTGCGTTTGACGGAATGTTTTTTGTTGCTAACTTGGTGTCACCATCAAAAAAATCTTTGCCATTTACCATCAACTTGTTCACAACCTTACCTTCTACCTCTATATTCCCATCCTCATTGATCTCGACGCCGGGTAAATTTTCCAGCACATCTTCTAGCTTGCGTTCCGTTCCATCTTTAAAAGAATCTGCGTTATAAATCAAGGTATCACCTCTTACCACTACGGGCATTTCATAAGTCAACTCTACCGCATCTAAGGCATTATCCATAAAGAGGCTGTAATTTTTAGTGATGTTGGTTTCCTCAGAAGAAAGTAGTACTTCGTACGTCTTCATTCCTACATAACTCACTTGTATTTTATAGCTACCATTTGCACCAAGATCCATCGAATAGGCACCTTTTTCACTGGTAACACTATAAGCCTCTAGGCCACTTGTGGCAACGTTTATAGCAACCACGTTTGCCAATTCTAATGGTACATTGAGGCTATCGCTCACAACGCCTTGAAGTTTAATCTGAGCATAGGCGCTACTAGCGCACAGCAAGAGTACGAAACAAACTATATTTCTCATTGACTTTTTTTACTAGTGGTTAGATAAATATGTAAGGAATTACTCTTAGTTTCTTCTTCTGCCGCGGTTGTCTCTCATTTCCATCATTTTTCCTTGGATCGTCGCTTGGTAGTCACTTTTAGCGATTTCTTTTCCTTTATCAGCAGGTTCGATTTCGAGTGTTTCTTCTGGGTTAAGCACAACCTTAGAACACAGCATCGTGGTATTGCCGGCACTTACTTCTAGGATAAGACCTGGAAGTCCCCAATATTCTGCAGGACCGTGACGCACTGGAATTTGTAGCGTATACCAAGCCTCTACTTCTGTCATATTTACTTTAGGTTCTTCTAGCACTGCAGCAATAGAATCTGAAGTCTTCTCTTTGGGTGCCTCTCTTAAATCACCCCAGGAAAAATCATACCAAGTAAGTTCTGATGTGGGTATAGACGCCGTTGCTTTAAAGGTCATATATTGTCCTATTTTCTTCGATTCTGATCCCATCTTCCAGTCAATCGCTTGGAGTTTATCTTTTACCAAAAACTTTTTACCGTAAAACTCTTGGCTTTGTACTAGCTTATTTTCTTTCACATTTTTATACTGATCTCCTCTTGCAAAGTTATTTCCCCAAGAGTCTGTTGCTCCAGAGATGGCATCCATTTGGTCTTCTTCTTTAAAAACAGAAGCTTCTTTATTAAAATTTAACACGTATGTTTTTTGAAGTCTATTTTTTAAGCGTCCTTGGATTTGCTTTTTTTGTGCTTCACTCATCCGTGAACCCCAGCTACCTAACTCCATTTTAGATTTTGAAAAATAAAAAGCCTGACCCTGAAACTCCTGATTGCTCGGCTTGAAGGATACAAGCAGTATAAATGAGCATAATATTGTAGATAATGTGATAAAGAATGTTTTCATAAATAATAAAAATTAATGTTGAACAAATCTAACCTAAAGCTAAACGGTTTAATTCTAATTATCAAAAGATTAACAGTCAATCCTAAATATTCTGCGAAATTTGGCACGTTTTGCAGATAGAAGATTTCTTATAAATTTACCAAAACGAAAGTTTATCAGAAATATACTTTGACTCTTTTCTAGGAGGGCGTTTTATTTATGTAACATCTTTATGAATTTCTACTTTATAGGAAAACCTTATTTTTCACGAGTAGTAAATTACATTTCAATCACGACGCGGTCTACACCCCTGCGTATTTTTTTCATCCCTGAAAACATATCATCTTCTGATCGGCTCCCAACCGCTAGCAGTAGCACAGACTTTAAACCTAACTCTTTTAAACCAAGATACTCGTCATATTTATTTGGGTCAAAGCCCTCAAGCGGGCAGGCGTCTATTTCTTCCATAGCACAAACCGTTAATAGGTTTCCCAAAGCAAGATAGGCTTGTTTCACCATCCAGCTAGTAATTTCAGTTTCGGTTTTTTCTGAGAAGGAGGTGGTTAAGAAGGACTCAAAAGGTGCGAGAATTTCTCTAGGTGTTTTACGTAGTTTTTCTATTTTATTAAAATATTTTTTAATGTATTCGCTCGTCATTGTCGTCTCAATACAAAGGACCAATACGTGAGAACAATCTTTTACTTGTGGTTGATTCATCGTCATTGGGACGAGGGCTTCTTTCATTTTATCTTCGGAAACAATCACCATTTTTAATGGTTGTAACCCATAAGAAGTCGCAGTAAGATTAAAGGCTTCTTTGAGTATATCCAGTTTTTCTGGGGAGAGTTTCTTGGTTGCGTCAAACTTTTTTGTGGCATAGCGCCATTGTAATTTTCGTATAATTTCCGAAGCCATAATCTGTATCTTTGAGCTGCAAAAATAATACTAAATGGTCTTCCTACATACAGAAAATCCATCGTTAGTCTTTATTTAACTATAAGCCAAATGGAAAAACTAGAACTTCTCATTAAACGCAGCGAAACCAGAATCTTTAAAGCCGTATTCCCTAATACAACCAACCATTATGATACACTCTTTGGTGGGACAGCCCTACATATGATGGATGAGGCGAGTTTTATCTGTGCTACACGGTTCAGTAGAAAAAAAGTTGTGACAGTGTCTACAGATAAGATTGACTTCACTTGCCCTATACCGCAAGGTAGTATCATAGAACTCATTGCAAAAGTGACCAAAGTTGGAGTCACAAGCTGCGTCGTGCAAGTAGATATTTTTATGGAAGATATGTACAGTTATGATCGAAGTAAGGCCGTGACGGGGATCTTTACTTTTGTGGCGTTAGGTGAAGATATGAAGCCTATTACGATTGTAGGATAATTTTATTGAATGGACGTAGCACTAAGTAGAACGCATTGAAACATAACTCTTACATAGCAAATCTAGCTTTTTTGTGTGGACCTTTCAGTAGGGATGAAGTTAATTTGAGTGCTGAAAACTCTATAAAATGATCTCTATTGATAATGAACAGCGCATGTATCAACTTATTAAATGATGTAATAACTATAAACAATAAATAATTCTTATAGTTGCGTTTTTGTTTAACTATATTCGCTCAAGAATAAACTAAAGAAATATGGACCTAATTAATGAAGCTCTCGAATTTGAGAAAGAAAAAATGAGACATATGTCTACTAGTGATAGAGTAGTCGCCTCAAGAGAAGCAAAACGTTTAATTCTAGCCTTAAATGAACTGTATAAGTCATCTAAGGATACTAACATTATGGATATAATGAAACGTTTAACTGCTAAGAAGAAGAAAATTGAAATTCGCTTAAAGGGAAGACCAGACCCAATGTTTTAAGGGATGCAATTAAATGTTTTAGGCACAGCACTTGAACCGTGCTGTGTGGATCCCGCTACAGGATATTTTAGAGATGGCTACTGCCGTACGATGTCTCAGGATACGGGTACACATATTGTATGTGCGATTATGACGTCAGATTTTTTGAACTATACTAGGCTAAAAGGCAACGATTTATCTACCCCTATTCCACATTGGCAATTTCCTGGACTCATTGCAGGCTCTAAATGGTGCTTGTGCATCTCTAGATGGTTAGAAGCTGAAAAAGCAGGCGTCGCGCCTCCTATAGTTCTTGAAGCTACTCTTGACAAGGCTTTAAAATACACCACACTAGCGCTTCTTAAAAAATACAAAGTTCCCTCTTAATTATATTCAGACGTAAGACTTTCTGGTGCTATGGTACCCACGAGTGTTTCCATAATACCTTGCGCTGCTCTTTCACCCGCTATCATCGCTGCATTTAGCGACCCATTAAGCTGCGTATCTCCACCAAGAAAGATTCTTGAATTCAATCGCGTTTCCGAAGGAAGCATCTCATAATGCAAGCCACTCAGTGCTGGCAACGCTTGTGGAATTGAATAGTGTTTTATAAAGGTAAGAACTCGTATATCGCAATACTGCTGCAATTCTTCCTCTACTTTAAGTATTAAATCTTCTTTTGATAATCGATGCTCTTTTACAACAGTAACGGAGAGTAATTCGCCTGTACCCGAAGATTTCGTTTCGACGCTTGTATGATAAAATATATTATTGATAAGGGCATCTTCATCCGCGATAAGCCCAATAATTGGTTTCTCAATGTTGCGACTATTTGTTTCAAAATATAAGGTATCGCAAGATTTCCATTTCGTTTCTTGATTTCTCAGATTAGCGATCAGCGCACTCGGGGCTGTTGCCACAATGGTAAAATGACTTTCTAGTTTTGCACCATCAGCAAGAAAAATAGTATCCTCTTCAATAGCCTTTACCTTGGTGTCAAAACGAAAGCTAGTTTGCTTTAAATTCTCTTTTAACTGTCGCGGTATCGCCTCCATCCCAGCTTTTGGCACTGCCGCAAAACCTTCTCCAAACATTTTATAAACAAACTCAAACATTCTAGAAGATGTTTTAAGTTGCGGTTCTAGAAAAATGCCACTAAAAAATGGTTTGAAAAATCTAGTAATCATTTCTTCTGAAAAACCAAAGTCCTTTAAATACTGCAAAGTGGTTAGTTCTGTCTTTGTGAAAATCTCAGAGAGCTTGGTTTTTTTTAGGAGTCCATTTAGCTTCAATATTTTCACTTTATCTGATAACGTTCCTATTCCAGAAAAGAGCGTTGGGATGAGTAAGGAAAGATTTCTTAAAGGATCTCCTAAGGTTTTTGAGGTGCCGTTATTATAAATGGTTGCGCCCGGCAGCAAGGGTTGCAATTCTAATGCTTTGAAATTTAAATATTTCTTTGCGGCGGGATATGACGTTAACAACACCTGAAAGCCGTGATCTAATTGATATCCATGTTCCACATCTGTTTTCACTCTTCCACCTACGCGATCTGTTGCCTCTATGACAACTGGACTATACCCATTATCTTCTAAAACACGCGCAGCTATTAGTCCGCTTATGCCAGCACCTATGATGTGTATTTTGTAGTCCTGTCTATCCATTGCTGTATGATTTCTAAATAAAAATGATTATTATTTTCTTCTTTGATTGTTTTCTAATTCAATACAACTTGAATGTAGAATCTATAGCAATTTTCTAATCCCAATAAAAACAAAAACCATAAGCGAGTACCATAGAAAAAAGGAAACGATATATTCTTTATACCCTGAAACTAGCATGGCACTTATTATTAAAAGTTGGAAGCCAAGACCAAAGGTCGATATTGCTGTCATTAGTATATTAGGCAATCGTTTTCCTGTAGACGCTTTTGCATCAAGCGCATATATTATTTTATCAAAAACCCCGTACAGCGCTTTGTAAATTTTGAAGAGAAGATTTACATCTTTCTGTTTTTCCCCTTTAAGTGCCAGAGGAATATCCGTTTCAAAAACCCTACTCGTTGTATCTCCGTTTACACTATTTCTTAAAATCACGTAGTAATAGTTATACAACGTCCCTTGTAACTGAATGCCTAAAAAAGACAAAAAGCAATACAAGAAATGGACCTCGGTAATGTACCACAGGGCTATAAAAATTAAAAGATTTAGTAAGATGTCTGCTACAGAGTCAAGATAGCGTCCTGTATACGAAGGGGTGTTTTTTACTCTTGCCAGTTCGCCATCAGCAGCGTCCAATATTGATTTAGATAGTAAAAAAAATGCTGCCGCCCAGTAATATCCAAAAATGATACAAGCAATACCAATCAAACCAGAAATTATAAACCAAATTGTCACGTCAATGGGCGTATAGGAAGTCTCCTTAAGCGAATTTGCAATGCGCCTAGCTATAGGCCTTCCATAATCTGAAAGGTCTAAAAACTTATATTCTTTTGGGACTTTTGACATACTATTTTTTAATCTGAAATTTTTAACAATTACACCACCTCAGTATTTACTGAAGATATGCTTTTTTATTTAAAATGCAAAAGTACAACAGCCATATAGATTAAGAGTACGGCAAAATGTTAATATTGTTTAAATATTTTGGAGAATAGTTAAACAAAGCTGTACCTTTGTATCACAAAGAATGGTAAACATTGAAATACATGTTATAAACTTTCTGAAAATTTTTGAACAAAAATATACTCGTATACTAAAATAGATGAAATTGAAAACAGAAAATTTAGCACCTAAAAATGGCAATAAAATAAATGATTTTTCTCTTAATGAAATAGGAGATGACCATATGTTTACTGGATTAGAAACTCCTATGAAAGCAGATGCATTTGCGCTTTCAGATTTAGAAAAGAAAGAAAAAATATCAAGTTTATTTGAAGAGATAATGGATGTGCTAGGTTTAGACCTTACAGATGATTCATTAAAAGGGACTCCAGACAGAGTTGCGAAAATGTATATTGAAGAAATCTTCTCAGGACTTAATCCATCTACTAAACCTAAGATTTCGTTGTTTGATAATAAATATCAATACAATCAAATGCTGGTTGAAAAAAACATCACCTTTTATTCTAATTGCGAACATCACTTCGTGCCATTCACCGGTAAAGCCCACATTGCATATGTTTCCTCCGGAAAAGTTATTGGACTTTCTAAACTGAATAGAATCGTACAATATTACGCAAAGCGTCCACAAGTACAGGAGCGTTTAACAAATCAAATAGCCACAGACTTAAAAGCGATCTTAAACACAGAAGATATTGCTGTCATTATTGACGCAAAGCATTTATGTGTTTCGTCTCGCGGCGTAAAGGATGATTCTTCTACTACAATCACTTCTTATTATAGCGGCATATTTAACGAGCCTACTAAAATTGCAGAATTACAAAACTATTTAAAGCAATAAACCCTCAACAACTGATTTTAATAACAAAATGCATAAGCAATCTGCAAAATGATTTATTGATGACTTCTACTTCCACCGCTGCGGGAAAAATAAAAGAAGCCAGAAAAGCACTATAAAACAATCCGTTTGACTCTCAAAAGATGATCGACAACATGGAGGAGCCTGCACGAAAGTATTCGCACCCATTTAAAACGATAATGCCAGATTATTAACAGAACACGTGAGAGTGCACCAGAAGGCTGAATATAAATTGAAAAGTGATAAAATTACGCACTCACGCTTTACTTAAACTGCATATATTTTGAATGAAAAACGCTGTACTTTTTGCTATGTGGTTTGTTTGCAACTAATAAAGGCTAAGATTGCATTTCGTTTACAGGCCTAATAATATTTTTTACAGAAACATTTTTTTGAACGAATCCAGCTATTAATTTGGTCGTATGGTGATTGTTCGCATAACGCGTAATCTGGCTTGACAATTGTTCAAAGTCTGAAACAGCAGTATCTATATTAATAAAACCAAAGCCTTTATACTGCCCTTGTTCTATAAGAACTATGGCATTCTCATCATCGGTTCTACCTGCCTGTTTTATTATAAAAGTCTCTTTTTCATTTTCAAGTTGTACTAAGGCCTCTTGCACTCTAGTATTATAAACAGCAACATCTTCATCACCAGAACAAATGCCATTGCAATCCTTTATTTTATAATGAGAACAAGATGCATTTGTGGTTTGTAATGTGCAATATTTAGGGCATAATGTATAGCGCTCGCATACTTGCATTAATCGTTCTAAGCCCACCACTTGACTATAGATTGTGGCAACAGAATTGATCATACTTTTAGTTTTCCCCAAGGCCAACTGGATAACTCCTTTTTGATTTATGTAAGAAATAATCTGAAATGTATTAACAGGGCGCTTTTGTGCCTTATTGTAAATAGGATAAAACTTCCTTATATAATCTGCCTCTAAGAGCAATGCGCACAGTTCGTTACCGGTCTCTACAAAATCTAAATGATACGTCGCAGTACACTGGTCGATCGACTTTTGAGTTTTAGAATATAAATGCGATAACACCCGAGATTGTATATTTTTTGCCTTTCCCACATATAGAATCTTCCCAGCTTGATCTTTAAAAAGATAGATACCTGTAGTAGTTGGCAGCCTATTAAAATCCTCTATACTAATATGGGGAGGCATGGTGCCTTGCCGTGAAGATTTATTTAGAAAATTAAAAAAAACACTGAAATTTGCAACCGAGTCTATCTCCAATAATGTTAAAAACAAAGTAGCAGTAGCGCGCGTATCTGCCTCTGCCCTATGCGCTCCTTGAAGCGAGATCCCTAAAGACCTACAGAGCTTACCTAAACTATAGGAAGGCAATCCTGGTATTAATTTGCGAGAAAGGCGAACGGTACAGAGTTTTTTCCGAAGAAATTTATAATCCACCATTTTAAACTCTTTCTCCAAGAAACCAAAATCAAAACTAACATTATGCGCCACAAAAATGGCATCACGTGTTTTTTCCTCCACGATAGACGCTATCTCGTGAAATCTGGGAGCATCTGCCACCATCTCGTTTGTAATACCGGTGAGTGCGATAATATTTTGAGGTATGTAAGCATCAGGATTTATTAATGAAGACCATACATCTGTAATTTTCATATTTTCTATGGTGATGATACATATCTCGGTCATGCGACCCTGGCGTACGTTACCTGTCGTTTCTACGTCAATGACGGTGTATTTTGCTTTGTTTAGTTCCAAGAAGTAAATATAAGGGATTTTGGATTAATTCCTAGTTTTAGGAAATGTTCCTTTTGTTTTATTCATACATGAACCTAGCTTTATAATGCCAGCAGCCTCTAGAAAAAAGAAAGCATATAGTTATATCAATAGAACGTGATACAGGTTTTTTAAGAGAAGATATCATATAGCTTCCTACAAGCTCTAAACTAAATGAATTTAAAAATTTATTGGCCTAGGGTAATGGAGACTTGCCATTATTATTTCTGAAATATTACAAATTTATCACCTATAAAGTATTTGAAGGTACCTTAGGCTATAAGTCTCTTAATGCTATAAGAAGCAAAATGATAACGTACTAAGTATCCATTTTTAGGCTAGCATACATATTGCATTTAACGCAATCTTTTCTTGTTGTGGTTACCAATAGCTATTATTGATAGATACCAGTGAGGTTTATCTATATTTGCCAATTCCTACAATTGAATTTTATGCATTTATTTATTTTCATACTAGTATATCCTTTTATTTGGGTGCTTTCTAAATTACCCTTTAGAGTTTTATACTTTATTTCTGATGTAGTCTACATTCTAATTTATCACCTTATTGGGTATCGTAGGGACGTCGTTAGAAAAAACATTAAAATTGCCTACCCAGATATTTCCGAAGAAAAATTGAATACCATGATGCGGAAATTTTACCATCATTTCTGCGATATTTTTATCGAGATGATTAAAACGATGTCAATTTCTGAAGCTGAAATGAAAAAGCGTTTTGTGTTTACTAACATGGAAGTCCCTGGGCAGTTATTAAATAACAACAAAAATTTCATTCTTTGCCTAGGTCATTATGCGAGTTATGAATGGGTCTTATCAATACACTCACATCACGATAATAAGGGTTACGCAATTTATAAGAAGATAAAAAACAAGTATTTTGACACATTAATACGAGAGATACGTGGTAAGTGGAAAACAAATCTGGTAGTAAATAAAGAGGCAAAAGTAAAAATTACTGAAGTACTAAAGGAAAAAAATGACAAGGCTGTTGTGTTTGGTTTTATTATGGACCAGTCTCCTTCAAATGCTAGAAATAAGCATTGGGCAAAATTTTTTAATATAAAAACGCCATTCTTTACCGGTGTTGAGGATATTGCTAAGGAGCATAATCTGCCATTACTATTTTTAGGCACTAAAAAGATTAAGCGAGGGTATTATGAATCTACATTTACGGTAATTACGGAGAATCCTAGAGAACATAAAGACTATGAGTTGACTGATACATATGCTCAATTATTGCAAAAACAAATAGAGATAGCTCCAGAGTTTTATTTCTGGACTCACAAACGTTTCAAGTTTATGAAGGGTCTAGATGATTAATAAGATCTATTTCTTGAAATTTGCTTCTTTCCATACGTAGTAAGCGCTTAAGACTTTATAAAACAAAGCCTCGTCATCATTAAGATAACGGGGCTTTTTCGGAGGGTATAATACGTAAACCCTGTATATTAATCGAATACAATCTGACCGAAAACCACAGTAAAAACATAATACGGAGTACCATAATGGACTTTAAATGGATATGACTACATTTGATCCTTAGTGAAAAAAGTGCCCGCCAGCAAGCGTAACAGTCTGATTGAAAATATAAAGAACATTGTGTTTGTAAATTATTTGGGAGAGGCTTGCGGAGTTGATGGTGGAGGAATTTATTTTTCCAAATGGAAAATGAATTGAGAAAAACCTTTGAAATTACTCAAATTTCGGATGCAGGAATTTATTGGTTAAAGGAAAATTTAATTTTTCCAGATGACGAAAATGGTATTAAAGGTAAATTAGTCTACCAAAAAGAAATGGAAGAATACATGGATCAAGAAACAAACGGGGTAGAGATTAATAATTTGAGTCGAGAATTAGAATGGGAAAATGGAGAGATTTCACTCAAAATAGAACCTGAAGAATAAAAACGCTTGCCAACATCGCGTATAATTAATGGCTAGTTGTCAAGTACTTAAGCACACCACTAATAGTAAAGAAACATGTGCGCTTTAATGCGAGAGCAGGGTTTCGCAATCAAAATTCTAAAAAAAATAACGGAGTTTTATAATATGAAACAATTCTGAATTGAATAAAATAATGTGAAAAATCTCACTCCAAATATGAATGAATTTCGATCAGGAATTTGAGCTTATTATAGAAAATATAACAATTTAAATTACGTCTGAACAAGCCGAAAAAAGACATAAAAATGAAGTAGGCAAAATTTTTAAATCATTTATTATATGAAGAAAATTATTTTTATTTTGGTTATTTCTGCGGTATTTACATCTTGTAAAACATCAAGTTTGTATAGTGGTGGTTATCAACAACAAAATCAAACTCAAACAATTTTATCAAGTGCAAATTTTAACGTATTAGGTAGTTTTACTGGTACGGCTTCAGAAAAGATAATGACAGGGAATATATCAAAGAAACAAGGGATTATATCTCAAGCTAAGGAAAAAATGCTGGAAAAAGCAAAAAAGGCTGGTATAGAATTAATTGGCAGTAGAGCGCTTGTTAATGTATCTGTTGATTTGATAGAAACAAAAAATAGAATTTCAGCAACTATGTCAGCTGAAATAATAGAATTTAAATAAAATACAAATAGCAGGGTGTTTTTTAAATCACCCTGCTTAATAAAACAGATAAGTACTAAAAGTTCACAATGTTTAGAAAACTTGGCCGGTAAATATTTTACGGAAGGTCTGTCTTATTTATAGAGATCACGAAATTTTTAAATTTGACTTTTAAGAATAATATTTCACAATAAAATATAAAAACTTGGCAATGCTTTAAACCGAAAAGTTAGCGTCCTTTTACACGCGACTACTCATAGTCTAAGAAATATAAATATCGTTGGGAATAAGCCGAAAAACCAACTAAATTTTGAAGTAGGCAAATAAATATGTACGTGTATGAAAAAATCATTAATTATCTTGAGTTTACTTTTTACAACAGCCCTATTGGCACAAACAAAGCTTTACGTTCATCCTGATGCTGACACATATGTAGCAAATACTAAAACAATTGCAATTTTACCCTTGAAAGTACAGGTTAACTTAAGACCAAACGAACTAAAAAATTTCACACCTGAACAAATTATAGAAATGGGTAAGAATGAATCTTTAGACATTCAAAAAGGAATGTATAGTTGGTTTTTAACAAGAAAAAAGAGAGGAACAATGTTAGTTGAAGTACAAAACCCAATAAGAACAAATGCTTTATTAAAAAAAAGTGGTATTGATATTCATTCATATGACGAATATTTACCAAGTGAATTGGGTGAGATATTAGGTGTTGAAACAATTATCATGGGCTCTTTTGAAACCTCAAAACCTATGTCAAATGGAGCAGCTATTGGACTTGCTGTTTTAACAGGAGGTATGTTCGCTACAAGTAGTGCTACTATGAACATGGATTTTGTGAGTACTACTGATGATGAGTTAGTGGTGAATTATTTGAAAAATATAAAAGGTACACTTGGCTCTGACGCACAAGATTTAATTAACATTTTAATGAGAAAAGTTTCAAGAAGAATCCCATACACGAAATAATATCATTTCTCAATTTGTTTTTATGGACAACCATTGAACAAAAGTAAAAGCCATAACAATGGCTATAAGAAATTGCAAGTACACGCCAATCTGAAAATCCTCGCGGATCTTAAGATTGGCTTTTACTTGCAAATTTTAGTACTAACCCAAGCGAGTATTCATATACAATACATCATAATATTTACTCTATTCTATTCCATTAAGTAGCACGTTATAGGTGTCATCATCTTTATTTGCTTCTAATGACATCCCCCCTGTCAAGCTTCCTGTTAAACTCGATTTCGTTGGTTATTACTAAAGTCAAATTGCATTTATATAATGTATCGCTAAATGCATAGACACCCTTAACGTCATATAAAAGGTCTCTGTACTCGAAGAATTTTCAATTTTCTTGTTTCCAGAATTCTTACAGGAAGTTCAAAAAAAGGTCAAAAAAAATTTTGAATTATAATTTTTGTAAAAATATGCACTGTTGGAATGTGTAAACTTACATTGATTATTTATTGTCTGAAAACAGCAAGCTAAGGGCTACATAGAACATTATTTAGTCGTATCAGCTGCTTACCCATAACGAGTGATTGAACTCATCTATATTCTGCAGACTCTATTCCTGCCTATGGCAATCAATTAATCGTATACTTCCTAGTAGGAAGAGTAACGATATCATCTGTGTTGGCAAATTTATCACCCAATTGATTCTTTAGGTTATTATCAATTCCAGGATGTCCAGAATAACCTAGGTAGCCAACATAAGATTCAATAAAAAAGGATTGATCATTTAACCATACAATATTTTTAATGTAAAGCATTTCTCTTTCTCCAACGTCGATGCCCTCAAACAATTGATCCATATTGATGGACACGTATTTAACAGATTCAATATTAAGCAAAACAATGCTGTATGTTCCAGATCCAGCGTATGTATCAATATTATTCAGTATCACGTAATTACCGTTTTCTGACCAGTAGTTTTTAAGAGGCGACAAGTAGACCCCCTCGACTGTTTTATTTGACGTAGCAGATTTTACGGTGATTTTATCACTAGTCGGATCAATTGATTCAGATACAAGCTCAACAGATCCATTAGGACTTTTATTTCCGTAATAAACAAATCCCTCTAACGACCGTTCCTTCATTATGTTTGACTCTAAGCTAAACACGCTATTCGTTTTAGTGTCGTTAGAATTTTTTTCAAATAATTCTGCCTCCTGAATTGTTTTAACCGTTCCCATTGGACCGTCCTGATAAAGCGGTCGCTCTTCAAATGAATAACTAATCTTGAACCACTTACCCTGTAGTTCTTTTGTTGATCCCCAACCCTGGGTACCAGTATTCATTTCTGCCTCACCTAAGAGTCTTGAAAATTCAAAGTTTTTTGAATTACACCTTGAAAAGTCCCAATAATTTCCTGAAACGTCTTCAAAAGTGTAATGTGAAGCATCGCCTAGTTGAAAATCAATGAATCTAGCCTTAATAGTTAAAAGAGCTTCTTCTTTTTCGGTTTGGTTAGTTACTACATTATCACTACTGTCTCTCATCACAGTTTGGCTACCCATATTTTCTGGGGATTGAGCCAATGTTATTGCAGTTATTAATAGCGCTACAAAAAATGTGAATACTTTTTTCATTGGTATTAGTTTTTAATGATTAATGCTAATTTTTACATTATTTTTTTTAGCTAATTAAAAGTTATAGTTTAAACACGGTGTGTATCGATGAAGTGTATCTAATGTAAAATTTTATTTTATGCACAACGCCATTTCTTAAAATTTTATTTTTCGATTTACATTGATATTAATGTGAATCCTGCCAAAAAATATAATTTATGCTTTTAATAGATATAACTAAAATCAAGCCTATTAACGAGTCAAGATCGCAGCATAGCCTAGGATTACAATAAGCTAATCTAACACTTATTTATCTAAAAATTATATTTAAATTTTAGATAAATAAAAAATTCCAATAGAAAGAAAGAAATCAACAAATAAATAATGGTAACAATATGTGTGAAAAATGCTCAATTTAGTCCTTAAAAAAAGTGTATGTTAGCTTGTACTATTATCTGATTTTCTTGCGAAAAATCATCACAAAAAAACCACATATTATATACATTTAGCGTTGGCAAACATTAAAATAAAAACTAAAACAATTGAGATATGAAAAATTCACTACTCTCCCTATTTTTAATCTTCGGATTAAACCAAGTTCATGCACAGGTAATTAAGACATCTGTGAACGGTTAATGGTCAAATGAATATTAGCTAGGTTGTACTGTTATAAAAAAAGATGTGGATGGTTAATGAGTGAACCAAATGTGGATTGATGGCGCAGTAGTGAAACTGGCGCAATATGGTGAATGGGTGAACAAATATTGGATTGACGGTGATGTTGTAAAAAAAGCCATCAATGGGGAATGGCAAAACGAAACGCGGGTAGAAAGAGCTGTTATTAAGACATCTGAAAATGTTGAGTGGGTTAACTTTGCCTGGATCCTAGAAGATGTCAGTTTAATGTCCCTCGCGGTAATAATTGAGGATTGGCGTTGATAAATTTGAACGGGCTATTTAATACTTTGACTTATTTAAGTCCGGCTGATTGCCCTGACACTCTCTTTAGCTTTTCCTATAATTACTAAAATTAAGTGTTTTAATAGGAATCATACTTAAGATATATAAAACAATAGGGCAATTGTAACTTAACTCCAAGTTTCAAGTACTTTTGCAAGACCGTTAGCAAACAATGCTAAAACAGGAAATTAAATAAACGTTTGCCAACAATGGACACAGAAAACGATTACGAAAACGAGTCTACTGATAAACTTAAGCTCGCCGACGAATTTTCGGATGCAACGCTCAAACCTAAAGCGAACGACGAGCAGATTGGAGAAAAATCTGCTAAAAAAATAAAAAGGAAAGCTACTGAAGAACAACTAAATCATCCCTTGCATGGAGTGAAACTGGTCGAAATTTTAGAAAGTCTAGTGGACCATTATGGTTGGCCGTACCTAGCAGACCGTGTCAACATACGCTGTTTTATGAACAATCCTACAATGAAATCAAGCCTCGGATTTTTAAGAAAAATGACTTGGGCTCGAGAGCATGTTGAGGATATTTATATGGATATGCTGGAAGAAGAAAATAAAAAGCACAGGTAAAATAAAATTGCTACTAACAAAACCTAAAGCACACCACCTAACCTACCAAACCGTTTCTCCGCGCCCTAGACAGAAGACTAAAATACAGTTTGCAATATTTAGGACTTCGGAAATTGTAAGGGATTAAACCCTGTTAAAATACAAAACACTTTATACATGAGCGCTGTTATTAAAATGATCAATTGATGGCTAAGTATGAAGGAATGAGATACTATTATACCCTTGATAGCTTTTCCTTTTTTGCACACTTTGATATACGTAACTAGTAGCGTTGAACATAATAAAGATAAAACCCTTTACTCTTCAAAGCTAAGCCCAAGTGCGTTTCCATCTTATGGCAACAAACAGGAAAATACCTAAAATACGCTATTGGTTAAATTATACTTGTGGTTATAGGAATTTTAATTGCGTTACAGATTAATAATTGGAGCGAATCAAGAAAGTAATCCACATCAGAAAAGGAATTTATAACGAGTGTAAAAAATGACCTAAAACAAGATAAAGTTTTTATTCAATCGATAGTAGAACTTATAGAATCGCACGTTTTATTATGTAAGTGATTATTGCGAATTGGAAGAAGTCCTAATTATCGAACCAAAATTGATTAAAGTTAAAATCAAGTATTTGAAAGGATATGGAGTGTCTACCTTTTAATTCTCAGATTTTTTTTACTAAAATGTTTGAAATATCCTGCTTTTTGTAGTTTCAAAAATTAGACCTTTAAGAAAGATGTTCAAATAGACGGGATTTTTTGTTTATTAATATTACTTTTAGTTTAAACAAAAAAATCAATATGAACACAACATCCAATCACATACCTAAAAAGTATGCTTTAGAAAAACCAATTCACTCAAATCAATACCTGGTTAACGGTGTGCTTAAGGAATGGGCGGGTGATACCGCTGAGGTATATTCCAATATCTATTACGAAAACGGAGAACCTACCTTACTAGGCTCGGTTCCTGATATGGATTCAGGCATTGCTAATGAGGCAATTAAGTCTGCTGTGACTGCCTTTGATAGAGGAAAAGGGGTTTGGCCTACCATGAAAGTAAAAGACAGAATTGCTTGCATGAATACCTTCGTTGAAAAGATGAAACCCCACAGAGAAGAAGTCGTTAAATTGCTAATGTGGGAGATCGGAAAGAACAAACAAGATGCATACAAAGAATTTGATAGAACCATCGATTATATTCTAGATACTATTGAGGCCTATAAAAAACTTGATAGAAAAAGCGCAAGATTTGAAAAGGAAAGTGGAATTTTTGCACACATCAGAAGAAGCCCACTTGGCGTAGTTCTCTGTCTAGGCCCCTACAATTATCCTTTGAATGAAACTTTTTGTCTCCTCATTCCTGCATTAATCATGGGTAATACCACAATTTTTAAGCCAGCTAAAATAGGAGTGTTATTAATTACACCCTTATTAAAGGCATTTCAAGAAAGTTTTCCACCCGGAGTCGTAAATATAGTTTTTGGGCGGGGTCGTAAAATCGCCGCTCCCATCATAAAGACGGGATCTATAGATGTTCTTGCGTTAATAGGGCATAGTACCTCTGCTGTAGCGTTGCAGGATGAACATCCATTTAAAAACCGGTTGCGATTAATCTTAGGTCTTGAGGCAAAAAATCCGGCTATCATTCTTCCAGATGCAGATATTGATCTTGCCGTTCGCGAGTGTATTTCGGGATCTCTGTCATTTAACGGTCAGCGATGCACCGCTTTAAAAGTTCTCTTTGTACATAAGGATGTAGTGGATGAATTTAATAAGCGTTTCTCGGCTGCAGTAGATTCACTAAACTTCGGATTACCTTGGGAAGACGAATCTTTTCTTACTCCACTGCCAGAAAAAAGTAAACCAGCTTACATAGATAGTCTAATTAAAGATGCTACTTCTAAAGGCGCTAAAGTATTAAATACAAAAGGAGGAAAACTCACTCACAATTATTGCTATCCAGCTGTTTTATATCCTGTTACCAAGGATATGAAAGTGTTTCACGAAGAACAGTTTGGTCCTGTAGTACCTATCATTCCCTTCAGCAATATTGATGAACCACTTGACGCTATAGCCGACTCAGAATACGGGCAACAGGTTAGTATTTTTGGTAAAAATACAGCGCAATTGGGTCCACTTATTGATGTTCTTGCAAATCTTGTTTGTAGGATTAATATTAACAGTGCTTGCCAACGAGGTCCAGATATTTTCCCATTTACAGGCAGAAAGAACTCAGCAGTAGGTACGCTGAGTGTTTTTGACGCACTAAGAAGTTTTTCAATTCGCACATTTGTTGCTTCTAAAGACAATGAATATAATAATGAAATACTTGAAAATCTAGTAGCATCCAAAGACTCGAACTTCATCACTACAGAGTACCTTTTGTGAAAAGGAGCAGAAGAAAATAGGTGCCTTTGTTCTATGAGAAAGAATACTTGATTGCCAAACAACGATTGGTACTTTTGATTTGAGTCCAAACCATTTAAATGGGAGTTATGCTGGTATGAGTATGTTTACAAGAATATTTACAATGTTTGATTGGATTCAAGAGGTCATCGAATAATAAGAGGTGCTTAGGAATATTGGAAGTCTATAATGTTTATATCTCTTCTTAGAAGAATAACATTTAGTGCCTAGAACATAATTATGAAAAGCCTGTCCAATTGGACAGGCTTTTTTATTTGCAAACAATTCATTCTATAAAATGAAACTAGGATACTCACGTTTCCACAAAGTACATAGGTGGTTTACCCTTTCCTTTTGCGCTTATTTCTCCCTTGTGAGGTAAAAGTATAATCTGTTTCCTCTTCAATCAATTCATAAGTGGATGCTGAAATATTTACGTCGCCAGCCTCGTTATTGCTTTCCATTTTGCTAGCCACATTTATGGTGTCTCCCCGAGGTTATATCGGAATTCCTGAGTCCTAGGAGCCCCGCAACAGAAGGGCCGCTATGCACACCAATGCATATTAGAATAAATATTTTTCTGGTTTTGTAAGCTTCCCCCATTTACCCAGCCTCCAAAAGTGATGACAGCTATTGTTTTGTGGGTGCTTCTTTAAAGGTAATATATCTCCTTGATTTAGGTAAAGCTACTTCTATAGCAAGCTTTACCTATGAATGGTTGTTTTTATTTTAAAATAAAAGAACCTTTAATGATTCTATCAGAATTTTGAATTATCAGAATATATTTTCCAGTAGCATAAGCACCAATTCCTATAGTTGATAATTCTTGGTTTATTAATCCTTGGCTAACTTGACTTCCTCCCATGTTTATAATAGTATAGTTGTATTCACCAATCATATTGCTTGGCATTTTGATGTTTAGGAAATTACTAGATGGATTTGGGTAAAGCTTTAGTTGGTTTTCACCATTTAGTTCTAATGCAGTACCTAAAATTTGTTCGCAATCTGGGTCCAGTGGAGTATATGTCTCCCCAGATGCACTAGTGCGAAACGAGAAAAAACAGCCTAGTTCAAATTGTAAGGCCTTCATAAAACCATTGCTAAAATTGTTAACATGAAACATGTCTATAGCAATTACCCTACCTTCATAAAGCGAGCGAATATTGCTGGCTTTGGTATGACCCAAAATCACAGATTCAACTGAAAAACCATCTAATATGTTGTTAACTTGAGCCTGTGTTAATTCTTCCTCAACCATACCTCTGTACCAATAAATACCATCACCACTAGTCACTTCTTCACAGTCACTATTAGGGCAGTCTATGCCATTCATTATCAATCTACCGTAATCGTTTATTTCATTATATGTTAAGTTTAAGTTAGCCACCTCAGGAGTAATACCTCCATGTAAATAGGCATAGTCACCAACTCTTTCTATAATGTTCTTTGATCGCAACCATCTCCCTAATTCAGAGTCAGCATCGTAAAGTTCTGACATTCTTTTTCCCATTAAGTGCGCATCGTTGAAATATTTTGTTTCTACGTATCTCCAGTCATCAGTCATATTAAATATTTCGTGATTTCCTATTATTAAATGTATTTTCCCTCCCGCTAATTCAGCTTCACTTTCAAGTTTGTATAACAGCCACATAGATTCTTGGATATGGAAACCTCTGTCAAATAAATCGCCACTAATCATTAAATGACCATCACCATAGGTCCAGTTAAAAGCTTCATCCATAATACCTTCTCCTCTCAATACCTGAGTAAGTCCTTCAATGTGCCCATCAAAATCTGAAATAGCTAAAAACTTAGAAGGTGTTTCTGTATGTACAGAAGGCTCTATTGTGATTTCGGGCTTTAACGAAAAAGTAAAACTTGTTCCCATATGTGGAAGGTCGCAGGTTAACTCTAAACCGTCTGCAGATGCATAGGTATTGCTTACTAGCCCTGCGGGTGTAATTTCTTGTACAATGATTTCACCCCCACCATAAAATACATAAGGGCCATCTTTATCGTAGATATATTCGGGTGTTATAAAACTGTCAAACGAAAAATCTTCATTTCCAGCGCTTCTGTTTCTTACGGTAACTGCAATGGTATTTTCTCCAGTTACAAAAAAACTAGCAGCTACTTTATAAGTGAAAAAATCGTTTTCAATGGTTGTATTCATACTTTGTCTCGCTGCCGTATTATGCGTTATCGCTCCTAAGGGAATTAATTCAGACCTTAGTACTTCAACCCCATTGATAAAAACTATAGCACCTTCATCGTGTACCATGTGAATAAAAACTTCGTCTAGTGTTGTTGCATCTGCTACCGTTACTTTTTTTCTGAAATAGTAACTAACCAGACCCTCGTTAAGTGTTGTGGCTTCATCCCCATCACCAAAACCAAACTGTCCCGTGCCAATTGCCCAATTAGTATCATTATAAGCTACGGTGTTCCATGCTGCTCCAGGATCTGCCGGATCATCACGGTAACGCCAAGCACTTTCTTGATTAAAGAAAAGCGGTTCCACTTCATTTACTACTGAAATTTGTTTTGTGACTATATTATTTGCAAGGTTTTCATCATTGTTGATGTTTACTTCTACACTTAAATCGTAGGTACCTAATATGCTAAGATCTGCAGTTTGTGCAAACGTGAATGTGGTGCTTTCGCCAACAGATAGTGGGACTGTTCCTGGTTCAGTGGCAATTAAAGTACCATCGATAATATATGAAAGCGTGTAATTTGTAGCGGCTACATTTCCAAAACTTGTAACTTCGACTTGCACATTAGCTGCCGCATTTACATAGGTTGTATTGGTAGGTAAGCTGATTGCAGTTAGCTCTAGGTCTACATTAGAATTAGAGGTGTATTCAATAGTTAATTTAGGTGCTATTAACGCGCCTCCATCAAACGATTCCGCTTTTCTGCGGTCATCTTCATTACCTGTTCCTGTCATTACAAAGGTAATTGGGTTTCCGCTGAGCCATCCGTTTGAGGTGATCACTTCATTGATTATTGAAGATAGGTCTGGAGTTCTTTGTGCTGCTCCATCTGCGTCATCTATCCAAGAAGGTATGTTATCCCAGGCGACACTTGCTGCTGTAGTTGTTCTATTTGATATGTTATTTGTAGCGTCCACAAACGAAGGAGAATTAGCAATGTCTTCTCCTTTAATAGTAATGGTCAATACTCCGTCATTGTCTCCATCTGCCGTGAATTGTATAAAGGCGTTTGTAATGGTCGCATTTACTGGGATTGCAATGTCTTGAAATCTTAGACCTATTGTTTGCATGCCTTGATCGTTAAAAGAATCGTACATCATCTCAAGATCTGAACTGTCAGTAAGCACATCAGATCCATCAAATTTTTCTTCTGCATCATCAGATGATGATAGAATTTGTCGCTCAAATGTTTGTGATGAAACGTGAAGTCCACACATTAACAAAAAGACTAAGAAAGAGCAGGTGATTTTTTTCATCAGATTTTTTTAAAGTTGTATATAAATTTCTTACACAAAGTAAGTTTTTTTCAAGCTTTCACTCATTATCCTAATGTTAAATAATTGTATTGGTTTGGGCATTTTAGTTCTTGAAGGAATATTTACGCTGAGAATATTGCTAACGCAATTGGGATTCTTAGGTAAATGCTATAACAAGCGTTTAAAGGATTTTAAGTATTTGAAATAAAAAAGGCTGCTATTCTAAATGAACGCAGCCTTTATCCAAAAAACTTAAATAATATTTAATTTTCTCCGCCAATCAAATAAGGCGTTTTGCCATCGATAATAATTACTTTGCTGTTTGGAAACTTAGATAATTCTATAAAGGCTTCAATACTTTTAAGTTTTACGATGTTAACAATATTGCATAAAATCTAGCAGCGCGGTGGCTCCACCAAAAATTCTGTATATTCACACTAAAAAATAACATCCTGTTAAGACGATCTTCTTTAAAACGAAGCACACGGTTTATAAAGGAGACGTTATCTCTCATTTGAAAAATGACGAATAAAAAGGATGCTATAGCAATTGAATTTTTGGACCACGTAGCCATTCGTGTAACAGATATGAAGGCATCTGTAAAATGGCACGAAGAAGTCTTTGGACTCTAAAAACATTAATTACCTGAATGGGGAAACTCCCCTATTTTTATGCTAGCCAATAAATATGGTATTGCGTTATTTCCTTCAAATTTTAATAACAAAGTGACAGACACACTAATTAAAAATATCCGAATTGACCATTTTTCGTTTAACGTAAATAAGGAGAATTTTGAAAAAGCTAAAAAGCGTTTCACTGCAATCAGCTTAGACTTCAATATTAAAAATCATCATTATTTTCACTCGATTTACATAAAAGATCCAGACAATTACACGGTAGAATTGACAACTATTGTCGTCAATGAAAAGAAGTATTATGAGCAGTAAACCCAGAAACAACAAGAAATTTTAATGGCAATAATAAGAGAAGCAGTACTAGAAGATTTACCTATCTTAAAAACATTTGAACAAGAAATTATTGAATTTGAGCGACCTTTCGCTTCAAACATAAAAAAGAACCCTGTTACATATTACGATTTAAAAGAACTCATTTTACAAAAAGACACACACGTATTAGTCGCTATAATTGATGAAGAAATTATTGGTTCTGGCTATGCACAAATTCAGAATTCTAAACCCTATTTCAAGCCTGAACAATTTGCTTATTTGGGTTTTATGTTTGTGTCCCCTCAACATAGAGGAAAAGGTATAAATGGAGAAATCACTAAAAAGTTAATTGAATGGGCTAAGCGTAGAGGGATACTAGAAATTCAATTAGATGTATATGCTAAGAACGAAAGTGCGACAAACGCTTATAAAAAAATAGGGTTTCAACCAGATTTATTAAAAATGAGGTTGCAAAACGAAGGATAAAAAGTCATCCTTGATGAGTTATAAGCATGTTACCAAATATAAACTTATCTCAAAAAGGAGTTTTTAATTTAAGGTTATGAAAATTGTAAAATTAAGTTTACTTATAATTTTGGGAGCTATGCTTTTTACAAGATGTATTAATGATGATATGCCAAAAATGGCAGACGCATCTTCAATCTTGGGTAATTGGAAACAGACCGAAGCTTTTATTAGTTCAGGTGGACCGCAATATTGGGTAGATATTGAAAATGGCGAAGAAATCAATTTCTTTGAAGACAGAACATTTTCTTCAGATAGATATCCTGAATGTAGTAATGGTAATTTCATGATAGAAGAAAACAAATTAATAATGGAATATTCCTGTCTTGATTTTAACCCAATGGCACAAAACGAAGACGGGTTGATCACTTATGATTTAGAATTATATAATGATAACTTTATCCTCACACCTACTAGCGGTCCACTTTGCATAGAAGGTTGCAGTTATAAATATCAACACAGATAAAAAATTACTAGCGTAGTTTATAGAGTTGCTCCTTAGTTAGTTTCTTTTTTTCTTCCGGAAATTCCTCGAACATCGAAGTTGTGAGTTAATAAAAAACATGAAAATGAAAAGAACAGAATTTATAAAAATGTGCGCCCTTTTTGGAATAAGCATTCCTTTTCAAGCCACCTTATTATCGTGTAATACAGATGACTCTACTCCTACCGAATTTTATGGAAAAGTATTAATCATTGGCGCAGGTGCAGGCGGATTAGCGGCTGGTTATTTACTCAAACAACAAGGTGTTGATTTTGAAATAATAGAAGCTTCTTCAGTATATGGCGGCCGAATGAAAATTAATACTGATTTTGCCGATTTCCCAATTCCATTAGGAGCAGAATGGTTAGAAACAAACAAAGGCATCTTTCAAGAGATTGTAAATGACTCTAATATTTCAGTAAACATAGAAACTATTGCAGATGCTCCTGACCGAAAATTTGTTAATTCTTCTTGGTTCAACTTCTTTGAACAATACATCGTTCCATCCGTTATTGATAAAATTTCATTTAATACAATAGCCCAATCTATTGATTATTCTAGTGATCAGATTGTAGTTACAACTCAAAATGGACAGCAAATAGCCGATAAAGTTATTGTTTCTGTTCCACTAAAAATTCTTCAAGATGGAGATATTAGCTTTGTTCCAAGCTTACCACAACGTAAAAGTAACGCCATAAGTGACACCATTATTTGGGAGGGTTTTAAGGCGTTTTTTGAATTCTCTGAAAAATTTTATGATGACAATTACGAGTTTGATATCACTCCAGAAAGTGATGGCGAAAAGATTTATTATGATGCAGCTTATGGTCAAGACAGTACTAAAAATATTCTAGGTTTATTTGTCGTTGGGAAACCAGCACTCGATTTTACTTCTTTATCTGATGATGCCTTAAGAGATTTTATCTTATATGAATTAGACGAACTTTATTCCAATCAAGCAACTCTTAACTATGTAAAACATATTACTCAAGATTGGGATAATGAACCCTTCATCAAAGCAGGATACATGACAGATAATGCGGATGAGGATACAGTAAGGAAACTTGGCGAATCTATAGCGGGCAAAATATATTTTGCTGGAGGCGCATATACGGATGGTGAAGATTGGGTTTCTGTTCACGCTGCGGCACTGTCAGCAAAGAAATCAATACAGGAAATTCTTACTTGAAAAATAAGAACTACTTAAAACAAAGCAAATAGCCCATATGGAAATACAGAATAGCACCGTTAAAGATATAGATACTATATTCTGCCTTTACAAAAAAGCAACTGATTTTCAAAAAATGAAATCTGCCGTTCCGTGGCCTGATTTTGATAGAGAATTAGTTGAAAAAGAAATAAATGAAAAGAGACAATGGAAAATTGTAATCGACAATAAAATCGCTTGTGTGTGGGCTACTGCAGAAAGTGATCCACAAATTTGGCTCAAAAGAAATCAAGAGCCCTCAATTTATATCCATCGCATTTCTACAAACCCAGATTTTAGAGGTCAACATTTAGTAAAAGAAATTGTAAAATGGTCTAGGCTTTATGCAAAAACGAATAATAAAAAATATGTAAGGATGGACACTGTTGGTGAAAATTTTGGATTAATCAATCACTATAAAAAAAGCGGATTTGACTTCTTAGGATTATCAGAATTAAAAAACACAAATGGACTACCAGCTCATTATCAAAATGCAACGGTAAGTTTATTTCAAATGCTTGTTTGATTTACCTTCTTATTAATGAGACTTCCACACCTTGCCTTTACTTCTATATAGCTGATCATTGGAGATTAGACTTTATTTTAATACAGTCGGCAATGGCTGTTGACCTGCAAGATTAGTATCAGCTCATACATCCAGTAGTAGACTCAAAAAAAATCAGATACGAGCAAATGCTCGTATCTGATTTTAAAAATTGTAATAAGCGCTATCACGTTGTTATGAGAGTAGAGGTTACACCTACCACATCAGGTAATCCTGAGGCATTAAATACTATCCAGTAATTAGTTGTTCGTGACCGTATTCTTTTGCAGAGATACTGCTGTTTGTGCTAAGTGTTACCGCACCTTACTTACCAAAAAATGTTACTTGCTTTAGCGCCTCCAGTTAAATGAATATTAACAACAAAACAACCGGTTACTCTGTTATTATAAAACCTCGCAATGACCGGTTACGTTGCGTCATTCCGATTGAAACGCAGTGCAAAGAAGCAATCTTATGAGTAGAACAACACTGCAACAAACCACAAAACCCCAAGCAAATTGCTTGAGGTTTTTAATTTTTAAACTTGGCCGCTCACGCGGCTTATATTTTATAATTGATAAATAACTAAATAGTTAAAAAGCTCGAACTGCACGCACGTAGTTTGCGACGCACTTACTGGAGTCGTACTGACCACCATAGATGAAAAACTGTAGCCACGCGTAATCGTCATCGTACTCCGTAGAACTCCAGTATCCCCAGTCATCAGAAAAGGCATTAAAGCCCGAGACTGCCTCTAAAATCTCTTTATGTACATACATTTCTTGTAACTCATTTATACTCGGCAAAAACCATCCGTCACCTAATGAACCAGCAGCTGTGGCTGCAGGTGCACCAGAACAATCATCTAATATTAAATTAGTATTACTCTCACCATATCCTATTTCTGCACCAGGACCCATAGGATTACCATTATTATAAGCAACATTTGGAACATTTAGTAAATCTATACCAAAACAACCCCATTCTACCTCTGTTGCAGAATCTGACATAGCACATACCAAGCCGTGAGTATTATCATCTGGATTTACCCAAAATACAACACCGCCATCTATTAAATCGCCAATGGCCACTGTTGTTGATGCTGGTTCTGTAACCGTATTCATTTGCAATGTCACCGCTGTTTGTGCTAGTAACCTTCCGTTTACAGATGCTCCTGTTTGCACAGCAACTGAAGTTGCCCCTAATAAGATTCCCTCAAAATGGCTTGTTGTACCTAGCGTAACTGCACCTGAGACTTGCCAAAAGATGTTACTTGCTTTAGCACCTCCAGCTAAGTTAATTCTAACGGCAGAACTCATATTAAAAGTTCCTGCAACTTGAAAGACCCATACATCATCTGCATCACCCTTTATCGTTACGTCCGTTGTAACCAACAGGGCGGTTGTCCACTTATAAAGTCCTGGATCTAGTGTTAGTCCGCTTATATTTCCAGCCCCTAAATTTAGAAAATCGGGATTAGTACGTCCTGCAGCATCTGTATATGCAGCTTGCATATCCAATACAGATAATGTAAGCTCTGATGGAGTTGGGGCTGCAGCACTCGCAGCGTAAATTTTACCACTAACTTGAGATGATGTTGCAAATGTACCGGATGAATCAAGAGATAGAGCAAATCCCGTGATAGCAGTCTGAGCAATAGGACTCACACCCATATCACCAGTGATTGCAGACGGTGGAACATTAGTTACTCCTGATTTTGAAAGTATTGCATACTTTCCAGCCTCACCAAGGTCTACTTTATTTGGATTTTGGTTTAAAGTGCTTGCAGTGTTATCAGCTACATTATCTGCATCCATAGTATCAAAAGTTTCATTCTCTGATTCACAGCTGAACAAGACTCCAATAATTAACAGGGCAAGTATTGGGATTAATTTAAATGTTTTCATAATGTGTATTATTAGGTTTTTTTAATTGCACAAGATATATACTATACAAACGTAGTCTAAATGTTAATGATATGTAGTTAAATTACTATTAATTCACTCTGAACTTGTTACATAGTCTTAATCATCGATTAATAGACAAAAGACACATTTTAACGATTAAAGGAGGATAAGTAAGTATACATCCCTCAAAGGCAATGTTTTAGCTATTTCACTCCAAAGGCGCGACGAAAGCGTGACATTCAATTGTTAAAAGATGAAGTCTAGAATAACATATGCAAGAATGTTCTGTTTTTTTAAATCTGATTTTGCTTTATAAAATTGTCAGACACAATGTAAGTGCGCTCTTTAAAAAAGCGCTGACTAATTTTCAAAGGGTCTATAATTTGCTATGTAATAAATATTAACAAACTGAGGTTAAAGGCCAACTTTTGTTGCTCCTTAATTTTTTACACTCGAACTACTCTTTATCTATAGCCCGTTGCACTTATTCATAAGCTATAAATCCATCGTATATAAAAAAATCAGATACTAGCAAATGCTCGTATCTGATTTTAAAAATTGTAATAAGCCCTATCACGCTGTTATGAGAGTAGAGTTGCACTTAAAACGGTAGGTAATCCTGAGTATTAAATACTTAATACTGGTCTAGTGACCGTATTCTTTTGCAGTGTTACCGCTGTTTGTGCTAGTAACCTTCCGTTTACAGATGCATTTGTTTGCACAGCAATTGACGTTGCCCCTAATAAGGTTCCTTCAAAATGACTTGTGGTACCAAGTGTTACTGCACCTGACACTTGCCAAAAAATGTTTTCGGCTTTTGCGCCTCCAGCTAAATGAATTCCTGCGGCAGAACTCATATTAAAAGTTCCTGCAACTTGAAATATCCATACGTCAGTCGAATTACCGATAAGTGTTATGTCGGATGCAATCACAAGGGTACTGGTCCACTTATATAGCCCTGGTGTTAGCAAATTTCCTCCGATAACGCCGGCTCCTAAATTTAGTTCCTTAGGGTTCGAGCGTCCTGCAGCATCTGTATATGCAGCTTGCATAGCAAGTACAGATGATGTTAATAGTGGAGCATCAATTTCTCTACAAGGAAGCGGTCCTGCAGCAGCAACTGTAAATATTGATCCATCAACTTCATTACAAGTTAATAATAGTGCAGCACCCGTTATAGGACTTGTTCCTACATTTCCTGTAACGTAAGATGGTGGAACATTAGTAATTCCTGATTTTGAAAGAATCGCAAAATCTCCAGCTAGACCAAGCTCTACGGGTGCCATTACAGCTGGTGTTGGTGGTGCTGGTGGTGTTGAAGCAGAAGCTGATGGATTTTTAACTGTATTCATTTGTAACGTTACTGCTGTTTGTGCAAGCAACCTTCCTTTTACGTCAGCTCCCGTTTGCACAGCAATTGAAGTAGCTCCTAATAAGGTTCCTTTAAATTTACTTGTAGTACCTAAAGTAACCGCGCCTCCTACTTGCCAGAAAATATTTTTATTTTTAACGCCAGGGGTCTTTTTGATTCTAGCTGCAGAGCTCATATTAAAAGTTCCTGCAACTTGAAATATCCATACATCATTTGTACTTGCATCGTTATCGCCTACTAGTATTATGTCAGATGCAACAACAAGTGTACCTGTCCATTTATAAACTCCCGGTGGAAATTGTTGATTTCCTCCGATAACACCAGCTCCTATATTTGTATTCCCAGGAGTAGTGGTTCGTCCTGCAGCATCTGTGTATGCAGCTTGCATATCTAGCACAGCTGTTGTAAGCAATGGAGCGTTAGGCTCTCTGCAAGGAAGTGGTCCTGCAGCGGCAACTGTATATATTGACCCATCAACTTCTGGACATGTTAATAAAAGAGCAGCCCCTGTAATTGGACTTGTCCCAACATTTCCTATAATGGCAGATGGTGGAACGTTAGTAATTCCTGATTTTGAAAGTATCGCAAAACCCTTAGCAGCACCAAGATTTACTGGTGCTGCGCCTATGTTGATAAGACTATTTGCCACCAAGTTTTCTTCCGATTCCGTCTCTGCCTCGCAGCTTGACAAAAGTCCAATTACTAGCATTGCTAGAATTGGCGTTAATTTCATTAATTTCATTGTTTTGATTATTTTAATTGGTTAAAAGATTAATTATGAATAAAATTAAATTAATTAATCCTAGTTTGTAAGTAAAATCCTTTTTTTCCATGCATTACCCGTTACATAACCCAGAACATAGATTAAAAGAGTAACGGCGTTTTTTATCGACAAATAGATAAAGTGTACTTTATTAATGTTGAAATGTACTAGCCTTTGAATCCGCTTAGCTCCCTAACCAAAACATATGCTGTAAAGAGTTAAATAATGAATAGAAATATCTCATAACAAGCTATAAATAAAATAGTTAAAACAAGTATTCAATTTAAAATTTCGCGGGAATATTTAACTACCTTTAAATACGAAACCGTTTTTCTGATCATCACATTGTAACTATAATAATCATCTACTTTAAAAACTATAGATTATGAAATCAAAAGGAAACATCATTTTAACTATCATTATTTTTATATCTATTGTAGTTTATTTCAGCATAAACGAGCAGGTTAAATCTACACCATCACCCGGGCCTAAACTCGCAATGAATTTTGTAAAATGTACCTCGGCTAAATTTTTATTAGGAGCTGTAGATACCACAAAACAGATCTCGCCCCTTTTTGATAATCTAGGGAATCTTCATTTTTCTATTGGCACTGACAACCAAAGAGCACAAGCATTTTTTGATCAAGGCGTAAAGCTATCATATGCTTTTAATCACGCAGAAGCGCATCGCTCGTTTATGGAGGCGTCGCGATTGGATCCTAACTCGGCCATGACCTATTGGGGACAAGCCTTTGCGCTTGGACCAAATATAAACGACCCACTCCCACCTGCAGAACGCAAGATTAAAATTAATGAAGCAATCGCGAAAGCAAAACAATTGGCATCAAAAGCAAGTGTAAAAGAACAAGCACTAATAGAAGCATTATCTGCTAGATACAGTGAAGACCTTAACGCAGATATTGCTGAGTTGAATATGGCATACTTGCAGGAAATGGCTCAGGTTATAAATACATTCCCAAACGATGCAAACCTGCAAATCTTATATGCTGCCGCTGCAATGAACACGGTTCCTTGGGATTATTGGGATAAGGACGGAAACCCTTCACCTAACATAAAGGAAGCAAAAGCCGCACTTGAAAAAGCGATGGTACTTGAACCAGAAAACCCTGGCGGTCATCACTATTACATTCATATGGTTGAACTCCCCTATCCAGATATGGGTGTTGAAAGTGCTGATAAATTAGCTTCTCTGATGCCTGGTGCTGGACATATTGTGCATATGCCTTCTCATATATACATTAGAGTAGGAAGATATAAAGATGCCGTTACTACAAACCAAAAAGCAATTTTAGCTGACGAAGAATACATATCTCAATGTTATGCACAGGGACTCTATCCACTGGGCTATTATCCTCATAACATTCATTTTTTATGGTCTTCCGCTAGTTTACTAGGGGCTAGTGATATTGCGATTGATGCTGCAAAAAAGACAGCAGAAAAAGTACCCCTTGGAGAATTTTTAGAAATGACCTTTTTACAAAATTTTGCGTCAACACCAATGCTAGCATATACCCGGTTTGGTAAGTGGAATGAAATCTTAACCATTCCAGCACCTAACTCAAAAATAAAACATCTCGCCTTAATACGTCATTATGCCAGAGGTATTGCTTTTATTAGAAAAGGGAATATCAATGAAGCACAAGAAGAATTAGATGCCATAGAAGTCCTTAAAAAGGATCCTGAATTAGAAACCTTAATAGCTACATCAAACAACGCATCGATTCATGTGGCCAATATAGCCTTCGAGGTTGTTTCTGGAGAATTGGAAGCATTGAGAGGTAATATTCCAGAGGCGATAGCGCATCTTCAAAACGCTGTAGTATTTGAAGATGGATTAACATACACAGAACCCGCCGCTTGGCACATACCCACGAGACAAAACCTAGGCTCTATATTATTCAAAGCTGGGAATTATGAAGCTGCTGAAACTATTTACAAAGAAGACTTAGCGATCCTAAGACAAAATGGTTGGTCTCTAATGGGGCTCTATAAAAGTCTGATGGCACAAGGGAAAAACGAAGAAGCTACTCGTATAAAAAATGAGTTCGCTGCAGCTTGGAAAGATGCAGATATTGCTATAGACGATTCAGTATTGTAGGCTTTTCGTTTTATCACTCCATTATAAAAAATAGTTATATGGTTTTTCTAAAAAACAACAAGGTCACAGTTGTTCTCATTTTAACTTTAACGGTTGTATTGTTCTTTTTGTATAACGCTTCTGTAGCTACATCAAATGAGTTACCTATTTACAATCCTTCAGATATCAACCCAGAATTAGTCGCTAAAAGTTTACAAAACAAAAATGAAAATCACATTGTTTCAGATTTTAGTTTAATCAATCAAAACGGAGAGACCATCACACAAGAAAATTATAAAGATAAAATCTATGTGACAGATTTCATTTTTACAAGGTGTCTAAGTATCTGTCCAATAATGACAGCTAATATGGCCGTACTTCAGCGGGAGTTTTTAAAAAATGATGACATCATGTTTTTATCAGTCTCGGTAACACCAGATATTGATAGCGTGGCGATATTAAAACAATATGCAACAGACAAAGGTGTTATAGATTCAAGATGGAATGTGACTACTGGAAATAAAAAACATATTTACGAGTTAGCAAGAAGAAGCTATTTTGCTGCAGCAGATCAAGGAGACGGAGGCCTGCAAGATTTTATCCATACCCCAAACTTTATTTTAGTCGATAAGAAAAAGCAAATAAGAGGAATCTATGATGGTACTGAAGATGCCACAATGCTCAAACTTCTCAAAGATATTAAAACGTTAATAAACTAATTGAATAATAAAAAAAGCAACTAATTAAACGAGGGCTTACTAAAAAAAACATCCGAAAATTACGTCGTATTGATATTATTGGGTTCTTAAGAAAATTGACAAACCTCGTTTAACACATTTTTACTTCTGAAATTTTAACAATTCATAAGGTTGCAACTTCATTAATAACAGTACATTCCAATAAAATTTACAGCAATGAAATTACACCTTACCATTAACGCTGTTAAGACAGTAAATCAATTAGAAAATTACTGGACAACTGCAGACTATATAAACCTATTAAAGGAATTTGACTATGAAGATGCCGCTCAGATTCCAGAAAATGACGCACTAGAATATTTACAATTATGCATCACTGACCTTTTACCAGAGCATGCAGCTGAAGTTGTATTAGCATATAAATTAAGTGACCATTTAAGCCAAGGACAAATCCAGAACTTATCACACGAAATGCAAGGAGACAAAGTGGCTGAAGATTATTCTGATCCCGCTTTACATTTTGACCTCTTTAATATTAACCAATTACTTTACAAAGCGTATAATGGCAAATTCCCGAATACAGAGGCTTCGATAATTACAGTCGCTATGACTTCCGCTTCTGGGGTCTTACCACAATTAAATAAAGAGATTGTAGTAAAAGCCTTGAATGTCGGATTAGTAAAAGGTAATATTATCAATAGATTGTACCACGATGAGTTGAGTGGCGAAGTTGAATTTAAAGAAGCAGCAAAAGTAATATGGAAATTTAAAATGTTAGACCCAAATATGGTAGAGATTTTAACGTCAAAGTATTTCATTGAAATACATGATTTTGCAGCCATGGAGTTTGAAGCGAATATTGTTTTTTACGAAGAAGAATAGTATGTATATAATATTCCAAAGTAAAGAAAAGCTTAAGAGATCCGAATCACTAAATAACATAAAATAAATTTATATCGCACTATGATAAAATGGATGTGTTTACTGCTCTGCTTTATGGCTCCAGCACTTATGAAGTCTCAAGAAGATGTTAGCCTCTCTACGGGTGCATTTTTTGAGGGAGAACCTTACCTAAAAACGAATCCAGAAAATCCAAATCATCTGGTTGTTGCCTGGATGGGTTTTGTAAACGCTGCTCAAAACATTAAAATTAAAGTAAGAGCTAGTTTTGACGCCGGTGTTACTTGGTCAACGATAACAAACTTAGCGCACGTACAAACTGGTTTTACATCTGCAGACCCTTCGATCGCTTTTAATCTTAATGGAGACGTACTTATTGCCTACATAGACTGGACAGGTTCTGATGGTGATCCGCTTGCTGGTGGTATTCAAATGAGTAGGTCTACAGATGGTGGGCTCAGTTTTAACACACCTCAAGAAGTGCTTAATATAAATGAAATGCCAGCACAGAAAATAATAGACAGACCATGGATAACAGTAGATAGAAGCAGCACAAGTACCGCGGGAAACATCTACATCACTTCTATGAATGCCAAAGAAGCAGCACCAGAATACCATCCATTTATCTCCACATCTACAGATGGCGGCAATAGTTTTACCTTCTCTACATTAGACGGTGCAAATTGGCGCTCGGGAGATTTAATTACTGCACCAATGCCAACGCCTGCGGTTCAGGGAAATGGGGTGTTTTATGCGGTCTATCCTTCTTTTGTCTTCTCGCAGAATACAATGGCGCAATACATTATTGCATCAAGCAGCGATGGCGGTACTACTTTTAACTATCAAACCGTATTCGCTTCAAATGAGACTTTTTCTAATAATGATCCGCTACCTAAAAAGGGGTACTTGTTACGAGAAGACCCTTCAGACACCAACCACCTAGCCTTCTTCTATCCTTCCAATATCAATGAAGATCTAGACATTTACTTTATGGAAACGTTAGATGCTGGAGAAACTTGGTCTGTTTCATCACGCATCAATGATGATCCTTTGGCAAATGATAGAATGCAAGATTTGGTTTGGGCAGATTTTAATAATCAAGGCGACTTAATTGTCACTTGGCGAGATAGACGAAACGCATCAGAAAGTGGTTATGAAACAGCTTCCGAAATATGGGCTGCTTATAGACCAAATGGTTCTGATACATTTCAACCCAATTTTCAAATTACAGATCAAACCGTGGCATACAATGCCTTATTAGCCCAAGCTGGTAACGATTTTATGAGTGTACAACTAGTAGAACAATTAGTCCATACTACTTGGGGTGACACACGCACAGGAACCCTTAAAATTTGGTATCAAAGATCTGAAACGGATGGTAGTGTATTATCTACAGTTAATCTAGCACAATCAAACCTAGCTCTAATTTTCCCTAACCCAGCTCTAGACATCGTTACGGTGCAGCCCGATGATTGGACGTCGCTCTCCATATATTCACTTGACGGAAAGCAAATAAACGAAATTCAGAATGCGCCAGCAACAACAAATCAAACGATAAACATTTCACATTTGTCAAAAGGCGTCTATATTTTTGAAGTCACGACCGCCACTGGTGTCACTTCTCAAAAAGTAATAAAAAAGTAAAAAGGGTATTACCTTTGTAAAAATTATATTCCTATGTCCATGCTCCACCTTAAACTAGAAACAGATCCACGTTGGGTTACCATCGTAGAAAGTAATCTTGAAGAAATCTTAACAGATCATGCTTGGTGTGAGCAAAAAGCAGCAACAAATGCCATCACCATTATTACCCTCAACAACGAGCATGAAGAGCTCGTAACAGAACTAATAAAGCTTGCCCAAGAAGAGTTAGAGCATTTCCAGATGGTACACGATATTATAAAAGAACGTGGTTATACACTAGGCAGAGAACGTAAAGATCACTATGTGAATCAGTTATTCAAATTTACTCGAGAAGGCGGAAACAAAACAAGAACCGAAGCCATGGTAGATAGATTATTGTTCTCCGCAATGATTGAAGCCAGAAGTTGTGAGCGTTTCAAGTTATTAAGCGAACGTATCAAAGATGAAAAATTATCAAAATTCTACCGCGAATTAATGATAAGCGAAGCAGGACACTACACAACCTTTTTAGGATTTGCCAGAAAGTACGGGAAAGACCTAGATGTAGAAAAACGCTGGCAAGACTTAGTCGCTTTTGAAGGAAAAATTATCAAGGGCTATGGAAAACAGGAAACCATTCACGGTTAATGTTTTATTAAATAATTTCTATTCACTCTTCGTGTGATTATCTTTGAAAAATGAAAGCATTATTCATTCTAATATTCTTCTTTGTGAACACACCTCTTTTTAATTTTAACACATCAAGTGATCTTTCTAATTGGTATGTCGTTAATGACGGTGTCATGGGCGGTATCTCAGACAGCAGTTTAGTTATTAATGAAGAAGGACACGCAGTCTTTAGTGGACTGGTTCGTTTAGAAAACAATGGAGGGTTTGCTTCTATTCGCTATAATTTTAATACTATTAGTGTTTCAGAAAAAACAGAACTTCACATAAAGCTCAAGGGAGATGGAAAGAAGTATCAGTTTAGAGTAAAAAATACAGAAAACACCTACTATTCTTACGTCTTTACTGCAAAAACGTCTGGTGATTGGGAAACAATAAAAATTCCTTTAAAAGAAATGAAACCTCAATTTAGAGGGCGTCAACTAAACATTAATAATTTTGATAAAACATCGATTTCTGAATTTGCGATTCTTATAGGAAACAAAAAGAAAGAAACATTTAGCTTATTGATAGATACAATCGAACTTCATTAAATTTATAATTATATGTTAAACTACAATCAATACTTCACGATTCAGAAAAAAGAAAGTAATTTTGCTTAACAAAAAAAAAATGAATACACAATTACATCATCATCATTTACACTCTAGCCCTCAGGCCAGCAGGAAGTGATATGTATATGTTATAATATATTATGAAACCCGTCTGAGTATTGAGACGGGTTTTTTATTTTTATAAACTTCCTTTCCATTACTCAGATCAATTTAAAAATCAAAGTAATGAAACCATTAAAAATTGCCATTCAAAAAAGCGGAAGACTCAATGAAGACTCGCTAAGATTACTAAAAGACTGCGGTATCTCTGTAGATAACGGTCGTGATCAATTAAAAGTAACCGTACGTAATTTTCCTTTAGAAATTTATTACCTGCGTAACTCAGACATTCCACAATACCTAGAAGATGGCGTTATAGACATCGCTATTGTAGGTGAAAATCTACTCATTGAAAAAGAGAAAAATGTTACGGTCGTAGAACGTTTAGGTTTTTCTAAATGTCGCGTTTCTTTAGCAGTGCCAAAAGGGGTTGAAGTAAAAGACATCCACTATTTTGAGGGTAAAAAAATTGCTACCTCCTACCCTAATACACTTAAAACGTATTTAGATAAAAATAACGTAACAGCAGACTTGCACGTAATATCTGGCTCGGTAGAGATTGCGCCAAACATTGGTCTTGCAGAAGGTATTTTTGACATAGTGAGTTCTGGTAGCACTTTATTTAAAAACGGATTAAAAGAAACACAAGTAGTCTTAAAATCTGAAGCAGTATTAGCAAAATCGCCAACATTAACAAAAGACGCCCAGCAATTATTAGATCAATTACTCTTTAGAATCCAAGCGGTGCAACGCGCTAAAAAATCGAAGTACATTCTGCTTAATGTTCCTAATGATAAAATAGAAGCTGTAAGTAGCATACTGCCGGTTTTAAAAAGCCCCACTATTTTACCCTTAGCCAAAGAAGGCTGGAGTTCGCTACACAGTGTGATTGAAGAAAACCAATTTTGGGAGGTGATCGACCAGTTAAAATTAGCTGGAGCAGAAGACCTTCTCATTGTTCCTATTGATAAAATGGTCTTGTAATGAAACAGTATAAAAAACCCTCAAAGACAAATTGGGCGAGCCTTTGCAGGCGACCTATTGAGAATAATCAGGATATCGTTTCAGCGGTCGCTAACATTTTAAGCAATGTAAAAGATGGAGGTGACCAGACACTTAAGGAGTATACTCAAAAATTTGACAAAGCCCAGTTGACTCAGTTGAAAGTAACTTCTGAGGAAATTTCTGAAGCAACCGCAAAGGTTTCCGAAGCATTAAAAAAGGCAATCAAATTAGCAAAGTCAAACATTACCTCCTTTCACAAAGCGCAAGAACGAACGATACAAAAAATAGAAACCACAAAAGGTGTAAACTGCTGGCAAGAGAGCAGAGCCATTTCAAAGGTTGGTTTATATATTCCTGGTGGAAGCGCCCCCCTATTCTCGACGGTATTAATGCTAGGTATTCCAGCAACTATAGCAGGCTGCAAAGAGATCGTCCTTTGCACACCACCGGATCGCAACGGGAATATAAACCCAGCAATTCTTTACACAGCCCAATTGGTAGGAGTCACCACAATTTTCAAATTGGGCGGTGCACAAGCCATCGCTGCCATGGCATATGGAACAGCATCTGTTCCCCAAGTGTATAAGATATTTGGCCCCGGAAACTCTTATGTAACCACTGCAAAACAACAAGTGCAACAAGAAGGTATTGCGATAGATATGCCAGCCGGCCCTAGTGAAGTTTTAGTCATTGCAGATGAAACCGGAGTCCCTGCTTTTATAGCTTCAGATTTATTGTCGCAGGCAGAACACGGCCCAGATAGTCAAGTGATATTAGTAAGCAACAATGCCCGTATTACCTCGGAAACTTTAGTAGAATTAGAAATACAGCTCGCAGCATTACCACGCAAGGATATTGCGACAAAAGCATTAGAAAACAGCAAAGCAATCTTATTTGAAACCATTGAAGAATGCATCGATTATAGCAATGAATATGCACCAGAGCATTTAATTTTAGCTTCAGAAAAAGCGGAAAACTGGTTGGATGCAATAGAAAATGCAGGCTCGGTATTTATAGGAAACTATAGCTGCGAGAGTGCAGGAGATTATGCCAGCGGAACAAACCACACCCTTCCCACTGCTGGCTTTGCGAAGAATTACAGCGGTGTAACTCTTGGTAGTTTTACCAAAGAAATCACATTTCAGGAGTTAAGCAAAGAAGGGATTGAAAACATAGGCCCTGCTATTGAGTTGATGGCAGAGGCAGAAGATTTAATTGCGCACAAAAACGCAGTTACGTTGAGACTAAAAGCTTTAGAAGATGAATAACATTTCTACATTAGTTCGCCCAAGTATTGCAGCCTTAAAAGGCTACTCGAGTGCGCGCGACGAATTTGACGGATTGGAAGGTATTTTTCTTGATGCCAATGAAAATCCTTTCGGGAATTTAAATCGGTATCCAGATCCTTATCAGCGCCAGCTAAAGAAGCAAGTTTCTCAATGGAAGAACGTTTCCGAAGCCAATCTATTTATAGGAAATGGAAGTGACGAAATTATCGATATCACCTTTCGTGTTTTTTGTGAACCACAGAAAGACAAAGCACTTATCCTCACTCCTACCTATGGTATGTATGAGGTTTCTGCTGCTATTAATAATGTAGCTTTAGTAAAAGTGCCACTTACAGATCACTTTGATATTGATCTTGCTGCTACTAAAAAAGCCCTAGAAAACACAGACATAAAATTATTAATACTGTGTTCTCCCAATAACCCAACGGGTAATTTACTGGACCGCAACGCAATGAAACACCTCATCACAGGTTTTAACGGAATCGTTTTAATCGATGAAGCCTATATTGATTTCAGCACAGAAGATTCTTTCAATCAATGGTTGACTTCCTGCCCTAACATCATTGTGATGCAAACCTTGAGTAAAGCGTACGGCTTAGCTTCAGCGCGCGTGGGAATAGGGTATGCAAGTGAAGAAATCATTGGCTATTTTAATAAAGTAAAACCTCCTTATAACGTAAGTGGTTTGAACCAAGCAGCTGCTCTTGCAACGCTTAAAGCGAATGATGTGTACGAGTCTCAAAAAGAAATGATTATTTCAGAAAGAGAAAAATTGAAAGTAGCTTTAAATAAAAATGCATTAGTTTTAAAACAATATCCATCGGTAACTAATTTCATTTTAGCCGAAGTGACCGATGCAGATGCTCTGTATAATGCACTTACGGCACAGAAGATTATCGTACGAAACAGAAGTAAACAAATTAATAATTGCCTGCGATTCTCCGTGGGAACACCTGAAGAAAACGAACAATTAATCAACGCCCTCCATACCCTTTCCATATGAAAAAAGTATTATTTATAGACCGTGACGGCACGCTTGCCATAGAGCCTCCCATCGATTATCAACTAGATAGTCTGGAAAAACTAACCTACTATCCAGGTGTGTTTTCTAACCTTTCTAAAATTGCTACAGAGCTAGATTATGAATTGGTGATGGTGACCAATCAAGACGGCTTAGGGACAAACTCCTTTCCAGAAGATACCTTCTGGCCAGCACAAAATAAACTCATAGAAGCCTTTAAAAATGAAGGCATCACCTTTTCTGAAATCTTAATAGATAAGAGCTTCCCAGCAGATAATACGCCTACGCGTAAACCGCGAACAGGTTTATTGCATAAATACATTCACGGGAATTATGATTTAGCAAACTCATTTGTGATTGGCGATCGCGCGACAGATATAGCATTAGCCACCAACCTAAAAGCACAAGGAATTTTTATCGGTGACAAAAACGAAGATGCCGTTTTAAGCACTTGGAATTGGGCGGAAATCTATCAGTTTTTAAAAGAACGTCCAAGAACGGCGACGGTTTATAGAAATACTTCAGAAACGAAAATTGCTATATCATTAAATCTTGACGGATCAGGTAAGAAAGAGATCAGCACTGGTTTAGGCTTTTTTGACCATATGCTAGAGCAACTTGCTAAGCACGGGAATATGGACTTAGACGTGCAGGTAACAGGTGATTTACATATTGATGAACACCACACCATTGAAGATGTTGCCTTGGCATTAGGAGAAGCTTTTAGACAAGCATTAGGTTCTAAAAAAGCAATTCAGCGTTATGGCTTTTTATTGCCTATGGATGATTGTCTGGCGCAAGCCGCAATTGACTTTGGCGGGAGACCTTGGTTGGTTTGGGAGGCTGATTTTAAAAGAGAAAAAATAGGCGATCTCCCTACAGAGATGTTTATGCATTTCTTTAAAAGTTTTAGTGATACGGCACTGTGTAACCTGAACATCAAAGCAGAAGGTGATAATGAGCACCACAAAATAGAATCCATCTTTAAAGCTTGGGCAAAAGCTATTAAAATGGCAATAGGAAAAACGGAAGACTTTAGCATTCCAAGTACAAAAGGCGTCTTATGATAGCGATCATAAAATATAACGCTGGTAATGTGCAGTCTGTTCAGAATGCAGTAGCCCGATTAGGCTATGAGAGCATTATCACAGATGATCCCGAACTCCTGAAGGCTGCAGACAAAGTTATTTTTCCCGGAGTGGGAGAAGCGAGTACCGCTATGCGTTATTTAAAGGAGCGCGATTTAGACCAACTCATTCCGCAGCTTAAAAATCCTGTGTTGGGAATCTGCTTGGGAATGCAGTTGCTATGCGTCCATAGCGAAGAGGGAAATACAGAATGCCTCGGTGTTTTTTCTAACCAAATTAAACGTTTTCCAGCCACAGACATCGTCCCGCAAATGGGATGGAATAATTTTTCAGCCTTAGACAGCCCTCTTTTTAAAGGAGTCCAGATAGAAGACGATGTTTATTTTGTCCACAGTTATTATGCAGATGTGAATGAAAACACCATCGCCCAAAGTGAGTATATCATTCCTTTTTCTGCAGCATTGCAGAAAGATAACTTTTATGCGACGCAGTTTCATCCAGAAAAATCTGCTAGCGTAGGGAATACCATCCTTGAAAACTTTTTAGAATTATGAAATACCCAAAAACAATTATTAATCAAATAGAAGTAACTCGCGAGGGCATTGTATCTTCTTATTTATCAAATAAAACATTCGGATGAGAATCATTCCAGCCATAGATATAATAGACGGCAAATGCGTTAGGCTTACAAAAGGTGATTACAGCACAACCAAAATATACAATGAACATCCGCTAGAAGTTGCAAAGCAATTTGAAGCACACGGTATTAAATACCTGCATATGGTGGATCTTGATGGGGCAAAAGCAAAAAGCATTGTAAACTATAAAGTACTTGAGCTCGTAGCCAGTCAAACGTCCTTAAAGATCGATTTTGGCGGTGGAATAAAAAGCAATGAAGACATTAAGGTGGCTTTTAATTCTGGCGCACAGCAAATAACAGCAGGAAGTATCGCTGTAAAAAATAAGGAACAAGTACTGCAATGGCTTAAAGCCTATGGTGCAGACAAGATTATTTTAGGTGCGGACTGTAGAGACAAGAAAATCGCAACACAAGGCTGGACAGAAACATCATCACTTGACGTGATTGATTTTATTAAAGACTACGAACAAGCAGGAATTACATCTGTTATTTGCACAGACATCTCTAAAGACGGAATGCTGGAAGGTACCTCGGAAACGTTATACAAAGAGATTATGGCACAATCAGCAATTCAATTAATCGCTAGTGGCGGTGTTGCACATATTGACGATGTACACTCATTAGCAGCATTAGGATGTGAAGGAGCCATCATTGGAAAAGCTATTTATGAAGGAAGAATCACGATGAAACAATTAGAAGCATTATGCTAAAGAAAAGAATCATACCCTGTTTAGACATACAAGATGGTCGTACAGTAAAGGGTGTCAACTTTGTAGACATAAGAGATGCCGGTGACCCTATTGAATTAGCGAAACGCTATGTAAAAGAAGGGGCAGATGAGTTAGTGTTTTTAGACATTACTGCCACCGTTGAGAAACGAAAAACCCTAGTAGCCTTGGTTACTAAAGTGGCTAAAGAAATTAATATTCCATTTACAGTTGGTGGAGGTATTAGCAGTGTAGAAGATGTTGCTGCACTCGTAAAAGCCGGCGCAGATAAAGTGAGTATTAATAGTGCGGCGGTAAAGAATCCTGAATTGATAAACGACATTGCACACCATTTTGGGAGTCAGTGTCTGGTGGTTGCGATTGATACCAAATATGAAGACAGTGACTGGTGGGTCTATACGCACGGAGGTCGAAAGAAAACCGAACTTAAAACAGTAGCCTGGGCTAAAAAAATAGAACGTTTAGGTGGTGGCGAGATTCTTTTAACTTCTATGAATAGTGATGGAACAAAGGATGGTTTTTCTATAGATATTGTTAAGAAAGTTTCTGAAGCTGTTTCACTCCCTGTGATTGCTTCTGGAGGTGCCGGCACAATGGATCATTTTAAAGAAGTGTTTGAACAAACAAAAGCAACAGGAGGATTGGCTGCAAGTATTTTTCATTTTAACGAAATCCCCATCCCCGATTTAAAGGCATATCTATCAAGTAATAACATTTTAGTAAGAAAATAAAATTATGGAATTACAATATAAAGACAACGGACTAGTACCAGCAGTGATACAGAACGCAGCGACCTTACAGGTATTAATGGTGGGGTATATGAACGAAGAAGCCTACGTAAAGACGAAAGCAGAACAACGAGTGACATTCTTTAGCAGAAGCAAACAACGCTTGTGGACCAAGGGTGAAACATCTGGTAATTTTCTAGAAGTAGTAAACATACTAGAAGACTGTGATCAGGATAGTTTGTTAATTAAAGTACACCCAAAAGGCCCATCGTGTCACAAAGGCACCGAAAACTGTTTTGACGATAACAGTGTGCACGGCTTTTTATACGAGCTTGAGCAAACTATTGCAAAGCGCGTGGAAGAAGGCGATGAATCATCTTATACAGTTTCATTGTTTAAAAAAGGAATGAATAAGATTATTCAGAAATTTGGGGAGGAAGCAATCGAACTTGTAATTGAAGCAAAGGATGATAATGACATCTTATTTAAAAATGAAGCTGCAGATTTATTTTATCACTTGCTCGTTATGTTTAATGCAAAGAATATGAAAATTGCTGATATTGAGAAGATATTACGGGAGCGGGCTAAGTAGCACAAACAAACAATGGGAACTAAACGTTTCAAGTTTTGGTTCCCATTGCTAATCAAATTCCTTCAGGGAGTATTATCTCGCGAAGTTCGACGGGTATTTTCTCTCAGCTGTTTAACTTAAGCACCCCGATTTAATGTTTGATAAATATACACTTAATTCCTTTAATAATTAAGAATATTGCTTCTTTTTAACATTTATGAAGTGTTATTCTTACAAATATAATGTAAGCAGTCGGTTATTTTAAGTTCAAACTTAATCCTCCTCTACATCTCCCTTAAGAGAGGCTTAACGATTCTTACCTTGAAATCAAGGCTGGGTTAGAATCTTCAGCTAATTCTCAAATAATAAGACATAAAAAAAACATCTCAATACCTGAGATGCTTTTTTAATATTATAATTTGCGGATTACATTGCTCCCCACTCTTTCAATGATTTCATATTTAAGGCTACGTAATCTGCGTTACCTGCTTCTTCTGCAAGCGCCATAGATGACTTAGCCGCTTTAATTGCGCCTTTCTTATCACCTGACTTTGCATAAATAAGAGATTGTTGTCTCTGGTACCAGAAAGCATCAGCGCGCATAGATACAGCTGTATCAATCCAAGTTTTAGCTTGATTAATATCCTTACCATTTTCTAAGTAATATACTGCTGCACTGTAATAATCATTTGCGCCAGGACCTGCCATAACACGATCAATACTTGCAGAAACTGCTTTATCTGTCATTGTAGCTATTGGTAAAGCAACATATACATTATCCCAAAGCATCCCTAAGTTTGCTCCGTTCATTTTAAGGTCATCAAAGGACATAGTATAGGACTCCACAGACATTGGCATTGGTTGCACTGGTGCGTTTACCATTGCAGCAACTTTAGTGTCATCCCACTTCTCTGGTGTTCCCCAGTTTTCGCTATCGCTGTAGAGATATATGTCCCAGCTCGTTGCATTTGGATTTGTAAAGATAGCATAGGTTCCAGCTTTCACTTCTTTCCCACCAACCATCACGCTTTCGCTAAAGCTAATTGTTGTGTTTTTATTTGCGCCTGTGCGCCACATTTTACTATAAGGTACCAGATCTCCAAAAATGGTTCTTCCTTTCATAGAAGGTCTTGAGTACTCAACAGTAACATCTGTAAGACCCACTTTCTGTTCTATTTTCTGAAACGGGCTAGGTGCCGGTGTTTCTATTTGTGCAGTTACTCCAGCAGTCATTGCTGCAGCAGCGATAAAAAGCATTAATTTTTTCATGATTTGTTTTTTAATTTAATTAGTACGAATTTATCAAATTCAAGTTTATTTTCAGTTAATAAATTCATAAATCCAAAACTAGTTCAAAAGGCGTATTTTTGTAACTATGAAAAAACGTCTCATCGCCGAAACTATAGGCACATTTGGTCTCGTATTTTGTGGTACAGGAGCTATGGTAATCAATGACTTTACTGGTGGTGTTGTCACGCATCCTGGTGTCGCCATAACCTTTGGCCTTATCGTGATGGGAATGATTTATGCCTTTGGAGATATAAGTGGTTGTCATATAAACCCAGCGGTCACTATTGGATTTGCCTACGCGAAAAAATTCCCCTGGAAAGAAGTTCCTGCGTACATTACTGTGCAGCTCATAGGAGCCTTTTTAGCGAGTGCATTGTTATGGTATCTCTTCCCTACTTCGGAAACCCTAGGGGCGACATTACCTGCCATCGCACATATAAAAGTGTTCATACTAGAAGTACTCCTCACCTTTTTATTGATGGTGGTTATCATCAATGTCTCCACAGGTTCTAAAGAAATAGGACCCACTGCAGGAATAGCGATTGGTGGTATTGTACTCCTTGAAGCCATGTTTGCAGGCCCTATTACAGGCGCCTCTATGAATCCTGCACGGTCTATTGCACCCGCAATTATGAGCGGAAATGTAGAAGGATTGTGGATTTATATCTTTGCCCCTATTCTTGGGTGCTTTCTTGCTGTCGTAAGTTGCCAACTTGTAAAAGACGATAACTGTTGCTAGCCCAACTGTTAATGTTTGTTTAATGTTACACGATTAACCTTAGACAAATTGTATTTTTACATCAAGTTCAATTCTCCTAGATGAAAATATATACGCTTCACGCAAAACAAAACGTACCCTTAAACAAACAAGAAGCTTGGGATTTCTTATCAGATCCTAAAAATTTAACTACAATTATGCCTCAAGATATGGGCTTTGAGATTCTCTCTGGAGCAGATAGACCGATGTTTGCTGGGCAAATAATTCAATACAACGTGACTCCTATTTTGGGTATCAAGACCAAGTGGGTTACTGAAATTACCCAAGTTAAACATCTAGAATATTTTGTGGATGAACAATTATACGGTCCTTATACAATGTGGCACCACAAACATTTTATAAAAGAAATAGATGGAGGTGTGGAGATGGAAGATATAATAGACTATAAAGTCCCACTAGGATGGTTAGGCCAACTAGCGCATCCCATCTTAGTCAAACCAAAATTGGACGAAATTTTTAAGTACAGAAAAATGAAACTCGAGGAGCTCTTCGGAAAAATAAAATAAATGAAAAATATACTTCTTATTGGCGGTTCTTACGGAATAGGCCAAGCAATAGCAAATAGATTAAGTGAAACAAATAACGTTCACGTTGCCAGCAGGACAAGTGATCAAATTTCCGAAGCTATTACCTATCATACTTTTGATGTAATGGAAGATGAAATTGCCACGCTAAAACTGCCGGATGCCATTGACGGACTTGTCTTCTGCCCTGGAAGTATTAATTTAAGACCCTTTGCAGCACTGAAATTAGCAGATTTTGAAAAAGATATGCAGCTTAATTTCTTTAGCCTTGTTAAAGTGGTTAAAGCATTAATCCCAAAATTAAAACAAGCGGAGCAGGCAAGCTTAGTATTCTTTAGCACCGTCGCAGTAAAAGTAGGAATGCCCTACCATACCACTGTTGCAGCCTCCAAAGGTGCGATAGAAGGTTTTGCAAAAGCACTGGCCGCAGAATACGCACCTAGCTTTCGTGTGAATGTGATTGCCCCTTCTCTTACAGATACACCTCTGGCATCTAAACTTCTTTCTTCCGAAGAAAAAAAGGAAAAAATGGGCGAGAGACACCCTATGAAAAGAGTGGGAACCGAAGAAGATATAGCAGCAGTAGCAGTTTTTCTATTGAGCGATGATTCCTCTTGGATTACAGGACAGGTTATTGGTGTGGATGGTGGTATGTCTACGCTTCAAGCGAAGTAGTTTTATGAAGGCAGTAGGTATTAGCAAAAATAATATTGATAATTTGAAATAACATAGATGGCAGATAAAGTTAATGTGTTCTGGTTTCGACGTGATTTAAGATTAGATGACAATGTGGGTTTCTTCAAAGCCCTGCACGGCAAGTTTCCTGTTGTGCCTTTATTCATATTTGATTCTGAAATACTAGATGAATTACCCAAAGATGATGCACGTGTTACCTTCATCTACGATTCACTGCAAGCAATGCGAGAGACGCTTCAGGAAAACGGAAGTAGTCTTGCAATGTTTCACGGAAAACCCATTGCTATATTCGAGCAATTAGTAAAGGATTTTGATATACAAAATGTCATTACAAATCACGATTATGAAGTGTATGCACAAGAACGTGACAAAGAAGTAAAATCTCTCTTAGCTGAAAAGGAGATTGGATTTTACACATATAAAGATCAAGTGATTTTTGAAAAACAGCAAATTGTTAAAGATGACGGAACTCCCTATGTAGTATATACACCTTTTAAGAATAAATGGAAAGCGGCTTTTAAACCAAGCGAACATCTAAAAATGCACGACACGATTGAGCATATGGATGCCTTAATTCAAGATAGTAATTTACCTAATCTTTCTTTAAGTAATATTGGTTTTACGAGTTCTGATATTAAAGTACCTACCTATGTGGTCACCCCTACATTAATAAATGAATACGAGGCAACACGTAATTTTCCCGCTATAGATGGAACTTCTCATTTAGGATCTCACCTTCGTTTTGGAACTGTAAGTATAAGGCGAATGATGGAGAAAGCCATTGCACAACAGAATGAAACCTTTATGAACGAACTCATCTGGCGAGAATTCTTTATGCAGATATTATGGCACTTCCCTAAGACGCAACAAAACGCTTTTAGAAGTAAATATGATAGAATTAAGTGGCGTAATAACGAAGTAGAGTTTGAGAAATGGAAGAAAGGTGAAACGGGTTATCTTTTAGTTGATGCTGGAATGCGCGAGCTCAACACTACGGGTCACATGCATAATCGAGTGCGCATGCTAGTTGCTAGTTTTTTATGCAAGCACCTTCTTATTGATTGGCGTTGGGGCGAAGCTTATTTTGCAGAAAAATTATTAGACTATGAACAGTCTAGTAATGTGGGTAATTGGCAATGGGCAGCTGGCAGTGGTGTTGATGCTGCGCCTTACTTCCGTATTTTTAATCCGATGACCCAAGTAGAGAAATTTGACAAAGGTAAAATGTACATTAAAAAATGGGTACCTGAATTTGAGACACAAAAATACCCTGAAAAAATGGTAGATCACAAAGAGGCTCGGGAGCGCTGTTTGAGAACTTACAAAGAGGCACTAGCCTAGTCGCTATCTCAGATATAGTTTAAACGAAGACCTATACGATACTAGTATATGATCTAAAGCAATTGATTTTATTCTTTAATAGATATGTTAAAACATTAAGAATCATTTCATTTATAATTACACTTTAACTAAATTAATTGCATTTTATCTGATTTATTATTATGTTTACCACCTGCAACCCCCAAATCTGCACTTATGTCAATCGCTTTTAATGAGTTCACCAATGGTGAAATAACGGTAACATTCGCTCCAAGAAAATGTATTTACGCTGAGAACTGTGCAAAAGGTTTATCAAATGTATTCAGGATGACAGTAATCCCCTGGATTAATCTAGAAGGATCTAATTCGAAAGAAATCATTAAACAAATACGTAAATGCCCTTCTGGTGCTTTAGACTTTTGTCGTCTTGATCAGAATTAATTATAGCAAATTTAACATTCTCAAAATAATTTTTGTATTCTTCTTTTGTTTTAGGCACGACAAACTTACTTTTGCAATATGAAGAAATCAATTCTCTTATTATTTACTTTACTATTCTCTTTCAGCTTTTTGGCTCAAAACACGGAAGACAAAGGCAACTCACTAGAAGGACAATTCGTTGATGTTATCGATAAATCAAATCGTTTTGAAGATTACAAAGTCATTAGAATTTTCAAATTAGCAGCCTTACGAAAAAACATCTTGGATTCTGTGACTGCATTAGAAGACAAAATAGCGGCTTCTCAAAAAACAATTGATGATCAGCAGGTTAAAATAGGCAGCCTAGAAAATACACTACAAGACACCAATGAGAATTTGACTTTGTCAAAAGAAAAAGAAGATGGAATCACTTTCTTTGGAACCATCGTAAAAAAATCTACCTATAATAGTATGATGTGGTTTATAATTGCTGCACTACTTTTAGGACTTGGGTACTTTATTTTCAGATTTAAAAACAGCAATGCAATTACAAAAGAGGCAAATAGTAAACTGGAGGAAACAGAAACTGAATTTGAAACACACCGTTCTAAAAAGCTTGAAGAGATTCAGCAAATACGTCGCAAACTGCAAGACGAAATAAACAAAAACAGAAAAACAATCTGAGGGTTGAAAATCTCAAAAATAAAAATCCCAAATCAAACTACGATAATTTGATTTGGGATTTTTATTTTTGAGATTTCTTTTCATTTAAGCATCTATCCTAATAATCTTCGCTCCTATCGCTCTTAGACGCTCATCAATATTTTCATACCCACGGTCTATTTGCTCTATGTTATGGATTGTGCTTGTTCCTTTTGCAGAAAGCGCAGCAATCAATAAGGAAATACCAGCTCTAATATCTGGAGAAACCATTGTGGTCGCTTTTAACTCAGATGTAAAATCATGACCCATTACTGTTGCTCTGTGAGGATCACAAAGAATAATACGAGCTCCCATATCAATTAACTTATCGACAAAGAATAATCTACTCTCAAACATCTTTTGATGTATTAAAACGTTTCCTTTTGCTTGTGTACATACCACTAGCACAATGCTTAATAGATCTGGTGTAAAACCAGGCCACGGGGCATCTGCAACTGTTAAGGTAGAACCGTCTATGTATCCTTGTATTTCGTAATGTTCTTGAGAAGGAATGTAAATATCATCGCCTTTCCTCTCAAGTTTAATTCCTAGTTTTCTAAAGGTGTCTGGAATCAACCCAAGATTATCCCAGCTCACGTTCTTGATTGTAAGCTCACTGCGAGTCATCGCGGCAAGGCCTATCCAACTCCCTATTTCTACCATATCTGGGAGAATACGATGCGTGCAACCCCCTAACTCCTTAACACCTTCTATGATTAACATATTAGACCCTACTCCTTTAATGTCTGCACCCATAGAGTTCAGCATTTTACAAAGTTGTTGCAAATAAGGTTCGCAAGCAGCATTGTATATAGTAGTAGCTCCTTTTGCTAGCACGGCAGCCATCACGATGTTAGCCGTTCCTGTTACAGAAGCTTGATCTAGTAGCATATAAGCACCTGTCAATCCATTAGGAGCTTCTACCCCGTAAAAACGTTCTTCTTTATTATATCTAAATGTCGCACCAAGATTTATAAAGCCCTCAAAGTGAGTGTCTAGTCTTCTTCTCCCTATCTTGTCTCCTCCAGGTCGTGGAATATATCCCTTCCCAAAACGAGCTAACAAAGGCCCAACAATCATAATAGAACCTCTTAAAGAACTTCCCTCTTCTTTAAATAGCTCAGATTCTAAATACGCTAGATTAATGTCATCTGCTATAAAAGCGAACTTCCCTTTCCCCAGTTTCTGGGTCTTCACACCTAGATTACTCAGTATGCCTATCAATTTATTGACATCCCTAATATCCGGAATGTTCTCAATAATTACTTCTTCTGATGTAAGTAAAACTGCGCACAAAATCTGGAGCGCTTCATTTTTTGCACCCTGAGGATGTATATCTCCTTTTAATCTGTGACCGCCTTCAATCTTGAAAGTTCCCATAAAAAAATCTAGTAACGTTTACGGTTATTATTTCTACTATTAGAGTTGCTCTTTTTCTGATTACTCTTTTTGTTGGTTGTGCTATAACGCTTATTATTTTGCATCAACTTGTTAGAGTCAACGAGCATTTCTTCACTTTCTTGAAGGTTTAGTTTTCCTTCAGAAAGTTCAAATAAATGTTTAAAAATCACGTCATCATCCACAGTGTCTTTATTCCAGTTCAGGAAGCACTTTTTCATGTGATTTGCGATTGTCAAGACGAGCCCTTCTTTCTTTTCCCCATCTTCCCAGCTAATAGCGACATCAATCATACGTTTGATGTTATTACCGTAGAAACGATATTTTGGAAAGTTTTGTGGATAACTTAATGGTTCTGGTCTTTCTGCTAGTTCCTCTCGTGATGGTATATCATAAGGAGATTCTACATTAAGGTTAAAATCACTAATGATAAAGAGTTGATCCCAAAGCATATGCTGAAAATCTGGCACATCACGCAAATGCGGGTTTAAATTACCCATTACTGAGATGATACTTTTTGCCACTTTGTTGCGTTCTACCTCATCTTCAATGCTAATCGCGTGGTCTACCATTTTCTGAATGTGACGACCGTAATCGGGTATAATGAGCTGAGGGCGCTCGGTGTTGTATTCTAAATTATCTATCAATGTTGTAAGTATTTAGGAAGTTTGGTCCTTAAGAAGTGTAAGCCACTGTATTCTAGGTGCAAAATACACAATTTTATAGAGATATCACTCCTTCTATTTTAGAAACTTCAACGTATTTTTTTATAACCGCATCGGGGGACTTCATTTTCACTTCTATAGAAACACTTGTATAGGTGCCCTTAGAACTATCGCGCGTATTAATCTCTGCGCCTAGGCCATCAAAGATCACTTCTATTTCGGCAATATTTTCGTTGCTTGCTGGCACTATAAATTTGAACAAGTACGGCGCAGGCCATTTTGTATCTAGGGCCAATTGTTCTTTTAATCTGGTGTAAAATGCTTCTATTTTCTTAGGGTCTGCCATTGGGGGTTTTCATCTATTATACTGCAAAGATACGGTGTTTGAAAATGAGGTCTTTAATAAAACTTTAAATAGTCCCTCATTAAAAGACCCTAGGTGAGTTTTAAAATCGATTCCGACAAATACCCAGACAAAAATAAATCGATACAGAGCACACGATGCAAGCCTCTATAAAAAGTCTCAAAGAGTTCCATAAATATTTACGTACTTTGTATGGTATAGTTTTCACTCCGGAAATTTTAAGAGCTAGACACCGATTCTTTAAAATTTCAGAAATAAGCCAGTATCATAACCTAAAACGCTACTAAAAATTGAAAAAAAAAACGACCAAGAGAATCGTACTTGCAGGAGGTCCGTCAACAGGAAAAACGACGCTTATAAATCACTTAGCAACCATAGGCTATAAATGCGAGGAAGAAATATCAAGAAAGGTAATTCTCGAGGCACAAGCGCAGGGCATCGATCAGTTGTTTTTAACAGATCCTTTGCTATTTAGTAAGAAGTTGTTAGCTGGTAGATTGAAGCAATTTAAAAATGCAGAAACATCTAATACTGCACTTTTATTCTATGATCGCGGGATGCCAGATGTCACAGCTTATATGGATTATATAGGGTCACATTATCCTCACAATTTTGCCGAAACCATATTCAATAACAGGTACCATATGGTATTTTTATTACCGCCTTGGAAGGAGATTCACGTCACTGATAATGAGCGCTACGAATCTTTTGAGCAGGGATCGCTCATTTATAAATATCTAAAAAATGGATATAAGCAATTCGGGTATGAGGTGATTGAAGTTCCATTTGGTTCCATAGAAGAACGAAGTACTTTTATCCTCGACGAAATCAATAAACACCATTGAATAACCCAAATGACATATTAAAACAATACTGGGGTTTTGACACTTTTAGACCGCTACAATTAGATATTATCGCATCTGTAATGGATGGTCGAGATACAGTGGCTTTGTTACCTACAGGAGGAGGAAAATCTGTTTGTTTTCAAGTCCCAGCCATTGCGATGGATGGGATCTGTATTGTCATATCCCCGCTGGTTGCCTTAATGAATGACCAGGTGACTAGCTTAAAAGAAAAAGGAATTAAAGCATTATCAATTACTGGAGGATTATCCTTTGCAAATTTAATGACCACGCTGGATAATGCGATACACGGTAATTATAAGTTTCTGTATATGTCGCCAGAACGATTGCAACAGGAAAATGTGCAGAATGCCATTAAACAAATGAATGTAAATGTCATCGCGATTGACGAGGCACATTGCATCTCTCAATGGGGTAACGACTTTAGACCGGCATATAAAAACATCACCATATTAAGGGAGTTAAGACCTTTAGCACCGGTTATTGCACTCACTGCCACAGCAACTCCAGAAGTACTAGAAGATACCATAATAGAGCTTAAAATGGAGCTGCCAGCTATATTTAGGAAATCTTTCGTACGTGATAACATTGCCTATCAAGTGCTTCAAGAGGACGATAAGTTATACAGAATAGAGCAGCTGCTAAAAAACAATACAGGCAATGTCATCATCTATATCAGAAATAGAAAAGGAACAGTAGAATTGAGCCAAGAACTAAACTCCATTGGCTTTAAAAGTCAATTTTTTCACGGTGGTCTTCCGCCTAAAGAAAAAGAAAATCGCTTACGAAACTGGAAGTCTGAAGTAGTCCCTATTATGGTGGCAACAAATGCCTTCGGGATGGGAATAGATCATCCAAATGTGCGTTTTGTGATTCACACTCAATTAGCAGAAAGTCTGGAGAGCTATTTTCAAGAAGCAGGCCGTGCGGGTCGTGATAGCCAATATGCACGGGCGGTTCTTATATTTAATACCTATGATAAAACATTGGTCAAAAAGCAATATATAAGCTCTTTAGCCTCTGCAGAAGATTTAAAACATATTTACAAAAGACTTAACAACTTCTTCCAGATTTCCTATGGAGAAGGCGAATTTACCAAGCACAGTTTTGGGTTTGCTGCCTTTTGCGCAGCGTATAAACTAAATACACTAGTAACATATAACGGGATTCAAGCATTAGACAGACTAGGTGTTTTGCAATTATCTAAAGAGTTTGGTCGCAAATCTACTTTACACTTTACCGCACACAATGATGTGGTACTTGATTTTTTTGCAAGTGATCCATTAAGCTCGGTTATCGGTAAAACCATCTTACGTATTTATGGAGGCGTCTTTGATTCTGCCACACAGATTAACCTTGACTTTGTACAATCTAAAACGGGCCAATCGATTCCTGTAATCGAGCAGGCATTACAGAAAATGGAACAGCAAGGTTTATGTACCTTATTATTACAACAGACAGATGCATCTATCACATTTTTAGTACCACGAGAAGATGACAAAACAATCAATATCATCTCCCGCGAGGCAACCGCACTAAATGATAAAAAAAGAGCTCAAGTCGCCTCTGTATTAAGGTATGTAGCGAATACTGAGACTTGTAAAAGCATACAATTAGTTACTTATTTTGGAGAAACAACCGCATCTCCCTGTGGCATTTGTTCTGTTTGCTCTAGTCAAAAAACGGTTACTTCAAAAAAAGAAATGTTACTTATTAGAGATGCTATTTTAAACGAACTGGAAGGCACTAATAAATCTTCAAGAGAACTCTCAGAAAGTCTTACTTTTGCTGAGTCAAAAATAATACACGTATTACGTCTGTTGTCTGATCACGGAAGTATTGCTATTGACGCACGTAATTTGTACTATCGAGTTTAAACTACACATAGTTTTAATTTGGTGTAAAATGCTGTTTTCCATGGTCGCTCTGGAGTATTCAAGGATAATGGGATTAACACTGAAATGCCATAAATTTATTATCTTAAGACTGAAAATATATCGGGGCTCAACCCTAAAATGTAAATAATATGAACAGAGATTTAAGAATTGTCTTTTTAGGAACTCCAGATTTTGCTGTTGGAATTTTAAAATCCTTAATAGAAGCAGAACTAACCGTCGTGGGTGTCATCACTGCTCCAGACAGACCGGCTGGTCGTGGAAGAAAACTGAGACCTTCTGCTGTAAAAGAGTACGCCTTAACACAAGAGCTACCTGTACTACAACCAACCAACTTAAAAAACAAAGACTTCCTAGCTGAATTAAAAGCACTCCATGCAAACTTGCAGATTATTGTGGCCTTTAGAATGTTACCAAAATTAGTTTGGTCTATGCCTGAGTATGGCACATTTAATTTACACGCTTCCCTACTGCCTCAATATCGAGGTGCTGCCCCAATTAACTGGGCGATTATTAACGGAGAGAAAGAAACTGGCGTAACGACTTTCTTTATTGATGAAAAAATAGACACAGGGGCTATACTGCTGAAATCTTCTGTTGTCATAAAAGATGATGAGACTGTTGGAACCTTGCACGATACTTTAATGGCGCTGGGTAGCAAGCTCGTTTTAAAGACCGTTCAACTAATAGCAGATGGTGATGTTAAAACATTTCCACAACCACTAAAAGGAACACGTAAAGAAGCACCTAAGTTGACACCAGAAAACATGAAAATAAATTGGTCACAATCTGGTGAAAAAACAGAAGCACTTATAAGAGGCTTATCACCGCATCCTGCTGCCTGGAGTGAGCTAATAGAAAATAAAGAAACATTGAAGGTTAAAATATATGACGCACGTTTTGAAGCCGAGCCGCATAAAAAAGTGATGGGTCATATTTTCACCACAAAGAAAACCATGAAAGTCGCAGTACAAAACGGATACCTATATATCAAAGAGATGCAATTGCCCGGTAAACGTAAAATGCACATCGTTTCGCTTTTAAATGGTAATGATTTTTCTGAAAATGCTAAAATGTCATGAACCCCTATCAATGCTCAATCTATTAAAATCGCCAAAAAACGGCTAATCAATGTTAACAACCCGCTAAGTTATTAACATTATCTGGTATTTACCGCGTCACTACTTGTGTGAACCGACTATCCCGTTATATTTGTATGAGTAAATTAATCAATGTTTAACTAGTATTTTAATTCAAAAAAATTATGAACAAATCAGATTTAATCGATGCAATGGCGGAAGACGCTGGAGTAACAAAAGCAGCAGCTAAAAAAGCATTAGAGTCTTTCTTAGGACACGTAGAAGGTTCTTTGAAAAAAGGTAACAGAGTTTCTCTAGTAGGATTCGGTTCTTGGTCAGTAACAAGAAGAGCTGCAAGAGAAGGTAGAAACCCTCAAACTGGAAAGACAATCAAAATCGCTGCAAAAAACGTAGTGAAGTTCAAAGCTGGATCAGACTTACAGAGTTCTGTAAACTAATCTAACTTACAGATTTATAAGAAAGCCTGCTTACCTAAGCGGGCTTTTTTTATGGATAAGATTTAACCCATTTAAGGGCTTATTTTTTTATATGAATTTTATTCACTAATTTTAAAGTAAGAACCAGTTTAACAATGATATCAATTAAACCAGAAAAGGGACATCTACTTGTTGCAGAACCTTCCATCATGGGAGATGTTTCATTCAATAGGTCTGTGGTTTTACTCGCTGAGTATAATCAAGAGAACGGGTCTGTAGGCTTTATACTTAATAAGCCACTAGAATATAAGCTGAGAGACTTTGTGCCAGAAGTAAGCTCCTCGCTTACTGTATACAATGGCGGCCCCGTAGAACAGGACAATTTATATTTTATACACAAAATTCCAGACCTCATCCCAAATAGTGTAGAAATATCAAATGGCATATACTGGGGAGGCGATTTTAATGCAATCATTGATCTTCTAGAAAATGACACGCTTACAGATAAACAGATTCGGTTTTTCTTGGGTTATTCTGGTTGGGCAAACGAGCAACTAGAAGAAGAGCTCTCACTAAATAGCTGGAAAGTAGTGCCAAATGAAGACAAAGACTCCATTATTGGAAAGTCTAAAAATGATTTTTGGAAAAAGAAAATGATTGAGTTTGGCGGCGACTATGTGATTTGGTCTAATGCTCCTGAGAATCCTAATTATAACTAACTTCGGCACAATTTATTTAAAACACTTTGATTTTTAAGTAAACCACTCCGGGCTCTTAAATTTAGTTTTTTTAATTACTATTCGACTTCATAACTACTAACTACTGAAACCGAGCCTTCGCATTTAACTTCCCTAACAACTCTTTTGCTATGGTATTGTCATACTCTTTCTTGCGATACTTAGTAATAGGCTGAATTCCGGTTATTACATTTGTAATAAAGATTTCATCTGCTTTCTGAAGTTCGAAGGGAGAAATCGATTCCTCTTCTATAATGTAATCTGGTACTGCGGTTAAGATTGCTAAAATCTGTTTTCTAATAATTCCTTTTAAGCAACCATCTGTTAGTGGCGGTGTTTTTATTCTACCATCTTTTACAAGAAAAATATTCCCATTAAGCGCCTCAATTACTTGTTTCTTATCGTTAAGCATCAGACAGTTTTGATATCCATTTTCTTTTGCCCAGATACTTCCTACCACATTAATAACCTTATTGGTCGTCTTCAACGTAGAGAGCAAAGAAGACATCACATAATGATCTTTATACAACTCTACTTCGTAGGGTTCATCGTTTAAGGTATAGAATGGCACCTTTAAAATTTCAGAAGATACACTATACCCTATATTATTATCTGTCGGCGTGTACTTCCCTTCTGCATCTCGCCACACCAATAATTTAACTCGGTGCGTTTTTGATTGCTCGAGATCTATCGTTTTTAAAATTTCGGCTTCTAAAAACTCTAAAGTAAATGTTTGCGGAATTTCCATACGAAGTATACGCATAGATGCCATTAATCTAAAATAGTGGTCTTCCCAGAAAAATATTTTTGTTCCTGAAATTTTAAGAGTTTCAAACACAGCATCTCCATACTGCAAGCCTCTATTATTGAGGGAGATAGTCGCTTCTGTTGTATTTACTAGTTTTCCGTTGAGATTTATCATAAAAAAAACCGTCTTATTTTGGTAAGACGGTGCAAAGATAAGGGTATCTATTGAACTTGTTTAATCATTTATTTTGAACCGAGAATCTGCTTTAATTCTCCTATCATGTTATTCCAAAGTAGCTTTCCTTCTTCTACCTCATCATCTTCGGCAAAATCTGTAATCATGAGCGACACATCTTTTGTAATTTCGTCTACTTGTATGCGTAGCTCAAAGTAATAGTCTGTGCCTTCATCTTCCATCCACCTGAACTTAATACGCTCTGGGCTTTTCTTACTTAGTAGTTTTGCTTTTTCTTCGCTACCTTCCCATATAAAAGTGAAAAATTCACCGCGAGAATTAACATTGTCAGCATACCACTCACTCATCCCTGAGGGTGTAGAGATGTAATTGTACAGCATCGCTGGAGATACTTGTATCACAAACTCCATCTCATATTTAATTTTATCTTCCATCCGTTGTTGTTAGACCAACAATATAAAAATTCTTATTTGAACCAAAAAGGTTGCATTCAATTTTTTTTAAAACATTCTTGAAATATAATATTGAGTTTTACTCTACCTGTAACTCATTAACAAATGCATCAAATTCTGCCACAAACTTTGTGTATTCTTCTCCAGTAGCTGGACCATTAAAACCAGTGTGTATTTTTCGTACTGTTCCTGCCTTATCAATAAAGACCGTGGTAGGGTATGATAATATATGATTAAGCATTGGTGATTTTTGCTGTGCTCCTTTTTTATCACTGCTCCCATATTGCGCTAGAAGAATAGGATAAGGCACTTCTATTTTTTGTTTTAACCTATTGATAGAAGCAAACGCTTTTTCTTTAGTAGGTGCATATTCAAAAGCTAGCGAAACAAAGGCAAGGTAATCACTCTTAGCATCGGTGTTGTATACTGTATAAAACTTGGTTTCGTCTAAGCAGTTAGGACACCACGTTCCCATTATCTGCACGATGACTACTTTGTTTTTAAAACGGTCATCTATTAGTGACACTATATTGCCTTTAGTATCAGGATAGGCGAAAACGAATTTTTCATAACCTTCTTTTAAAAAAGTAAGATTGTCTGCAGATGGGAGTTCGTAGTTTTCATTTCTCTTGGCTGTAAAATATTCTTTCCAGTGATTGCCACTGTAGAACATACCGTTCATTACAGAATCACTTATAGCTGCTTTAAATAAAAATGCGTGGGCTCCATCAAAGGTGGATAGCTTTAAAGAATCTTCTTCTACAACTCCATCTAGGTATCTATAATCTCCTGTCGTGGTTCTAAAAGTTCCAGTGACCTTATTCCCTATTTGATTAAAAATACCTTTAGCGATATAGCGATCCGCAACAGTGTTCGGACTGAAAACAGTTTCCCAGTTTCCAGAAATAGTAGATATGGGCGCTCTGGCAATATCAAAGCGTAAAACCTTGTTTTGCATGATTTTAAAAGGCACCGTTCTATTTAAACTAGCCTTTATAAAACTACCCTAAATAGTGTTTTCGGTAAAAACCCCTTTTAAAACACTTTCATAGACAGGCATATGCATAACGATAGAATCACCTTTTATCGTGACTTCAGAAACTTCTATTTCTTCTTCAGCGTTAAAGATAGTAAGCGTATTATCTGCGTGTTACTCGAGTAAGAACGGCAGTATATTGCCGCTGCCCAAGTCTAACTCTGCTTTCCAAGCACCAACATTAGGTTGCAACTCCTTGGCATTTTCGCAAGAAACTGCAATAAGTAGGATAATAAGCAGGGAGATATATTTCATAATTGGCTTGTAAAAAATACTTGGACATTCGTTTTTAAATATACTTACAAAAAATGGTATTAATGTTATCTTTGTCAGCTGATAACGACACATCATGAAGATTTCTTATAACTGGTTAAAACAATTTATCAACCTCGACTGGGAGGCAGAAAAAGCAGGCGAACTTCTTACAGACTTGGGTCTTGAAGTAGAAGGAATCGTCCCATTTTCTTCTGTTAAAGGCGGACTTGAAGGTGTGGTCGTAGGACATGTATTAACCTGTGAACAACACGGTAATGCTGACCGACTTAAAGTAACTACGGTAGATTTAGGTAATGGTGAACCCGTACAAATTGTATGTGGCGCACCTAATGTGGCGGCAGGACAAAAAGTACCTGTAGCAACTGTAGGCACTACGCTTTATGATGAAGAAGGAAAACCTTGGCAGATTAAAAAAGGGAAGATACGTGGTGAAGCGAGTCTGGGAATGATCTGCGCAGAAGACGAACTAGGTCTGGGCAAAAGTCATGACGGCATCCTTGTCCTTGACGCAAAAATTGCACCAGGAACACCAGTCTCTGATGTTCTAAATATAGAAAACGATATTGTTTTTGAAATAGGCCTTACTCCTAACCGTGCAGATGCAATGAGCCATCTGGGCGTTGCTAGAGACTTAAAAGCTGGATTGCTGCAGCACGAAGTTTCTATAGAGTTAATAACACCTTCCACGTCAAATTTCCGTATTGAAAACAGAACTTTAAAGATAGAAATTGAAGTAGAGAAACCTGCTTTAGCGCCACGATATTGTGGCGTAACTATTTCTGGAATAACAGTTGCCCCATCCCCTTCTTGGTTACAAAACAGATTAAAGGCCATTGGCCTTGTTCCATTAAATAATGTGGTAGACATCACTAATTATATTTTACACGACCTAGGACAGCCATTACACGCTTTTGATGCGCATAAAATTGCAGGAAACCGGATCATTATTAAGACCCTTGAAACAGGAACGAAGTTTACAACCTTAGATGATGTTGAGCGCGAGTTACACGAAGAAGACTTAATGATTTGTGATGCAGAGAAACCACTTTGTATCGCAGGAGTTTTTGGAGGTAAAAACAGTGGCGTGTCAGAAAGCACTAGTGCTATCTTCTTAGAGAGTGCTTACTTTAACCCTGTAAGCGTGCGTAAAACAGCGAAGCGTCACGGGCTTAATACAGATGCTTCTTTCCGTTTTGAAAGAGGGATTGATCCTAACAGCGCAGAGTATGCGCTGCAAGTAGCAGCTATTATGCTCTGCGAAATTGCAGGCGGACAAATAACCAGCGAAATTGCAGATGTCTATCCTAAGAAAATAGAAGATCATCAAGTGTTTTTAAATTTTGAAAACACCACAAAACTTATTGGCGAAGAAATCCCAAAAGAGATCATTAAAGAGATTTTATCGTCTTTAGAAATCAAGGTGCATAATATCACAGAGACAGGAATTGGAATGACCATCCCTGCGTATAGAAATGATGTAACGCGTGAAGCAGATGTAATCGAAGAAATTTTGCGTGTTTACGGCTATAATAAAATTAAATTCACTCAAAAACTAAACGCCTCTATCTCTGGGAAACTTCCTATCGAGGATTATGAGGTGCGCAACAAAGTAGGTGATCAGCTTGCTGCGCTTGGCTTTAATGAGATGCTCAACAACTCATTAACGACCCAAAAATATCTTTCTCTTTCTGAAAGTTTGGAGACGGAACACTCTATAGAGATGCTCAACCCTCTTAGTAACGATCTCGCTGTAATGCGACAGTCTATGTTGTTTAGCGCCTTAGAAGTGGCTGCTTATAATAGCAATAGAAAAATGCCAGATTTAAAATTGTTTGAGTTTGGAAAAACATATCACAACTATCCTAGCGGACGCGAAGAGCACAAACATTTATCGCTTTTAGTAACCGGCAAAAAAGCTACAGAAAGTTGGAATAGTACCTCGGAAACCTCAGGGTTCTTTTATATGAAAGGTATTGTCGCTGCACTCTTGGAGCAATTGGGTATTACAAACACTAAAGAAGGGCTTTTAAAAAGTGACCTTTTTGCAGAAGGAATTACGATTAGCTCAAAAAAGACTCCGCTCGTTGAACTGGGAGTTTTAAAGAAAAAACTGACAAAAGCATTTGGAATGGACACAGAGATGGTCTATGCAGATTTTAAATGGGATGCTATTCTTGAAGCGCTTTCTCAAAGAGCTTTTGCACTAAAACCAATCCCTAAGTTCCCGCAAGTAAAACGTGATTTTGCTTTGTTACTAGATGAGAACATCTCTTTCTCAGATCTTAAAAACACGGCAGAACAAACTGAAAAATCATTGTTAAAAGAAGTGAGTCTTTTTGATGTATACACTGGCGAAAACCTTCCAGATGGCAAAAAGTCTTATGCATTAAGTTTCACGCTACAAGACGAAAACAAGACTTTGACTGACAAGCAGATTGATAAAATCATGAAAAAATTGCAAGCGAGGTTTGAGAAGGATTTTGGGGCTTCGCTTCGCTAAGGGATACTAGATTTTAAACAAATTATAATCAAACCTTTTGATACTGATTTCCGAATAAAGTTTAAAATAGCGCAACTGCTGCAGCTACTGACACCAAAATCGTAATCTTAAAAAAACAAAACCCACTTCTCAATTCAGAAAAGTAGGTTTTACCATTAGCACCTTTACATGCCTACTCCTTGCCTTCTGGCAAAAAGTATCCATCTGTAATATGGAAGAATCCTTTTGAGTGATAAAAGTCTGAAGCTATTATTCTTACTTGGTGATCCGTGTCAAATAAGACTAAGTCTTCACCCACGATTTTAACCCCTACATTTGCGCCACTTAGTGTTTTTAGGAAAAGAGGTTGTCCTTCTCTTTTCTTTAATTCGTGCATCATTGACCCGCTATCTACTCTACCTAGCACTATAAAAGTACTCAGCACTTGTTTTTGCAAATACTCATTAGAGGATGCTAAAAAAGCATCTCTTTCCTCTTCTTCCATCGCATTAAAGAATGCGTCTGCCGCTACAAAAATAGTGTAACTATCTGCTCCCGTTAGCGAGGCTAGATTCGGGTTTGCTATGACTAATTGTGAATAAGAAAGCAAATCTGAAGCTTCCAGGTTTTCAACCAGTGACTTCTCTGAAGTAAAGGTAGCCCCTTGATATTCTGTAGTAATAATTGGATTTGTTTGGGCCACTGTCTGAGCTAAAATTCCTGAAGTGAATAGTAAGATTGCAAGCAGCGAAAGGTAATTTTGTATCGATTTCATAGTCATTGATTTGTGGATAAAAGTAAGCAAATACCTTACCAAAACGATAAGCGCGTTGCTTTATTTGGTTCCGGTCTCTCTAATTGAGGATTGTTTTATATTGCTAAAATTCAACAACTATTAGCGGCTGTACTCTTGCAGCCTCTTTGTCTTTTGTGCCCCTTGTGAGGCTGTGGTAAGTATTCACCACAAAAGCATAAAGCGGACAGAGAAAATATAAATGAAGTTATTTTATTATTTATCTGATAAAATTTTGTTTTGGCACATTTCCGAAGTAAATTTAGGTAAAATCAAAATACCATGGAAACTCAAGAACAAACTGTGCGCATTTATACTGGACCCGCAATGATAGCAAATGGTCTTAAGGCCCGACTTTTAGATATGGATATTTCTGCTATTGAGAAGGACGATCATCAAAGTGGTATCACTAGTGGCTTTGCTATAGGCGTGCCTAATCAAGTGCGCTTATTTATTCGTCAAGAAGAACTAGACCGCGCAAAAGATATGATTGATGCGTATCTTAATGAGATTGGTGAAAAGGAGTAATTTTGGGATCTGGTGATTTGTTACATTGGGAATTGAGTACTTGGGGAGCTTGGTGATCTGAGCAACTTAAAAACTAATAACAATTGCATTTGAGTAACTAAGGTTCCGAATCAAGTTCGAAATGATAAAATAAGAAGGGTGTGGATTTTACTAAACCACACCCTTCTTATTTTCTAATCTAATTTTCTTGTCTTACGCATACATCGCATCACGTAGTTCTTTGATTTTCTTGTCATTCATATATTCATCAAAAGTCATATAACGATCAATCACTCCTTTTGGGGTAAGCTCGATAATACGGTTTCCTAAAGTTTGTGCAAACTCGTGATCGTGTGTTGTGAAAATCACCGTCCCTTTAAAGTTTTTAAGAGAGTTATTAAAGGCTGTAATTGATTCTAGATCTAAATGGTTTGTAGGTTCATCAAGCATTAATACGTTTGCTCTTATCATCATCATTCTACTTAACATACAACGTACTTTTTCTCCTCCAGAAAGCACATTACATTTTTTAAGCGCCTCTTCTCCGCTAAAAATCATCTTACCTAAGAATCCTCTTATGAAGACTTCTTCTCTTTCTTCTTCGGTTTTTGCATACTGGCGTAACCAGTCTACTAGATTTATATCGCTCTTAAAAAACGAGTGATTATCTAGTGGTAAATAACTTTGGTTAGTAGTAACTCCCCACTGGAAGGTACCTCCGTCTGCTTTTCTATTATTGTTTAAGATCTCATAGAAAGCCGTAGCTGCTCTAGAATCTCTTGAGTAGATTACTACTTTATCTCCTTTGGTAAGGTTGATGTCTACATTTGTAAATAAAGCTTCGCCATCTTGCGCTGCAGAGAGCCCCTCTACGTTTAAAATCTGATCTCCTGCTTCTCGCTCTCTTTCAAAAATAATCGCTGGGTAACGACGGCTAGAAGGTCTAATGTCTTCTATATTTAATTTCTCAATCATTTTTTTACGAGAAGTTGCTTGTTTAGATTTTGCTACGTTAGCACTGAAACGCATAATGAATTCTTGCAATTCTTTTTTCTTGTCTTCAGACTTCTTGTTTTGTTGCGCGCGTTGTCTTGCTGCAAGTTGACTACTTTCATACCAGAACGTATAGTTACCACTAAAGTGGTTTATCTTACTAAAATCAATATCACTGATGTGCGTACATACCGCATCTAGAAAGTGTCTATCATGTGATACCACAATTACACACTCTTCATAATGGGCTAAGAAATGTTCTAACCAAGCGATCGTTTCATAATCCAAGTCGTTTGTAGGCTCATCCATTATAAGCACATCTGGACTACCAAAAAGCGCCTGTGCTAATAACACACGTACCTTCTGAACACCATCTAGATCTGCCATCAATGAATAATGAAGACTCTCATCAATATCAAGATTAGACAACATAGAAGCGGCATCACTTTCTGCATTCCACCCGTTCATCTCTTCAAAGATTATCTGAAGTTCCCCTATTCGCTCTGCATTTGCATCTGTATAGTCTTCGTATAATTTATCTATTTCTGTTTTAATCTTAAACATCTCTTTGTTCCCGCGAACTACGGTTTCTAACACCATAAAATCATCATAGGCATTGTGATTTTGTTCCAAGACAGACATACGTTTTCCTGGCTCCAAATGCACGTGTCCAGATGTAGGATCCATCTTACCCGCAATGATGTTAAGAAATGTAGATTTTCCCGCTCCATTGGCACCGATGATTCCGTAACAATTTCCTTTCAGGAACTGCGTATTAACCTCATCAAAGAGTATTCTTTTACCAAACTGAACCGATAAATTATTTACTGATAACATAGCTTAAAAATTTTTGCAAAAGTAATACAAATAAGTGGTCATTAAATAGGAATAATTAAGAAGTCAACTAAATTTATTATTTAACTCTCAATTAACAAGATAGACCGGTTTAGAGTTTTATTTTTGGAGCCAATAATCTATCATAGTATGTACAAATTGCTCCTCATTTTATTTTCTGGATTTTCGCTAGTTTCTTGCGATAAAACTAGAAGTCACAAAGCCAATGGCACCTATATAGGTGGTATTATAGAGAACCCGAGAAGCGACTATGTGATCCTTAGCTTTAATGAGACTTTCTTAGACTCTGTTGCCCTTGATAAAAATAATCGATTCCTTTATAGAAACGACACGTTAAAAGAAGGCGTGTATACCTTTAAACATAGAGAGTATCAACGTTTCTACATCTACCCAAAAGACAGTTTACTTTTTCATGTAAATACCATTGATTTTGACGAATCTTTAAAGTACAGCGGTATTGGTGCACAAAAGAACAACCTCTTGATGCAGCTATTTCTAGAAGATGAAAAAGTTCAAGCAGAGATTTCAGACTGGTTTGATTTAGAGCCGCAAGAATATCTAGATAAAGTCGATTCTGTTGCTGTTGCTCGTAAAAAATTATACCAAAAATATATTTCGAAACAATATTTTTCTTCCAAAGCATTTAAGAATACTGTGAAGGTAAATCTCAATTATGATGAATACCTATGGAGAGAATTATATGTTTCAGCTAACCTGCTAGAAGGGAATCAAAACATTAAAGAAGAGCTCCCAAAAGATTTTTTGAAGCATAGAAAAAAAATCGACTTCGGAAATGACCTAAAGCGTTCTCATTATTCATATTACCGTTTTATGGATAACTACTTTAATAATGTGGCATTTGATTCTTATAAAAATTTAGACTCCTTTGATCGTGGAAACTTTGAACATACTCGTGCAAAAATGAAGGCAGTAAAAAGACTAACACATAATGAAGCTTTGCGAAACAAGCTATTGAGTGGCGCTGCGACAGATTATTTACTCCATAATACTAATACCAATAAAGCAGAGCAACTTTTTGATTTGTTTAAAAATTGCTCAACAAATGAAGAAGATATTTTAGAAATGCTTCATATTCTCGATCAAACCATAAAGTTAATTCCCGGTAATAAAATTCCCAATGTTCAAATAGTGGGTCTTGATAACCAAACCAGAACACTCCAGTCAATTATAAAAAAGCCTACGGTTATTTATTTCTGGACCTACGAGTCTACTAAACATTATCGCGAGGTACACGAAAAAGCAAAAGACTTACGAGAAAAACATCCAGATTATAATTTTATTGCGATTAATGCTGATGATCACTTTAGAAAATGGAAACGAATCGCAGAAACAATAAGCACTGATAAAAACACAGAATACCAGCTAGATAATTTACCGTCGGCAAAATCAGTCTTGATTTTAGATCTCCCAGAACGCACCATTATTGTGGACAGCCACGGTAAAATAATAAATGCTAATATTGCAATTACAGATATGGCATTTGAAGATGTGCTGTAAAAGAAATTAATAAAATTAATTACCCTTCTTATAATCTGCTAAAAACGCTGCAAGCCCACTATCTGTAAGCGGGTGTTTTAATAAGCCCTCAATAGAAGAAAGCGGTCCCGTCATTACATCTGCTCCTATTTTTGCACATTCTATAATGTGCATTGTATGGCGTATAGACGCGGCAAGAATTTCTGTCTCAAAACCATAGTTATCGTAGATTAATCTAATTTCTGCAATTAAATTCAAACCGTCTGTAGAAATATCATCTAGCCTCCCTATAAATGGAGAGACATAAGTAGCTCCTGCTTTTGCTGCTAATAGTGCTTGTCCAGCAGAGAAAACCAAAGTACAATTAGTGCGAATTCCATTATCACTAAAATACTTGATGGCCTTAATTCCTTCTTTAATCATAGGAATCTTCACTACAATTTGCGGGTGCAATTCTGCAAGCGCCTCTCCTTCTCTTACCATACCGGCAAAATCTGTTGATATCACCTCTGCAGATACATCCCCTTCTACTATGTTACAGATATTCACATAATGCTTCAGTATATTATCGTGACCTGTTATCCCCTCTTTTGCCATCAGCGATGGATTGGTTGTTACACCATCAAGTACACCAAGGTCTTGCGCTTCTTTAATCTGTTCTAGGTTTGCGGTATCGATAAAAAATTTCATAGGTAAATAATTAATAGCGTTGTTGATTTCTGAAATGCGCCAGACTTATAATTTATAATGTTTCATTAGTATTCGCTCATACATTTTGTCTGGTAAAAGCCTTTTTAAAACTATAGAAAATTTCTGAAGGTGCGCGCCTACTTTGTAATGTATTTTTGGCGAATCACTTTTAATAATAGCGTAAATCACCTTTGCCATGGCTAATGGGTCTTCTCCAGCATCTACGTGTGCATCCATCATTTTTAAGGTGTCTCCATACGCTTGCTTGTATGGTGAATCTTCTATAACCGGTGCGTGATATCTTCCGGCTGCAATGTTAGTTGCAAAATCTCCTGGCGCTACATTGGTCATTCGTATCCCAAACTGCTTTACTTCCATCCTATACGCCTCTGTTAAAAGCTCTAGAGCTCCTTTGGTCGCAGAATAGACACCGCGATATGGGAGTCCCATATATCCAGCGATGGAAGAAATATTAATAATCGTACCACTTTTCTGCTCTCGCATTGCAGGTAATACGGCGTTTATCATCTCTATAGGACCGTAGACATTTGTAGCAAATGCTTTGCTTATTTCAGACGTAGGTGTTTCTTCTATAGGCCCTGTAATCCCAACGCCAGCGTTATTTACTAAGACATCTAAGCGACCTTCAATTTTTAAAATTTCAGCAACACAGGCAAGTATACTTTTACTATCTGTGACATCTAGTGAAACTAATTTTATTGGAAAAGTGGCATCAAATCGCGCAGGATTTCTGCTGGTACCATAAACGGTAAAGCCTTGTTCTTTGAGGTAAATTCCGACTGCTTTGCCGATACCCGAAGAACCACCTGTTATTAAAACTACTTGAGACATATTTTTTATAAAACGCAAAGATGCGTTGCGTGTGCGTAATTACCAAAATATTAGGCACAAAAAAAGGCAAGCTACCTACATCACACTGCTACGACCATCTACCCTTGCTGTGTTCCCACCCTGGGGGATTCAACAGGAGCTAGTTGTGTAGGACTTGCCAGCCGTAAAGATACTACAAATTAAAACTCACTACAAGCGTTTTATAGTATCAATTATTATAAATATCTTACCTAAAAATTATTTGCCCTATGAACTTCCATAAGTTATTAATTATGACCTTCTTGACTGTCCTTGCTGCTTCCTGCGGAAATGGTAAAACAAGAACAATTGGCCTTTTCGACATAGAAATAGGGAATGAAAAAAGGCGATTTGTAACCTCTGAAACGGTAAAGGTTCAATTAAAGAACAAGAAAAACTTAGCAGTTACAAGCGTCACCTACTTTTTAAATGAAAAAGAGGTGGTGACAGTAAATGGAAATACCGCTTCAAAAATACCCTTGGCGAAGCTCAAACTAGGAACTCAAATCATCAAAGCCGAAATAACACATGAAGATGGTGTAGAAGATGAATACGCGTCTTTAACAGTTGTGTCCTCCATAAAACCGAAACTGTATGGCTATAAGATTTTAGAAACCTATCCTCACGATATGAATGCGTACACACAAGGACTTGAGTTTTTTGGTGATGATTTATATGAAAGTACGGGACGCTATAAAAAATCTTCCTTGCGAAAAGTAGATTTAAAAACCGGAAAGGTTCTTCAGAAAACAGAATTAGATCCGCAGTATTTTGGGGAAGGGCTCACCATACTAAATGACAATATCTACCAACTTACCTGGAAAGAAAACGTAGGTTTTATTTACGACAAAGAAACACTTGAGAAGAAAGGTCAATTTGCCTACGCAAGTAGCAAAGAAGGCTGGGGACTTTGTAATGATGGTACCCACATTTATAAAAGTGACGGAAGCGAAAAGATCTGGACCTTAGACGGTGCAACCCAAAAAGAAATAAGCCACATTGAAGTGTACACAAACACCAGTAAGATTGACACTATTAACGAACTAGAATTTGTAGAAGGTCACATCTATGCAAACATCTATCAAAAAGACGCCATCGCCATCGTAGATCCTAAAAACGGAGCTGTACAAGGCGTTATCAACTTGAAAGGTTTAAAAGATAAAGTCACTCAACACGCCACTCTTGATGTGTTAAATGGCATTGCCTATAAAGGAGAACCTAACATCCTATATATCACAGGGAAGAATTGGGACAAGGTTTTTAAAATTGAGGTTATTGAGAAGTGATCTTAACCCTCCTTACCCATAAGGGTGAACTTTTGATTTGATATTTAAATTTACGCTTAGCGTTGTATCGTCTACTCTTATTTAATTGATTTACAAAGTAATCAATTAAAATCGCATCGAAGACTCACCCAAACGCACTGTTCCCGTATTCTTTATTTCATCCGTGGCTTAATACTTGTTAATTTACTTAGTATTAAAAACCATCATATGAAAAAAGTAATCAAAGTAAGTATTCCAGAGCCTTGCCACGAAGATTGGAGCAAGATGTCACAAACAGAAAAAGGGGCTTTCTGTCAAGTTTGCACAAAAGAAGTAATTGACTTCACAAACGTCATTGATGAAGACATTGTAAAACATGTGCTAAAAAATGATAACGCTTGTGGACGTTTTTCTAAAACCCAACTTGATCGTAATCTTACTCTTGAGCGAAGCCCAGGACAGCGCTTAGCGCCACTAGCAGCTTCATTATTATTACCATTAACAATGATGGCAGGCACCGTAACAACATCTAAACAGGGTGAAATTAAATCTAGCACCTACACTTCTCTTGGAATAGGGAGTCTCCATAAAGAGGCCGATAGAGTTCAAATTACTGTAACAGGAACCATCACAGATTTGTATGGAGAGCCAGTGCACAAGGTTCGTGTAGAAGTTAAAGAAACAGGTGAAACTACGCTTACAGATAAAAAAGGAAATTACAGTATCACCTTTTTAGATAAAGAGACTTTGACCTTTGCAGTAGAAGGGCACGAAGTTTCACAACAAACTTTTGGTAATTACAATGAGACCTTTAACACAATAATGATAGCTATAGCTCAAGTCCCAATGATAATGGGCATGATGATCGCTCCAGATGTAATTATTGAGGAAGAAATTCTATTAGGAGATATTATTACCATTGAAGAAAGCCCTATTACCATAAAGAGTACTATTAAAGAAAACTCCCTTCCATTGCCAGGCGCAAACATAATTGTAAAAGGAACACGGATAAGTACAACAACAGATTTTAACGGTGATTATATTATTGAAGCACCGAAGAACGCTATCTTGGCAGTTGAATATATTGGGTTCAACACTGAAGAAGTTCAGCTTTCTAACATTGATAATGTAATCGACATAGACCTGACAGGAGCTGATTATCTTTTAGGTGGTGCAATTCATTATACCATAATTGACGAAAAAGACTCTTTTTATCCATTTGGTAATTTTGGAAAAACAAAAATAGATCCTGAGCGAAAAGCCGAGAAAGCGGCTCGTAAAAAAGCGGAAGCAAACGGTCTTGCCTTTAAAAAGTTAAAAGTAGCGAGAGAGAAAGAAGCGCGCCAACTTAACAGAGCTTCAAAAAACAAATAGAAAATTCGTATTTTAGATTGTGAATTCCACCTGTAATTTTCATAGCAGCAAGGCGGATTCTTTTTTTAGTACAGCAATAAAATGTAGTGCTTTCAGTTATATTTGTATCAAATTTTGTTTCAAAATTAAATATCCTATACCGATGAAATATGTTTATGCTTTGGCTATTTTTTGTAGCTTGATTCTTTGGAGTTCTTGTCGTAACGATTTTGAAGCAGTCCCAAACACTGGGAATCTTGAGTTTTCTCAAGACACTATATATTTAGACACCCTTTTTTCTAATATAGGATCTAGCACTTACAACTTAAAGGTGTACAACCGTAGTACTGAGGATATCAATATTCCAACAGTAGCTTTAGCTCGAGGCGAAAATAGTCTTTATCGACTCAATGTAGATGGATTACCAGGTAAGCAGTTTCAAGACATAAGAGTACTCGCAAAAGATAGCATCTTTATTTTTGTAGAAACTACGGCAGACATTCAAGATTTGCCAGGCAATGACCCAAACTTTTTATATACAGACCAGATTGTTTTTGATGCAGGAGCTAATGAACAAGAAATAGAACTAGTAACATTAGTACAGGACGCTGTTTTCTTATTTCCTGATCGTTTTGATGACGGCACTACAGAAACACTCAATCTAGGCACAGACGGAGAAGGAGATTCTATTTTAATAGAAGGCTATTTCTTAGATGATGATGAACTCACCTTTACAAACGAGTTACCGTATGTCATTTATGGTTTTGCTGCTGTGGCACCTAACAAGACTTTAAACATTGAACCTGGGGCACGCATTCACTTTCACGCAAATAGCGGGATTCTTGTTGCAAATACAGGCTCGATAAAAGCGAATGGCACCGCAAGTACATATCCAGAATTACAAGAAAATCAGATTATATTTCAAGGAGACCGTCTAGAACCTTCTTTTGAAGACGTACCCGGACAATGGTCTACTATATGGATGACCCAAGGAAGTACGAATAACGAGTTTAGTTATTGCACTATTAAAAATGGAACCTTAGGTTTGTTGATGGACAGCAATGATGGAGATGAAACACTTACATTAAATAATGTAGCACTACACAACCACACCAATAATGGACTGTGGGCTAGAACAGGAAACGTATACGGGGAAAATGTGGTTGTCAATAACTGCGGGCAGGCGTCACTGCGTGTTTCTATAGGAGGGAATTACACTTTTAATCACAGCACGTTTGCCAACTATTGGACTAACGGGTTTAGAAGTTCTCCCGCAGTAAGTCTTGAAAACTTTTTACAAACTGGCGAAGATATGGTAACAACGGCACCGTTAAATGCCAATTTTAATAACTGTATTATCTACGGAAATGAGCTACGCGAACTTGGTTTATTTGATATTGATGGAGAAGTCTTCAATTTTAACTTCTCAAACTCTTTAATTCGTTTTGAAGATCCTCAAGGAGATTTTGACGAGTTACCTAATTATGATTTTACAAATGCTGCTTTTTACACAAATAGCATATTTAGCGTAGATCCTGTTTTTCAAGATACAGCGTTCAATAATTTTAATATAGAAATGGGAACTTCTGGAGCAGAAGGCATCGGGAATACGGCAACGGCAAATCTTGTGCCTATTGACGCTAATGGAACTACTAGAGATGGTGGTTCACCAGACGCAGGAGCTTACGAGAGTATTGCATTTCCGGAGGAGACCCCTTAAGACTTTGGCATTTCTAATACTGAAATCTCATCGTTATTATTTCCTATAACGAGGAGTCTACGGTTAGATTGATTGATAAGGCCCAAGCTTTTAGAATCACGTGCTATATTGAGACCAGATTCTCTATGGTCAACCACGTCAAAAGCACCATCCACAAATCTAAGTACCAATCCTCTGCTGGCATCATATCTTGTGGTTTCAACTTCTGTTGGATATAGGTTACCCACCAGAATAATTTCTGAAATGCCATCACTATCAAGATCTGTTATCATAAAATCCATGATTGGTGAAACTTGTGCTTCTCTAGGCAAATTAATTCTTGTAAAATTTCCTTTACCATCGTTAATAAAAGCAGCACTGCTAAAGTCTTCTACCTGATAATGAAGTGAAGCATCAAGCTTATCTTTACCCATAATATCTTCTAAGGTAGCGTTTGCAAAGGATGAAAAGTTTGAGAATTTATCTGTAATAAAAGGCATTTGCTGTGAAGAACATTCTCGCCCACGCATAGGCACTAAATTACCATTATAGTCCTTAGAAAAAACAATGTCATAGGTTCCATTTGAATCAAAATCATCACAATACACGTGAAATGGCTTGCCAGGTTTTGCCGTAAATTTTGAATTAAGCCCTAGGTTCCCCGCTAATAAATCTTCATCACCGTCCCCGTCTAGATCAGTAGCCATAAGACTAAACCAAATTCCTTCTGTATCTATAAAAGCGTCTGAGTTCACTTTTGTGAAATGCCCTATGCTATTATTAAAAATTTGTAAAGGTTGCCATTCTGCACTTATTATAAGATCTTTATCACCATCCATGTCATAATCTGTAAACTCTGCACCAGTTACCAAACCAGCCTTCATAAATCCTTCAGCTCTTTTAGTAGTCATATCTTTGTATACTCCTGCTTCATTTAACAACAAATATGAGGATGGTGTATATGGATATTTATCAGGGACTATTCTGCCTCCAATAAACAAATCTAAATCGCCATCATTATCGACGTCATTTGCTCGAACAACCTGCGTACTCGTGTTCATTTTTGGTAAAGCGCCTTGAGATTTTGAGAAAGCTCCAGATCCGTTGTTTAAATATAATCGATCTTGATATGCAGTACTCCCTTCAGGAAAACTAGCACCTCCGCTAGCAACATACATATCTTGATCTCCATCTCCATCTACATCTAAAAACAATACTCCAAGATCTTCATACTCTCTATCGCTCTCCCAAAGTTTTTTATTGGTATCCATTTTAAATGCACCATCTGATTGCTGTAAAAATAATGCGCCCGGTGATCCTGCAGCGCCTCCAATAAATATATCTTCTTTGCCATCACCATTAACGTCTGCAATATCTGTAAAAGGCCCGTTTTGCGATGCTGAATATGGCAGGAGCAATTGCTTCTTAAAATCATCAATTTTATCTTCTCGGTGCTTATAAGAAAGCCCAATACTTTTGGCATTTAATGCTGCTAAGATTGGTTTTTTCGCTTTGGGAGCATCTTTAACATTACCACTTAAACCATACGTCACTGTTATCTTGCTGTTACTAGTTATATTATTTAACTGTACTTTTTCACCATCTGGCCAAGTGATTTCAATACTTGGTATTTCTGCAGTTGTTCCTACTCCTAAAACGATCGTAGGATCTACACTTGATAAATATCCTCTAGATAAATAGTGTTCGTGAAAGATTTGTTGATTCTTTAGCTTGACACTAATTTTTGTTCCTATAGCAAAGGGGTTATTCTTAGGGCCTTTTAAAGAAATAGCGATTGAATTGCCTGTTTTTCCAGCTACTGCCCTATTTTCATATATTGCAGCTATGGCTTCCATATTGTTAAGAACAAGATCTAAGTCTCCATCATTATCTAGGTCTGCATAAGCGGCACCATTAGAGTTAAAGTCAGTGCTGTCCATCCAGTGCTTAGAAGTATCTTTAAAAGCGAGTTCTCCTTGATTCTTAAACACTTGATTTGGTGTAATAACAGTAGGCACAACATCTAGATACTCGTCTAGTGAGAGCCTTCTTTGCAGTTCATCTTGCTTTCCAAAAACCTTTTCTTTAATGTCATTATCGTTTAAGTTCTCCTTAATTCCATTCGTAACAAATAAATCTTTCTTACCATCAAGGTCGATGTCAAAGAAAAGTGGTGCCCAACTCCAGTCTGTTTTTGCGATACCGGCTAGCTGTGCCACTTCGCTAAAAGAGGCATTCCCATCATTCATTTGCAGTGTATTCAACATATATTGATGGTGAAAACCCGCATTCACAAAAGCATTAAACTTGGCTACATCCATAGAAGACATAAATACCTTAGACTTTACGTGATCATTAGGCGTCATGTCTGTGACATATAAATCGAGATTCCCATCGTTATCAATGTCAGAAAACTCACTACCCATACTGTAGTAAGAGATATGTTTAAAGTTATTATGTATTTTATTAGTAAATGTCTTATCACCATTATTCAGATAAAATAGATCTGGTTCGCCAAAATCTGTACTAATATATAAATCTGGATACCCATCTTTATTTACATCACCTACGGCAACGGCATTTTTATATCCATAATTTACGACACCAGCATCATCTGTTTTTTCTTCGTAGACTCCATCGACGTTTTCATAAAACGTATCTGTCCTTAACTTACCTGATCTAATGTCTTTTACATAAGATCCAAAGCTGTCAGGTTTGATTTTATCTGATCCAGGCTTAGGTTGGTTTGCGAGATACATGTCAAGATCACCATCCAAATCATAATCCAAGAATGCTGCTTGAACACTGTAGGTGTCAATATCTAATTTGTAGTCGGCAGACTCTTCAGAAAATGTACCATCTCCGTTATTAATGAATAATTTATTTCTAATATATGATTTGACATTGTAGGGTCCAGCTTTACATACATAAATATCAAGTAACCCGTCTTGATTAATATCAACCATATTCACGCCGTAAGACCATCCACCGGTATATTTTTTAATTCCGGATGATACAGTTACGTCTTCAAAAGTTAGATTTCCTTTATTAAAATAAATCTTATCATCCGCACCGTTTCCCGCAAAATAAATATCTGGCAATCCATCATTATTAAGATCACCTATAGCTACACCACCTCCATTATAGATTTGAGTATATGACTTATGATTACGGAATTCATCTTCTTTTACCCTGTTTTTAAAGGTGATTCCTGTTGTTTGAGAAGGGATTAAATGCAAGAAAGTATCTTCTTGATTATTATCATTAATGGAAGTTATCGCAGAACGATTTAAACCTACCATTTCTATAGAAGCTTTTTCCTCACAGGAGTCTAGTGAGACTAATAGCACTATTAAAAACAACTTGATGTTCTTCATATTAATTACATTTTGGTTCAAAAAAAAAGCCTATCACAAAGATAGGCTCTAAAATAATAAAAATGTATGTATTACAGCACTCTTACGTTTACTGCATTAAGACCTTTGTTACCTTCTTTTAGTTCAAATTCTACTTCGTCACCTTCTCTAACCTCGTCGATTAATCCAGAGATGTGTACAAAATGATCTTTTTCTTGTCCTTCTTCGGTAATAAAACCAAACCCTTTAGAGTCATTGAAAAACTTTACTGTTCCTTTATTCATTATAAAATATTAAAATTATTAAAGTGCAAATTTATATATTTAATTAATAAAACCACCAAACTTATCGTTTTTATTAATTAAATTAATCGACGCTCAAAAGCACTGCTATCACTAGCTTAAACTCTGAAATACTCGTTATTAAATCACAAGTCACAGAAATTTAAATATCTAAATACTGTTATTCCGAACTAAAAAATTCAGAACGCTTAGTGTTATTTAAAAATTTATGTCCTTTTATGCGCAGCAAACTTACCTCTAATGAAGCGTTAAGTAGTTCACTAGATAATTTCTAAAAACAATTAGTGAAGCCTAGTCGACATTCTTAAACACTAAAAGAACTTCAGGACCACCTGGTAAAGTGATCGTTCCAGATACTTGCATCCCTAATTTTTCTAAAAGAGTAATAGAAGCAACATTCTCTTTCACTGTAAACGCGATATAATTAGTGATCGAACGGTCCTTTTTTACTTGCGCTATGAGCGCGGCTGCGGTCTCATATCCATAGCCCTTGCCCACTTCTGTATCTAAAAATGCAAAACCTAAGTCTGGCACATCGAGGCTTGGTCTTTTATAAAAGCCACAACAACCTATAGGTTTTCTAGTGTCTTTGGCGAACGCGGTATACGTGCCATATCCCAGATTGTCGAAGCTAGGTAGATATCGTTCTGTAATTAGTTTTTCTACATCTGCGATACTTTTCACATTGCGATCCCCAATAAACTGCAACCACCCCTTACTATTGAATAACTCAAAATAAAATGGCACATCCAGTATGGTGACTTCATACAGTAGTAGTCGAGCTGTTTCTATCGCTCTCATTTTTAATTGTTTTAAGGGCTATAAATAGTTCATGGATAATCTAGTACATTGAGATGTTCCCTAGACAGTTCTTTGATCGCATTAACTTACTACACAAAACACGTGCATCATATAGTCCAGTACCAAACAGGGATAAAGCTAAAGCTGTGTTCTTCCCTATTTCTCTAGCAAGTATGTAAGTCTTTAATATAAATACCGAATGCGTTATGGGTCACAATATTATATTTGGTTTACTTAAAGGCAGCTTTCTCTCGATCTGCCAGCAGATGAAGTTTGCCTATTACCTGATGAAGTATCATGCTAAAAGTAAAAAAGCCTCCAAGAATCTCGGAAGCTTTTGTTTAATTATTTAACAATATTAATTACGCTACAAATAAAGGCTTCCCTTCCATCATTGTATTTACTCTAATTGCAATCACATCTAACTTATCATCATCTTCATAATTAGCCAAGGCTTCATCAATAAGATCTACAATGATTTGCATATCATCTTCTTTTAGTCCACGTGTTGTAATTGCAGCCGTACCAATTCTAATACCGCTGGTTACAAATGGAGATTTATCATCAAAAGGCACCATGTTTTTATTCACCGTGATATCTGCTTTTCCAAGCGCTTCTTCTGCTTGTTTTCCGTTGATGTTCTTGTTACGCAGATCAATCAACATCATATGATTATCAGTACCGCCACTGATAATTTTATAGTCCTTCGCAACAAAAGCTTGTGCCATCACATCTGCATTCTTTTTTACTTGCACCATATAATGTAAAAACTCATCTGTCAAAGCTTCACCAAAGGCTATTGCTTTTGCAGCAATAATATGCTCTAAAGGTCCGCCTTGATTGCCAGGGAAAATACCACTGTCCAGCAAAGAAGACATCATTCTTTTCTTTCCATTTTTTAATGTGATGCCAAATGGGTTTTCAAAATCTTTACCCATCATAATCAATCCGCCACGAGGTCCACGTAATGTTTTGTGCGTCGTAGTTGTTACTACGTGACAATGTGGTAATGGGTCACTCAAGATACCCTTGGCTATTAATCCCGAAGGATGCGCAATGTCTGCCAATAATATTGCCCCTACTTTGTCTGCAATAGCTCTAAAACGCTTATAATCAATCTCTCTTGAGTATGCCGAAGCCCCTGCGATTATCATCTTAGGTTGCTCTTTTACAGCAATTGCTTCTATCTTATCATAGTCAAGCATTCCTGTCTCTTCTTCTACTCCATAAAATACAGGGCTATATAATTTACCTGAAAAGTTTACAGGACTTCCGTGCGTTAAATGTCCACCGTGTGAAAGATCAAATCCTAAAAACTTATCTCCAGGATTTAAACAAGCCGCAAAAACAGCTGTGTTTGCTTGTGATCCTGAGTGCGGCTGTACATTAGCATATGCAGCACCAAATAATTCTTTTGCTCTGTCAATTGCTATTTGCTCTACTTCATCTACAATTTCACATCCTCCATAGTAACGTTTACCAGGATAGCCTTCTGCATATTTGTTCGTTAAAACAGAACCCGCAGCATCTAGCACTTGCTGGCTCACAAAATTTTCTGAAGCAATAAGTTCAAGACCATTTAATTGTCTGTCTTTTTCTGCTTCTATTAGTTCAAATATTATTTCGTCTCTTTTCATAGATAATAGTGGTTATTAGTCTTTGGTCTTTTTAATTTATTTTACTGAACTATTACGCAAGATTTCGCAGCGAGATTACTCTTTTCAATAAAATTTCCGAAGTGAAAAATCTGTTATTTACCGCCATATTTATGCTTCAACTTCGGTTTCAACTTCGATTTCAACTTTATGAGTGTTAAACTTTGTCAAAAATAACAAAAGCATTTGTCACGTATATCTTTAATTCTATATTTGATCTATATTTTACTAACAGAAAATTAACACTATGCCTTTAACTGCAAATAACCCTAAACGCAAATCTTGGATCAATGTTCGTGAGAACAGTGATTTTCCCATACAAAACATTCCTTTTGGTGTTTTTCTAACACGTGATGATGTCATTACCATTGGCACACGTATAGGAGATAACGCGATTGACCTTGGTGCTTTGCATCAACTTGGCTATTTTAAAGGAATAGACCTTACAGATGATATTTTTTTACAGGATAGCTTGAATGATTTTATTGCAGATGGTAGAAAGACATGGCGATTGGTACGAAACAGAGTAAGTGATATTTTCTTAAAAGGAAATCACGAGTTGCAAAACAATAATGCTCACTGTGACAAAATACTCTTTAAAATGGAAGAGATAGAAATGCAGCTTCCGGTAGATGTTGGTGATTATACAGATTTTTATGCCAGTAAAGAGCACGCGACAAATGTAGGCTCGTTGTTTAGAGATCCAGAAAATGCTTTATTACCTAACTGGTTGCACATCCCTATAGGATATCATGGGCGCAGCAGTTCTATCATACCTTCTGGCACACCAGTGCATAGACCTGTAGGGCAAACTAAACCTTCCACTGATGGTGGCCAACCAGGTTTCGGCCCATCTAAAGCACTAGACTTTGAACTTGAGATGGCATTTATTACTACAGATGCTAATGATCTAGGGAAACGAGTAAAACTAGAGGAAGCAGAAGATTACATTTTTGGATTGGTACAGTTTAATGACTGGAGTGCACGCGATATACAAGCCTGGGAATATGTGCCACTCGGACCGTTCTTAGGAAAGAGTTTTGCTTCTACCATTTCGCCGTGGATTGTAACACTAGATGCGCTAGAACCTTTTAGAACAAATGGCCCTGCGCAAGATCCTGCCCCACTACCCTACCTGAGTCAAGGTGGTAATATGAATTTTGACATCAACCTAGAAGTTGGGATTCAGCCAGAAGGTGGTGAAGAAACAGTGCTTGCAAAATCAAACTTTAAATATATGTATTGGTCTATGGCGCAACAGCTTACACATCACACTTTAAACGGATGCAACGTGCGCAGCGGTGACATGATGGGAAGCGGAACGATTTCTGGCCCCACTAAAGACAGTTATGGGTCTATGCTAGAACTTACATGGAGAGGTCAAAACCCACTCACTTTAACTGACGGTACGGAGCGTAAATTTATCAATGACGGTGATAACGTAAAGATGCGTGCTTACTGTGAGAAAGATGGTTTGCGTATTGGCTTCGGAAATTGTGACGGGAAGGTACTTCCGGCTATTGAGTAGCATATTGTCTTGAGTCAAAATTTAAAAAATTAATCTAGCAATGCGAGCGATTGTTTTTAATTTGTAGGATTTTATTATTTCCGACGAAATAAAAACCTAGCAAATCACTATACAAAATTCTCATAAACAAATAGATAACTATTTGGCACGCCATTTGGTTATATCTAACCGAACCAATACCTATATATTATGAAAAAGTTACTTTTTATACTTAGTATGGTATTGTTACTTACGAGTTGTAACAGTGCCAAGAGGAACCAGAAATTACTGGCGAAAGGAGATTATGATCAAGCGATTGAGCTGGCTATAAGAAAATTGCAACGCGACAAAACGTCGGGTAAAAATGATGTACGTATAAGCTATCTTCAAGATGCGTTTAAGAAAATGGTCGCTCAAGACAATAGACGTCTAGACCTATTGAAAAAACAAAATAGCGTTTCAGCAGCAAAGAAAATTTACTACACCTACCAGAATATGGCTTTTATTCAGGAAAAGATACGCCCTTTATTACCATTAAATTATAAATCTGGTAAGCAAGCTACCTTTAAAATGGTAGATTATCTTGGTGCTATCAACACAGCACAGAAGGTACTTATAGATGCGCTTGCGCAAGAGGCGCAGCTCTATATGGATCGTGAGACTATTGCAGATTATAGAACGGCATACACTATATACTGCGAACTGGAAGAGCTTGACCCTTATTATGCAGGGGTACAACAGTTAAAAGAGGATGCACGTTTTTACGGGACAGACTTTGTATATGTGACACTCAATAATAGAAGTGGTCAAATAATACCCACGAGACTTGAAAGGGATCTACTCAATTTTAATACCTACGGCCTAGATAATTTCTGGACAGAATATCATAATGAACGAAACCAAGATATTGCCTACAACTATGGTATCTCATTAAACTTTAAAAACATTTCTATTACTCCTGAGCGTGTGAGCGAACGAGAAGAAAGAAGAACAAAACGCATTAAAGATGGATGGGAATATGTACTGGATATAGAAGGGAATGTTAAGAAGGACAGCCTGGACAATGATATAAAAAGGGACAAATACACCACGGTATCTGCGAGAATTACGTATACAAAACAGACGAAAGCAACCTACGTTGAGGGCGCTGTTGTCTATAGAGATTTAGTAAGCAGAAGAGACATCAATCGTTATCCCTTGGCTAGTGAGTTTATCTTTGAAAATGAATTTGCTCGATATAGAGGTGACAAACGTGCTTTAACAAAGCAAGATCTTAAATTTTTACAATATGACTTTATTCCATTTCCATTAAATGAACAAATGGTATTTGACGCTGGAGAGGATATAAAAATAAGACTCAAGGAAATATTAACGAATAACAGATTGCAATAAAAAAAAGGCTCCTTAATAGGAGCCTTTTTTCATATGTGTTTTTCTAAGGCGTCTGCCTGAATGCCATGATGCGCAGCGTGCGCTACAGCGACTCCATTTTTCACCACAATTAATTGGGGACTTTGATGCAACACTTGAAAGGTAAAACCTATCTCATCACTGATGTTTCGGTACGTAAGCAAGTCTAAATAGTAGAGCTTAAGTTGTTCGTCTTTTAAGGAATATGTAGACTCAAACTGTCTTAATACCATTCTAGATATTCCGCAGCGTGTGCTGTGTTTGAAGATAGCCACAGGCCTGCTCATGGACAGCTCTTTTATCTCTTCGAGTTGGCTTATGTCAGAAAGTATATGCCACGGCACTTGATTTTCTGTTTTTTCTTCTTTCGTTTTTTTTGATTTACTAAATAATCCCATCGCATTAATTTTTCAATAAAGATACAGGTTCAATTTTAGAACATTCTTAATAATATCCAAATAACTCAACAAAACAGACGCTACTACAGGAACTAATAGTGATGACGCTGCTTGATTTTCGTAAACCGCTTCAGGTAATCGAACAATAACACTTGACTCTGGCATAGATCTAGATGCGCCTGATACTAGAGTATTCATCTATGTTAACTGTACAGACTTAAATGAACTAGCCACTGATGATGATTTTGGACCTGGTTTTACATCTTTAATAGGAAATTTTGCTGTAACAGCGGGAACTGAGTATTTGACCCAGTGGGATGACAGATGGTCAACAGAAGAATTTGACTGGGAGCTTAACTTTAACGGACCAGAATGTAACGTAGTAGCTAATATTGCTATTAGTGATATTACAGACGTATCTGCAGTTGTATCTTGGGACGATGAGGCTATAGCAGTTGATGGTTATCAAGTAGGTGCATACAATGCTGGTACTGATGATTTAGCATATGTTTCACCGCTACTTCCAGCAGGAACCGTTATGGATGATGCTACTGGATTATCAAGCGATTCTATGTATGAAGCTGTTGTTGTTTCTATATGTAATCTACAAGATGAAATATTTGTAGTTTCTGAAAGACTTACAATTACTACATTAGCACTTGGTCTTTCAGACTCTGCAATTGTAGGATACACAGTTTCTCCTAACCCAGCTAAAAACTCAATTAACTTAAATGCTGCATTTAGCATTGAAAATGAAATTATAAGCAAAGTATTAGGACAAAAAGTGGTGACTAATAAAGTTGGTAGCGCTGCGCTAACACTTGATATTTCTAACTTACAAGTAGGCACTTACTTTATGAAGGCTACTTTAAACGGTATCGACGTTGCTGAACGTTTTATTAAGCAATATTGAATTAGGTTAAAATCTAATAATTTAAAAAAGCCGCCCCAATGGGACGGCTTTTTTTTTGTCATAATGTCCTGTAGATAGCTCACTCTAAAGGACATTCTGTCTTAAATATACAATGGCTTACTATTTGAAATAGGTGTTATAATTACAAACGAACATAACATTTCAGCACGAGTACCATTCTTATATCTGAAATTTTCAATAAATAATAAATCATGAATTTTAATAATTATACTATAAAAAGTCAAGAGGCAATAGAACGGGCGCAACAGCTTGCGCAAGAATATGGTCACCAACAAATAGAGAATGAACACATCTTAAAGGCCATTTTTGAAGTGGACGAAAATGTGACGCCGTTTCTTCTTAAAAAACTAAATGTAAACCTTCCGCTTTTACACCAGATTATCGATAAGCAAATAGCCTCTTTATTCAAAGTATCTGGAGGTGATTTAATGTTTTCACGAGCAGCAGGAAAAACTCTAAACGACGCGAGCATTATAGCAAAGAAAATGAACGATGAGTTTGTCTCACTAGAGCATCTATTACTCGCCATATTTGATTCAAAGAGCAGCATAGCACAGAGCCTAAAAGATCAAGGCGTTACAGAAAAAGGACTAAAAACAGCCATTGACGAGTTGCGTAAAGGCGATAGAGTGACTTCACAAAGTGCAGAAGAAACCTATAATGCATTAAACAAGTATGCAAAAAATTTAAACCAATTAGCACGCGACGGCAAACTTGACCCAGTCATTGGAAGGGATGAAGAAATACGACGCATTTTACAAATCTTAACCCGTCGTACTAAGAACAATCCGATTCTTGTAGGAGAACCAGGTACTGGAAAAACGGCCATTGCAGAAGGGCTTGCACATAGAATAGTAGATGGAGATGTACCAGAAAATCTAAAATCAAAAGAAGTGTATTCCTTAGACATGGGTGCCTTAATTGCTGGAGCAAAGTTTAAAGGCGAATTTGAAGAACGTCTTAAAGCAGTGATAAGAGAAGTAACCTCCAGCGATGGAGATATTGTACTCTTTATTGATGAGATCCACACCCTTGTAGGTGCTGGAGGTGGACAAGGCGCTATGGATGCTGCGAACATTTTAAAACCTGCACTTGCTAGAGGAGAGCTTAGAGCAATAGGTGCTACGACACTAGATGAATATCAAAAATTCTTTGAAAAAGATAAAGCACTCGAGCGACGATTTCAAAAAGTAGTGGTTGATGAACCGGATACGGAAAGCGCAATTTCAATTCTTCGTGGTATTAAAGAAAAATATGAAACTCATCATAAAGTACGTATTAAAGATGATGCTATCATTGCAGCTGTTGAGCTATCACAACGCTATATTACCAATCGTTTTTTACCAGATAAAGCCATTGACTTAATGGATGAGGCTGCTAGTAAAATGCGTATGGAGATTAATAGCAAACCTGAAGAACTAGATGTCCTAGACAGAAAAGTAATGCAGTTAGAGATTGAACTCGCCGCGATTAAAAGAGAAAAGGATGAGTCAAAGTTAAAGACTTTACGCAGCGATCTCGCAAATCTCAAAGAAGAGCGCAATGAGTTAAACGCAAAATGGAAGAGTGAAAAAGAAGTGGTAGAGCAAGTGCAAAACCTTAAAACCGAAATAGAATCGTTTAAAGCAGAAGCAGAACGAGCAGAGCGCGATGGTGATTTCGGAAAAGTAGCAGAATTACGGTACGGTAAGATCAAAGAAGCGCAAGAATCACTCTCAAAATTAGAAACACAGCTTGCAGAAAATCAAGATGAACATTCTCTAATTAAAGAGGAGGTAACTCAAGAAGACATCGCAGAGATTGTGGCAAAATGGACGGGAATCCCAGTAACAAAGATGCTACAGAGCGATCGCGAAAAGTTATTGCGTTTAGAAGATGAGCTGCACAAACGTGTCGTAGGTCAAGAAGAAGCTATTGTAGCTGTTAGTGATGCCGTGAGAAGAAGTCGTGCAGGATTGCAAGACCAGAAAAAACCCTTAGGTAGTTTCTTATTTTTAGGAACCACAGGGGTAGGTAAAACAGAACTTGCAAAAGCACTAGCTACTTATATGTTTGATGACGAAAATGCCATGACACGTATAGATATGAGTGAATATCAAGAACGTCATAGTGTGAGCAGATTAATAGGAGCACCTCCAGGATATGTAGGGTATGATGAAGGCGGACAATTGACAGAAGCCGTGAGACGCAAACCGTATTCTGTAGTGCTACTGGATGAAGTAGAAAAAGCACATCCAGACACTTTCAACATCTTATTACAGGTTTTAGATGAAGGACGATTAACAGATAATAAAGGTCGCGTTGCAGATTTTAAAAATGCCATCATTATTATGACAAGCAACATAGGAAGTGAAATTATTCAGCAAAAATTTGAATCTTTAAAAGATCCTGAGACAGCGATGGAAGCGGCTAAAGTTGAAGTTCTAGGTTTACTCAAACAAACGGTGCGTCCAGAATTTCTAAATAGGATTGACGATATTATTATGTTCACTCCATTAACTAAAGATCATATCACAAAAATTGTTGGTTTACAAATTAAGGGAGTTACAAAAATGCTCACTAAACAAGGAATCACAATGGATGCAACGCAAGAAGCAATACGTTACTTAGCAGAAAAAGGATATGACCCACAGTATGGAGCACGACCTGTAAAACGTGTGATTCAAAAAGAAGTACTTAATTCTTTGTCTAAGGAGATCCTAGCAGGTAAGGTAACAACAGATAGTATTATCTTATTAGATAGTTTTGATGATACGCTGGTTTTTAGAAACCAGGACACCGTACTTGAAGATGCTAACTAATTAATGTTGCCTCTTAGGCACTTCACAAATGTGTAGCCTATTAATTTATAATTCATTCTAAAACCACCCTTCTTATTCTTCTGAAACAGAAAGGGTTTTTTATTCATTAAACCTACCAAACCTTGAGTTGCAACAAAGCACTTTTAGTAGGATAAATAATAACCGAACAAATGGTATACAAAACTGCGTTAGTAAAAATAATGCGCGAGTAACATACCTAGATCTATTTACAAATATCTAAGTTAAGCGTATATCATTATAGGTGTGAATAGAATACCCCTGTCTAGAAACAGAAGAAGAAATTTTATTAATATGTATATAAATCAAAGCATTTATAATGCCGCATAAGACACATTCATTTCAAACCCCACACTTCTCAATAAATTGATTTTTAATTATTTACATATTCACATGTAACAAAACACTAGGGGTACTCGTCATATATATAAGAACCAACAAATTTAATTATCATGAAAAACAGATCAAAAAGTATCCCAAATCGAAATCACACATTAGCTATATATGTACTTTCTATGGCCTTTATCATCGTAACATACAGCATCTTTTCTGCGGCGATATATTTATAAAAAAAATGCCTTATTATTAGGTTTTTTTAAAAAACAAGACCTTAACAAGTCATAAGTATTAACTCTCAATTACATACACGTAATTGGCTGCAGTTGGTTTTTTTAATAGCATCCTTTGCCTTACCTGTAGATTCTTGAATGCTCCCTACAAGCTTGTCCATCGTACCTTCGAAATATTCACCATCATTATTAAAAGTAATCGCGCATTGTTGTTTTGCATTTCCTTTAATCTTGCTTCCCTTTCATTTCTGTATCGTTCATAATTTTTGTTTTTATTAAAAATTAATTTAATGTTTTACTCAAAGCCGTTTTTCTAAGAAGAAGCTAACAATTTCATAAACTATGTTATCTTTTACTATAGAAATGCTCAAAAGCATTAAATTTAGTCCTTAAACCTTGAGTTATGAAAATTTCAGTAGCAGTTATTCTTATCACCTTTTTTCTTTGTTCCTGCGGAAATGCTAAAAAATCATCCACTGATCTGGACCAAATAACCACCTACTATTTTATAAGGCATTCTGAAAAAGATCGAAGTGACGGGACTAATAGAAACCCAAATTTGAACGAAATGGGTCAACAAAGGGCAGCATCATGGGCAACTTATTTTGACAGTATCGACCTTGATATGGTTTACGCTACAGAGTATAACAGAACGCAACAGACTGCGATACCTACTGCAGAAAGTAAAGATCTAGCAATAATGAGCTATGATCCATCGGTGATGTATAATGAAGGTTTTAAAACAGCTACACAGGGTAAAATAGTTCTTGTGGTGGGGCATAGTAATACAACTCCAGCTTTTGTAAATGCGGTTTTAGGAGAGCACACTTACGAAGATATAGATGATAATGAAAACGGAATGCTCTACATCGTAAAAGTCACAAGTGAAGGTGCCACAGCAAAAGAGAAAAAAATAGGAAATTAAAACTTCCTATTTTACACTAATATTTTCTAATTCGATTTTAGACAATAAAGTAAGTTTATTTAATTCAAGAATGGGAGCTAGTGCTTTCAAGGGTGTATTTAAACCTTCAGGCTTATAATTATTATAATCTACAAAACGAATCCCTCCTAGAACCCGCGGATTGTAAGCTTCCCTAAAACGAATCCCTCCGCCATTAGTGCTATAACTATAAGCTAGGTAATCTACGGTGAACGTTTCCTTGTGTACCCAATAAATGAACTTATCATCAAAATCTGCACCTCCCCCCTCTTGCTTAAAACTAACCCCTATCATATAATAGGGTTTCTCTTTGATATTAGTTTCACCTAAAAGCTCTTTAATCACTGCGGGAGCATTTAAGCCATAGGGCAATTGCGCAAAATAATGTACAGAGTTTACGCCTTCAGAAATAGGACCTACTAGAGAATCTGGCACTTTTACGATGGCACCTTGAACCCGACGCGTATGTCCATTATTGCTTAACTCGTCAACGATTGTATTTATGGAATCTTTAATGGTTCTACTAAAAAGATAATCGCCATTATTCCTTTTGCTTCTATACTTTTTATCTCTAAAGTCAAAGGTTATTTCTGCAGTATCACACAGACCATTGCAGTTTGTGTTTATCGCTTTATCTATGATAGCTTGTGCAGAGAGAACGTCACTTTTGGACTGACATTGGGTAAATAATGTGATGGTCAGAATAACTAATAAATATTTCATACGTTGTAAAGATGTAACATTTGTGATGAATCGGTCACAAATAGTTCCAGAAACTTACAAGAACTTTAAAATTATGAATCCCATTAAAACCATATGTATCGTGCTATTCACAGTGATGAATGCAAATGCTATTTTTGCCCAGTCTACAGCGGTAGATAGTGTACTTACTAATTTGCAAATTCATTATAACAAGGGTGCCTATGATAAAGTAATAGCACTTATCAGTGAAGATATGCTGCAAAAAGTACCAGCTAATGCCATTGAAAATCTTTTAATCAGTTTTAGAAGAGATCTAGGCGATTTACAATCAAGTACATTTCAGAAAAAAGAAGGTATTGTAGTAGTGTATTCGTCCTATTTTGAACACGGCGAAACCACAACATCCGTAGCAATTAATGATCAGAATAAAATAGTAGGGTTGCTTTTTAAGCCGGCAGAAACAAACACGACTCCGAACTTTACAAGAAATAGCACTCCTTTCCTTCTTCCATTTAAAGGGGAATGGTTCACGTTTTGGGGTGGCAATACCAAGGCACAAAATTACCACGTGATTAATAAAACCCAGCAAGGTGCTTTTGATTTTGTGATCCTAGACAAAAACGATAAAATGTTTGAACGCAGCGGGACGCGCAATGAAGATTATTTTGCTTTTGGAAAACGACTTTATGCCGTTTGCGATGCTGAGGTGGTTGAAGTAATAACAGGAGTTCACGACAACCCTCCAGGCAGAATGAATCCAGCTCAGCCCTTTGGCAATAAGGTTACTCTAAAAACGGCTAATAACGAGTTTATCGTGTACGCACACCTTGAAGAAGAATCGATTAGAGTAAAAAAAGGAGACAAAGTAACACGAGGGCAGCTTCTAGGAAACTGCGGCAACTCTGGAAACTCTAGCCAACCTCATCTTCATTTTCATCTAAAAGATCGCGCAGCAAATTTTCAGGCAATAGGTGTGACTTCCTATTTTCAAAACAGTATTGTAAATGGTAGTTTGGAAAAAGAATATTCTCCTGTGAAAAATGATAGAATAAAGCGTCCCGACTAGCAAACGCTTATTTTAAAATCCAAATTTTCACTAAAACACAAAAAGTCTAAACGAGTTCAGTAACTTTGTATCACAATGGCATTACAGAAAAACGTAAAAATTAAAAATAGAAAAGCGAGGTTTGAGTATGATTTACTCGACAGCTATGACGCGGGTATTGTTTTAGCGGGGACAGAGATCAAAGCCATCCGCGAAGGCAAGGCCTCTATTGCAGAGAGCTTTTGTGAGTTTAATGATCGTAACGAACTCTTTGTCATTAATATGACGGTGCAAGAATACTCACACGCGACTCATTTTAACCATAGCCCAAAAAGCGAACGCAAATTACTACTCAATCGTAATGAATTAAAAAAGTTGGAAAAAGAGGTGAAAAACTCTGGACTTACCATCATTCCGTTGCTGCTTTACACCAATGACAAAGGGTTTGCAAAATTGAGAATTTCGCTTGCTAAAGGAAAAAAACTTTTTGATAAGCGCGATACTATCAAGGATAGAGATAACAAAAGGGACTTAAGTAGGGTTAAAAAATCTTTTAACAATTAAATAAAAGGTGGCTTATATTTTTTTCTTGTGAAATAATAAGCCTTTTGAATCGTCTTCTCAACAAACCAAATATTCTCATGAAAGCAGCTCTATTTTTATTCTCTTTTCTCGTCACTTCTATTGTAGCAGCCCAAATCACAGGAAACGTTACAGACGAAAAAGGTAATACACTTCCTTTTGTAAACATTTACATTCAAGATTCTTATACCGGCACCACTACTAATGACCTAGGATATTATGAGTTAAATGTTAAAGAGTCTAAAACACACATCCTTGTATTTCAATATCTAGGGTTTAAACAACAGATAAAAGAAGTTACGCCTAGCACATTTCCGTATACATTAGACGTAGTACTTATAGAAGAATCTGTGAGTCTAAGCGAAGTCGTTATCAATACCAATGAAGACCCTGCCTACGAGATTATTAGAAAAACCATCGCACAACGTAAAGAAAATCAAGAACGCATTGCCCAGTTTACGGCAGACTTCTACAGTCGCGGGGTATGGCGCGTTACAGATATGCCAGAAAAAATACTCGGGCAAGAAGTGGGAGACTTTGACGGAGCGCTAGATTCTACACGTACTGGAATCATTTATCTTTCTGAAACTATTTCCGAAATAGCCTACCAACAACCAGATGACTTTAAGGAAAAAATTCTAGCTAGTAAAGTGAGCGGAAATGACAATGGTTTTAGTTTTAACTCTGCTCAGGATGCTAACTTTTCATTCTATGATAATAACATAACTATTAATGCAGCCATTGTATCGCCTATTGCTAATAATGGTCTGAGTTATTATGCATATAAGCTTGACGGTGTTTTTTATGAAGGCAACAAGCTCATTAATAAAATTACAGTAACCCCCCGAAGATCTAAGGACAGGACCTTTTCTGGCACCATCTATATTGTTGAAGATGACTGGCAATTGTACGGTGTAGAACTAAGCACCACGGGAGAAGCCCTTCAAGTACCCATAATTGAAAATTTGTTTTTTAAACAGAATTTTAAATTTGACGCGACAGAAAATGCTTGGATAAAAATATCTCAAACTATTGACTTTGCTTTTGGGTTCTTTGGCGTAAAAGGAGATGGCCGTTTTATTGCGGTATATAGTGATTATGATTTTCATCCACAGTTTGAAAAACGCTCTTTTACAAACGAAGTACTATCATTTGGTCTAGAAGCTAATAAAAAGGACAGTACTTTTTGGCAATCTTCACGCCCTATTGCGCTTACCAATGAAGAATTTAAAGACTACGTAAAAAAAGACAGCATCCAGATACTCCGAAAATCACGAAAGTATCTAGACTCTATAGATGCAAAAGGAAATAAATTTAATCTCCTAGATCCAATCGCGGGCTACAGTTACAAAGACACTTATAATAAATGGCGCGTTTCTTACGAAGGGCCATTTCCTGCGATTAATTACAATACAGTTCAAGGCTGGAATGGTGGTGCCGGTCTCAATTATTTTAAATGGTATGATGAAAATAGTACGAGCTGGTTATCTGCAAACCTGAACGCTACCTATGGTATCGCAGAGGATAGAGTACGCTTTAATGGTGGTATTACGCGCAACTTTAATCGCACCAATCGTCGCAACATATCTCTTACAGGAGGTAATAAAGTATCTCAGTATAACACAGCAGAACCCATCTCGCCTCTTATTAACACTATTACCTCCTTATTCTTTGAGCGTAACTATATGAAGATATATGATCTCACGTATGCCAGGGTCGGGTATCGACAGGAACTCTTTAACGGCTTGCGTATAGGAAGCAGTTTTGGGTATGAAAAAAGAAGACATCTTTTTAATAATGCAGACTATGTGACCGTCCATAAGGATGATATCACGTATTCCACCAATAATCCACTGGATGCAGATGCTATTTACAACCCGTTACTAGCAACCCACGATACTTTTAAATCCTATCTTACGGCAAACATAACCTTTGATCAGAAATATATGACCTATCCAGATGGGAAGTATAACGTAAGAGCAGGCAAATACCCTCGCCTTAATATTTCTATAGAAAACGGGATTGGAATCAATAACTCTAACTTAAATTTCACGCAATTTAGCACCAGCTTAAGACAAGAGATTACGCTAGGTAATAAGGGAGAAACCAGCTACAACGTGAAAGGTAGCGCCTTTATTCACGGAGACGATATTCTGTTTGCAGATTACCAACACTTTAACGGCAACGAAACAAGAATAGGTACTTCAGGTAATTATACCTCAGTTTTTAACCTGCTTCCTTATTATGAATTGAGCACCAACAAAGCACACTTTGAAGGACATTTAGAGCACGATTTTAAAGGGTGGGTTTTAGGAAAAATTCCTGGTATAAACCAGCTTAACTTTAATCTCGTAGCGGGAGCTCACGCCTTGAGTATAGACGGCAAAAAACCATATACAGAACTTTCGTTAGGGATTGACAATCTAGGAATAGGTAAATACAGATTACTTCGCTTAGACTATGTGCGCTCTTTTTATGGCGATAAAAATCAAGGTGCTTTCGTTTTTGGCTTGAAGTTTTTAGATTTTATAAATTAATTCTTCATCAATTTAAAAACTGAAACACCATTTTCGGTTTCCACTTCCAGAAAATAAATACCTTTAGGGAGGTGACTCGTGTCTAAGGTTTCTGAAGCACTATTAAAAATCACATGTTGCTTCTTTCCTAAAACATCTACCACTGTAATTATAGCGTTGGGAACATTCTTTATAACCAGTGCGTTTATAAAAGGATTAGGATACACAAGTATGTTATCACTGCCTACCTCTTGATTGCTTAATAAGGCGCAGTCAGGGTTATCGCTTTCTGTTACAGAAATAGTGTTACTGTTCTGATAAACGCTCCACTGCTGCCATTCTGTATTATCTTGTTCTATTGCTAAGTCTGCAAAAACGTTTAAATCTACCGCAAAAAGTCCATCTTCTGTCGCCGGTATCTTATATGCTATCACGCCGTCTTCCCATATCAATGGTGCTCCAAGCAAAATAACATCAGGCTCATAATCAGCACATCTTGGTTGTATAAAGTAAACATAATCTTCTTCTGCTGGATAAGAGCCATAAACTCTTGCTGCTCCCTCATTATCAATACATATAGCGGTATATTCTTCACAAGCCAAACCAATGGGCCTTATAGGATCTTCACTATCTGCAATAATACGCGCCATAAAAACGGTATGTCTACCGCGTCTGTCTGGATCATCGTAATGCGTATCTGTTATTACATTCTTTAAATATGGGATATCTAGAAAATCCCTGTGCCCTATACTTACTTTATTGTGATAAGGGTCTGAAATGGCAAGTGCAGATGTTACGGTTCCGTTTTGTGCGTCAAAATAATGCCCGCCTAAAATTGCCATACCAGCACTCGTGCCGCCTATAACCCCACCTTTTTCATTTACGTGCGCATTGAGAAGGTCTTCCATTTCGTTATCCTTAAAATAGCTCACATAATCATACTGGTCACCACCTGCAAACCAAATAGCTTCTGCATTTGCCACTTTATCTAGTACGTATGGATCTGTGGCTCCTGCTAAGTTTAATATTTTGAGCGTTTCTACAGAGTTAACATTTACCCCTAGATCACTATAAAAATAATCATTATACCCATCGCTACCACTGGCTCTAAGCACCACTATATCTCCACCATTTGCCCGCTCTAAAAACCACTGCGAGGCATTATCATTCTCTGAAGCGCCCCCCATCATACAAACACCAAACTCTGGCGTGGTTGTGATATTTGAAGTGTTTCCAGTAAAATAGCTCACATAATTCTGTGCTGATAGTATGGAAGTAATTAATATAAATGCAATACTTAATTGATGTTTCATCTTGTTAATTTTTATTTTCTAATAATGGTACAAATCTAAATTCGCCAAACTCTTCTTTATCAAAATCCGTTTCTGAAGTCCGAGTAAAAACAGTCATAATTTGAGCTTCATCTCCTACCGGGATGACCAGCTTCGCTCCTACTTTTAATTGTGCTAGTAAAGGTTTAGGCACAAAAGGAGCGCCGGCAGTGACAATAATCCCGTCAAAGGGAGCTTCTGCTTTATGCCCTATGTATCCATCACCAAAAATCAATTTTTTAGGTCGATATCCTAATTTTGGCAAGAATAGTTTTGTCTTTTTAAACAACTCATTTTGTCGTTCTATGCTGCAGACAGTTAATCCTAACTCAAGCAATACCGCTGTTTGATAACCACTACCCGTTCCTATTTCAAGAACTATATCACCTGTTTTGACGTCAAGTAATTCAGTTTGTCTTGCCACCGTATACGGTTGCGATATGGTTTGGTCTGCAGCAATTGGGAACGCCTTATCCACATAGGCGTGATCTATAAAACTGCTATCCATAAAAAGATGTCTTGGTATTTTATTAATTGCGGTGAGCACAGCTTTGCTAACTATTCCTTTTTTCTTGAGGACCTCAACCAGTTTTTTTCGCAAACCTTGATGTGTAAAAGTGTCTTTCAATTGTTTATTTTTAGGAAGTCACAAATTAATAAAAAACTATTTATAATTACTTCAGAAATGTCAAAGATTTATCACAGAGTTCTCTCTTTTTACACTTTTAATCTAGAGAGCAAACCGTTACCTTTGTATAAAACATAGAACGATGTTAAAAGCAGGAGTACTCGGTGCAGGTCACTTAGGGAAGATACATTTAAAGTTACTCAACCAGTCTACTAAATATGATCTTGTAGGGTTTTACGATGTAAACCCCGAAGCGGCTGCGGCGATTGAAGCAGAATTTGGCTACAAGCGTTTTGACACTATGGAAGCACTAATAGCTGCCTGTGATATGGTGGATGTAGTCACCCCTACTATTTATCATTTTGAGTGTGCAGAGAAAGTAGTGAAAGCGGGAAAACATCTTTTCATAGAAAAACCAATTACCCACACGGTGGAAGAAGCAGAAAAACTGCGTGACCTTGCAAAAGAATACGGCGTAAGAGGACAAGTAGGACAAGTAGAACGGTTTAACCCAGCTTTTATGGCAGTGAGCCATATGATAGACAAGCCTATGTTTATTGAAGCTCACCGTCTCGCAGAATTTAATCCTCGTGGGACTGATGTCTCTGTGGTGTTAGATTTAATGATTCATGATCTTGATGCAATATTAAGTGTAGTTAAAAGTGAGGTAAAGCATGTACACGCAAGTGGCGTTTCTGTCATTAGTGAAACTCCAGATATTGCAAATGCACGCATCGAATTTGAAAATGGTTGTGTTGCAAATCTTACCGCGAGCAGGATCTCTATGAAAAAAATGAGAAAGGCACGTTTTTTCCAAAAGGATGCCTACATCTCTGTAGATTTTCTTGATAAAAAATGTGAGGTCGTAAAAATGAAGGACGCTCCACAAACGCCAGACGATTTTGCAATGATTTTAACCAATGCAGAAGGCGTGAAAAAACAAATTTATTTTGACAATCCAAACGTGGATGCAAACAATGCCATTCTTGACGAACTTGAGAGTTTTGCAGATGCAATTGCAAATGATCGTACACCAGTAGTTTCTTTAGCGCAAGGCACAAAAGCACTGACGGTAGCGATGCAGATTATTGAGAATTTTAATACGATTAAGATGTAAGAGTTTTCTACATTGAAATACAACATACGCTCTATAAAATTTCCGAAGTAAACACTGAAAATAAAAATGCTGCGACAGCAGCCCAATAATAATAAAAATGAAAAACGTAGCAATTATAGGAGCAGGAACAATGGGTAATGGTATTGCGCATACGTTTGCTCAAAAAGATTTTAAAGTACAATTAATAGACATTTCTCAAGATTCATTAGATCGTGGGATGGCTACTATCGCTAAGAATCTTGACAGAATGGTCGCAAAAGAACGCATCTCTGAAGCAGATAAAACGAGCACCTTAGCAAACATAAGCACCTTCACGACTATTACTGAAGGAGTGGCTAATGCTAGTCTTGTTATTGAAGCTGCGACGGAAAATCTTGATTTAAAACTGAAGATTTTTAAAGAACTTGATGCTGTATGTTCAGCTAATACGATTTTAGCAACAAACACTTCTTCTATTTCGATTACTGAGATTGCTGCTGCTACTTCAAGACCAGAAATGGTAATAGGAATGCACTTTATGAATCCAGTGCCAATTATGAAATTGGTCGAAATCATTAAAGGATATAGCACAAGTGACGCTACCTACAAAACGGTAGCAGAACTTTCTACAGCACTAGGCAAAGTACCTGTAGAAGTAAATGATTACCCAGGTTTTGTAGCAAACAGAATCTTAATGCCTATGATTAATGAAGCTGTTGAAACCCTTTACAATGGCGTAGCTGGCGTGAAAGAAATAGACACCGTAATGATGCTCGGTATGGCACACCCTATGGGTCCATTAGCTTTGGCAGATTTTATTGGTCTTGATGTTTGTTTGTCTATCCTGCACGTAATGTATGACGGGTTTAAAAACCCTAAATACGCACCTTGTCCCTTATTAGTAAATATGGTGATGGCTGGAAAACTAGGGTCAAAAAGTGGCGAAGGTTTTTATGACTATTCTCAGAACAGAAAAGCAGAAGTTGTTTCTGGACAGTTTCTATAATACACATTAAATGGCAATAGTTCTTCCTTTTAAAGCGGTACGTCCTACTCGAGATAAGGTGAGTCTCATCGCATCACGCTCCTATGATAGTTATAGCAAGGAACAACTGGAAGCACGCTTGCGTGACAATCCTTTTTCATTTTTACACATTGTGAATCCAGGTTATAAGTACGATAAAGTAATCAGCGGAAAAGAACGGTACACCTTGGTGCGTAACAGATATCAAGAGTTTAAAGAAGATCAATATTTTATAAAAGACGAACAACCTAGTTATTACGTATACCGCATTGTAAATCGAGATGGTAGTATTTTTAATGGCATCGTAGCCGCTGCAAGTACAGATGACTATGAAGATAATGTGATTAAAAAACACGAAGAGACACTGCAATACAAAGAGGCGATTTTTGTAGAATACTTAAAAACCGTAGGCTTTAACGCAGAACCCGTGCTCCTAACCTATCCCGATAATGACGGGCTCGCGGCTATTATTAAGAAGGTAATGAGTGACCGTCCAGAATATGAATTTACTACCACCTATCGCGACACACACTATGTTTGGCCTGTTTCGTCTATTGAAATTTTAACAAAAATACAAGACACTTTTACATCCATGGACGCACTGTACATTGCAGATGGCCACCATAGATGCTCTTCTTCTCATTTATTAGCCAAAAAATCTAAAGAAGAAAATACAGCACATACTGGACAAGAGAACTACAACTACTTTATGAGTTTTCTTATTCCAGAAAGTGATTTGAAAATTTTTGAATTTAACCGTCTCGTTAAAGATCTTAATGGATGGGGTAAAGAAGAATTTTTAATCCAACTTGACTCTATGTATCGCATTGAAAACCGTGGATTAGAATATTACAAGCCTTCAAAAAAACATCATTTTAGCATGTATCTTGATGGTAGTTTTTACAGTCTTTATTTACGTAAGGGCACCTATGAGATTAACAATGCACTAGATAATCTAGATACACAAATTCTTTTTAAAACCATCTTAGAACCTATTTTAGGCATTCAAGATTTACGTAATGATAAACGAATAGAGTATGCAGATGGGAAAAATGATCTCGCTTTTATTAAGACCGTAGTAGACAGGGGAGATTTTGCCATTGGCTTTGGGTTACTTCCTGTAAATATAGATGAGATGAAAAAGATTGCAGACGAAAATCTTAAGATGCCACCTAAGAGCACCTACATAGAACCTAAGTTAAGAAGTGGCGTCACTATTTATGAGTTTTAATGTTTTGATATGATTTTCATATTTCTTTGTGAAAATTAAAAATCACCTAGCAACCTCAACTAAGTATGCAGCAAATAAATTGATTAGAATATATATGTCCATAGTAGAAAATATTAAAAAGTATCGTGAATTATTACCACAAGGATTGACCCTTGTGGCGGTGTCAAAAACCAAACCCGTGAGCGACTTGATGGAAGCCTATGAAGCGGGGCAACGTATTTTTGGAGAAAACAAAATACAAGAAATGACCGCAAAATGGGAAGAAATGCCCAAGGATATCGAGTGGCATATGATAGGTCACATACAAAGAAACAAGGTAAAATACATGGCACCTTTTGTAAGTCTTATTCACACCGTGGACAGCCTTAAACTGCTGAAAGAAATAAATAAAGAAGCTGCAAAAAACGACCGTACCATTAACTGCTTATTGCAGGTTAAGATTGCTAAGGAAGAAAGCAAGTTTGGTTTATCACTAGAAGATGTAACCGCGTTTTTTACTCCGGAAACTCTAAAGTCATTTGACCATGTCAAGATTATTGGCCTGATGGGAATGGCCACTTTCACAGATGATGAAGCCCAGATTATTTCAGAATTTAAAACATTAAAAAATAGTTTTGATGCCTTACAGAAAAACCATCCGTATCTTACTCAACTTTCTATAGGAATGAGTGGCGATTATCAACTTGCCATTGATCAAGGCAGCACCATGGTGCGCATAGGGAGCTCTATTTTTGGAGCCCGAAATTATAATTAAGCAGATACTATTGAACTACGCAATTTTAGACATCGAGACTACCGGAGGGAAGTATAATGAAGAAGGGATTACAGAGATTGCTATCTACCGCTTTGACGGCGATGAAATAGTAGATCAGTTTTGTAGCCTTGTAAATCCAGAACGTCCCATACAGCCATTTGTGGTGAACCTCACAGGGATCAACAATGAGATGCTGCGCAACGCCCCTAAGTTTTACGAAGTAGCAAAACGTATTGTTGAGATTACTACTGATTGTATTTTAGTCGCACATAATGCCCAGTTTGATAATAGAATATTAACGACAGAATTTGACCGTCTAGGTTTTGACTTTAACTTAGAAACGCTTTGTACTGTTGAGCTTGCTAAAAGTTTGATTCCAGATATGCCTTCTTATAGTTTAGGTAAGCTGGTGAAGTCTTTGGGAATCCCTATCACAGATAGGCACAGAGCTCAAGGAGATGCAAAGGCAACGGTAGCGCTTTTTAAAATGTTGCTCTTAAGAGATTCTGAAAAAGAAATAGTCAAAGCTTCTATAAAGAAAGAACCAAAGAGGCAATTAGATACAAAACTGCTGGACCTTATTAAAGATGCTCCATCAGAAACGGGTGTGTATTATATGTACAATGCGAATGGCTCGATCATATACATTGGCAAAAGCAAGAACATTAAAAAAAGGCTCACGCAACATTTTACAAACGATAATAGAAAGTCGAGAGAGATTCAATTGCTAGTAGCATCTGTGTCTATCGAAAAAACGGGGAGTGAATTGCTAGCCTTATTGGAAGAGAACGATCAAATTAAGAAACACAAACCAAAATTTAATCGCGCCTTGCGTACTGCGATTTTCAATTATCAATTAGAAAGTTTTATTGACGAAGACGGTTATATCAATCTAAAAATAGAAAAGGCAGATTCCCGAAAAAAAGCGGTCACCACCTTCTCTAATTATCAATCTGCAAAAAGCAATCTGGCTAGATATATAGAAACGTATAATCTGTGCCAGCAATTATCAGGTTTTGACAAAGGTACCAGCCCTTGTTTTAATTATGGTATTAAGGAGTGCAAAGGTGCTTGTATACAAGAAGAAGCGCAAGAAGAATACAACGCAAGAGTCCAGCAATTTTTAGACAAGTACAGTTATAGCAATCAAGATATGCTCATTATTGATCGAGGTCGATCCATAGAAGAACGGTCTGTGATATCTATTGAAAACGGTGTTTTTAAAGGCTATGGGTATTATAACCTAAACAATCAAATTAATAATCCCGAAATACTCAAGTCTATTATCAAACCGATGAAAAACAATAGGGACTCACAGCACATTATCCAATCGTATTTAAGAAAGAATAAAGTACACAAGATTGTAAAGTTAGATGGCAGTTCTACTAATTAAATAATCTTTATTACATTTACTTTTATAAAATCCTTTTTGATTGAAATTCACAATAGACAATAGCTGGAAAAGCAAACTTCACACCATCATATATGAAGCAGATTCCCCCATGGGAAAGATTTTTGATGTCGTTCTTTTGATTTTGATTCTAGTCAGTGTTGTTTTTGTGATGCTGGAGAGTGTGAAAGGTTTTCCAGAAGAAGTATATGACATCCTGTATTATGGGGAGTGGGTAATTACGATCTTTTTTACATTTGAGTATATCGCGAGAGTAATCACCATTAAAAAACCATCGAGCTATATTTTTAGTTTTTATGGAATTATTGATTTTCTATCCACCGTCCCATTGTACCTATCTTTTATTTTAGTAGGAAGTAATGTACTCCTTACGGTACGAGCACTAAGACTCTTGAGAGTATTCAGGATCTTAAAAATAACACGGTATGTAGGTGAATCAAATAAACTTATTTCGGCACTTAAGGAGAGTAGACCAAAAATTTTAGTCTTCTTATTTTTCGTAATTATCATCTCTATTATTGCAGGTACGGTAATGTATCTGGTTGAGGGAGAAGAGAGCGGCTTTGTAAGCATCCCTGTGAGCGTTTATTGGTGTATCGTAACATTGACTACGGTAGGCTTTGGAGACATCGCACCAGTAACTCCTCTAGGACAATTAATCGCAGCATTTATTATGATTATGGGGTACGGCATCATTGCAGTACCTACAGGTATTGTGAGTGCAGAATATGCAAAAAGCACCAGCAAAGCAAAACCGGATGATGACCATTATGTACATGTAAACTCACAAGCCTGTCGCAACTGTGGGGCCAGTAAACATCGTGACGACGCAGATTTCTGTCATCACTGCGGAGATCAGCTACATCCCGAAGATATTCTAGAAAAAGATGCTTAAGAAGCCCACTTTAATCTGTGTAGTTGGACCTACGGCTATTGGCAAAACAGCCCTTTCTATTAAACTAGCGCAGCATTTTTCTTCGGAAATTTTATCTGCCGATTCCCGTCAGTTTTATAGAGAAATGTCTATCGGAACCGCTGCACCTTCTGCAGCTGAATTATCCCAAGCACCACATCATTTCATTCATAATAAAAGTATTCACGATTCCTACTCTGTGGGTGATTTTGAAAAAGATGCTATAGGTTTTTTGTCAGACTATTTCCAAAGTAATAAATATGCCATTCTCGTAGGTGGCTCCGGACTTTATATAGATGCCGTAGTTTATGGTCTCAATACATTTCCTGAAATTGCAGAGGGTACCCGAGAGCGGCTAGAAGAAAGGTTAGCTATAGCGGGAATAACTTCTTTACAACAAGAATTAAAAGAAAAAGATTCTGTTTATTATGCGGCTGCAGACATTCAAAACCCACGACGACTCATTAGAGCATTAGAAGTGATTGAAACTTCTGGAAAGCCTTTTTCATCCTTTAGAAAGGGATTGAATACACTGCGTGATTTTGACACCATTTTTATTGGTCTCGATGCAGACAGAGCGATTATCTATGATCGTATCAATCGCCGTGTAGACCAGATGATTGAGCAGGGATTGGTTTCTGAAGCTCAGGGTTTGTATAAGTTTAAAGAATTAAATGCTTTAAAGACCGTGGGATACAGAGAGCTTTTTGAGTTTTTTGATGGCACGATTAGTCAAGAATTTGCTGTTTCAGAAATAAAGAAAAACTCCCGCCGTTTTTCCAAAAGACAAGGCACTTGGTTTAGAAAGAACGAGGAAACCTGTTGGTTTGATTACGGTGATCCAGTTGAAGAGATCATAGAACACATCATAAAAAAAGCGCCCTAAACAGGCGCTTTTCTACTTATATCCTAATAATATATCATACGCATCAATTTTACAAAAGCGCTATAAATTTTTAACAAAAAAAATATATTGCTCCGCTCTAAGTTAACGTCAATATCTGCCCTATTTTAATTGTCCACTTCGCTTTTAACAACAAGTCTAAAACCTTCTCCGTGGATGTTAATAATCTCCACATCGTCTTCCTTGCTCAGATACTTACGCAGTTTTGCGATATATACATCCATACTTCTAGATGTGAAATAGTTGTCGTCACGCCAGATTTTTGTCAATGCTAATTCTCGAGGCATTAGATCATTTTTGTGCAAGGCCAATAAACGCAATAATTCATTCTCTTTAGGAGATAACTTTATTGGATTTTCTTTCTTGTAAGTTAAAAAACGAAGTTTTGAATTTAGGAAAAAATGACCCACTTCAAACTCAAACTGTTTGCTATCTGCAACACTATCTGTAGCTTTACGCTGGATAATTGCTTTGATTTTCATTAATAGCACTTCACTATCAAAAGGCTTATTTAAATAATCATCCGCCCCTACCTTGTAACCTTTAAGTACATCTTCTTTCATAGCCTTTGCCGTCAAGAAAATAATAGGTACTTCTTCATTCTTCTCACGTATTTCTTTTGCCAATGTAAAGCCATCTTTATAAGGCATCATTACATCTAGTATACATAGATCATAATCGTCCTTTTTAAATTTTTCAAAACCCTCCATTCCATTTTTAGCATGAGTGACATTGTAATCGTTCATTGCTAAATAATCTTTAAGCACCGTTCCAAAGTTTGGATCGTCTTCTACGAGTAAAATTTTTTTGTTCTCAGTTTCCATAGATTAAATTATTAGGTTTAGATTAAGTTATTAGGTGTAGTTTAATTATAAATGTAGTTCCTTTATTTAGTTCAGATTCTACCAAGATTTCTGCATCGTGGTCATCTAATATTTGTTTTACGTATGAAAGACCCAACCCATGACCTTTTACATTGTGGACATCTCCTGTAGCTTCCCGATAAAACTTTTCAAAAATCTTTTTAGACACTGATTTTGTCATCCCTGAGCCTTGATCTCTTATTTTAAGAACAACAAAGTCTTTTACATTCTCAGTATAAACATCAATTTTAGGGGAATTTTCGCTATATTTAATAGCATTGTCTAAAATATTTACAACTACATTAGTTAAATGTGAGTTATTTGCTAGTACAGAACTTTTAAAAGCTCCCAAATGTGTATTTATATACCCTTCTCTATCCTCAACAATAAGCTGAACGTGTGATATAGCATCTACAATGACGTCGTGTAATTTTACGCGTTCCTTTGCTAAGTCCAATTCATTCTTATCCAGCTTAGAGATTCGTAATACATTTTCTACTTGAGCGTGCATTCTTTTATTTTCTTCCCGAATCATCCCCAAGTAGCGATCTAAGAACTCTTTATTATCTTTCACCTTAGGATTTTTAAGCGCGTCTAGTGCAAGGTTTATGGTCGCAATAGGTGTCTTAAACTCGTGGGTCATATTATTTATAAAATCAGTCTTTATACGGGATATCTGCCTTTGTTGAAAGATTTGCTTTACAGCACTATAAAAAGCCCAAATTATTACTCCGGTAAACATGAGTGACAAAATAGCCATCCCCAAAATACTATTTAAGACAACGCTTTCTTGATTTATTAAGTTAACAAAGAGTTGATACTTAGTTTGCAATTTATCATCAACAAAAAGGGAAACGCTATATGTGGTTTCTGGTTTTAGAATAAAATCTTCTGTCCCTACCTTTGTTGCAAGATCATTATTGAATACCGAAAAATCATAAACGGGCTGAACGCCTCGTTTATTTAACTCGTGATCAAGTATGGTTTGTATCTCATGTACTGATACTCTTCTATGCAGTGGAGTTTCGGTAGCGATTAATTTAAATACTTTTTCAAATTGTATTCTTTCATAGCCTTTTAATCTTCTAAAGGTATCTTCACCTTGTGCAACGTCTTCTTCTTTATTTTTAGATAATGAATTAAACCTGAAAGAATCCCTGTCTATAGACATCAAATCTGCAGATAATTTGAAATCTTCTTCAATCACGGCATTTGAAAAAATTAATTCCTCTGTTCCGTTGTCCTTTTTAATCGCATACATCAATTCACTCATCGGAATACTTCCTCCAGTTTCCGAGTCGTTTATAATGGAGTTATATGCAGTATAGTATTTCTCTAATTCTTTTAATTGAATTTTTTTAGCGGTGTCAATTAACGAATTTCTAATATTGGTGATATACTGCTCTTCTGTAGTATAATAGGCATTTTTAATCCAATATCCTTGAACAAAAGTGATCCCTATTAAGGATAAGCTCATAAAAATAAGAAGTATTATAAACAGCTTTTTGTTCATTTGACAAAAATAAGACTTTAACATTTATGAAGAGTCCTTTTAACCAAATGTTAACAAACTAAACTATTTAGTCTTTACAGGGCCTAGAAGTAGTTTATGCAGCTTTTTTACCTGCTTTTTAGTTGCGTCAAGACTATCATTAACTATCACATAATCGGCTTTATTATCACGATAATCGTCGTTTGTCTGATTCTGAATTCTTGCTTCTATATCTTTTAAGGAACTATTATCCCGCTTCAAAACTCTTTGCATTCGCATCTCTAAGGGAGCCGAGACCGTAATTGTAGCGTCACAAATAGCATCTCCTCCTGTTTCAAAAAGTATCGCAGATTCTTTCATACAATAAGGCGCATCTTGCTGTGCCAACCATCTCTTAAATTTTTTTGCTACTTTAGGATGTATGATTGCATTTAGTGCAGCCAAGAGTGTCTTATCATTAAATACCTGAGAAGCAATGTATTTTCTGTCTGGACTTGTATCAACATATGCCTTATCGCCAAGTAAGGCTACTATTTTACGTCGCACTACTTTTGAGGTATTTAACAGCCATTTTCCTTCATCATCAGCAATAAACACAGGGACCCCTAAATCTGCAAACATAGAAGCTACTGTGCTTTTTCCGCTTCCTATTCCACCTGTGAGTCCTACAATTTTCATTCTTTAAAAATTAAAAAATCTATTTTTTGTGTGGCGAGTTCAATGTGTTCTACCCATTCAGTCTTTTTACGTAAATGTGCAATCATAAAATTTTCATCTGTATTTCGTTCGTCATAATCGCAGAAAACCTCAAAATCGTTTGCAGTGATATCGTTAAAATGATCTAGCGTAACATCTACTTTTATCTTCACTCTATTGGGTATAATCTTAATGATAACCCCGCTCGGCTTATTAATAACTTGAACGGGAATTTCAAATTCCTTTTGTGCAATTTCTTTGACCACCCAAGAAGCAGTTATTGTCTTATTTGACATACTAATACCAGCCATTTGTGGCACAATAATATTTATTTTTTTTGAAATATTATCTTCTAAAAGCTCGAGAAGCACCGTTTCTGTAAAGACGCTATCTATCTCAGCAACATTTTTTTGCGGACCTGAAACAAAAACTGAATCTGGAGAAACGGCGATGGCGCCTATTAATCTATATCCATTTTTATAGGTCACCTTATTATTTATCACAACCGGCACCTTTTTGCGCACAATAGGGTCTACTTTTAACCTTAGCGCATCTAAGTTTAATGTATTTACAGCCCTAGTGGAAGGAAATTGTTCATTAATTTCCTTTAAGAGTTCATCACTTGAAATCTGTATGGTGTTATTTTCATTTTTAAATTTTGAGACATCTACATTAATAGATGGTTGCTTTAATTTGTAACCTAAAAACTCATAGCCATTGGTAAATAAATTAAACGTGATTTCATCTGCGTTGGTTTCTTTTATTGAAACCGTTTCAGGTACGTTCATAAACACTATAGTCGCAGAAACTGGTGCTATAAACTCTTTACTAATCTTAGTTAATAACCAAAATAAAGAAGCCAAGAACAGGAAGAACAGAAAAGACTTCCACTTTGAATTTTTAATAAAAGAATTTGATCTTTTCACCACAAGTTATTTAAAGAATAAAAAAGGAAATTGTGTTTCAGGATCCTTCCCTTGAAACCTAACATAATAGGTGGATTTTAAAAATCCGAGTCCATATCCGAAAAATTGTACAAAAATCGCAGCAATACTTAAGGCGGCTACTGACAAACTTTTATTTCTAATAGCGCTATCCACAAACAAAAGTACTAGATAAAGCGCTAAGGGTATTATAAATTTAATGCTACTTATAGCAGAAAAGAGCACACTTAGCAGTACGAACAAAACAAACATAGTAGGCAACCAGAAAGTAAGCTTTGCGGCTTCAGGGTGCCATCTAGATAATATAGGTCTTACTAAACCAAACTTTCTCACCTGCTGATAAAACTTTTCCCAAGATATTCTTCGCTTATGAAAAACATAAGCAGCTGGAAGAAAAGCAGTTTTATAGCCCAGCTTCATTATTCTATGTGACAAATCTGGATCTTCCCCAGGATGAATATTAGCATAGCCTCCCGTAGCTTCAAATACTTCTTTTGATAGACCCATGTTAAAACTACGGGGTTCAAATTTCGTCACACTTTTCCTGCTACCTCGTATCCCGCCAGTTGTGAAGAAAGAGGTCATTGTATAATTAATAGCCTTCTGTAAGGGGGTAAATGAATCATGTGCAGCATCTGCTCCTCCATAACAGTCTACATAATTTCTGGTTAAATAACTATCTACGGTTGCGAGATAATGTGGCGGTAAAATACAGTCACTATCAAGAATAATGAAGTAGCTTCCTTTTGCCTGCTTCATTCCGTAATTTCGGGAATCGCCTGGACCTGTATTCTTCTTAAGAAAGTACTTAATATTCAATTGACCTGCATATTTCTCACAAACGTGCTTACAGGTAACATAAGAACCATCTTCAATTATTAAAATTTCAGAAGGAAGCGCGGTATCCATAGCAACAAGACTCTCCAGTAACTCTGCCACCTCATCTGGTCTATTGTAAACGGGGATAATAAATGAATAGGCTAATTTCATAGTGTAAAAATACGCAATAAAAAAAGCCATCCGTTAGGATGGCTTTTATATTATATAGAATAGTAATTATTCTTTAATAATGTGGTAAGTTCCAGTTTCATCTCCAACTGCCACTTTTAAAATATAAGTACCAGCAGCAAGGCTAGAAATATCTAAAGTAGAAGAAGTTGCATTGATTTCAGCATCAATTACTGTTTGTCCTAATACATTAACAATCGTAGCACGCTCTATATTAGTTTGTGCATTAAGATTTAATACATCTTGTGCAGGGTTTGGTGCAAAAGAGAAACCTTCTACTGCATCATCACTAACACCTAAAACATTCGTGTAAGTAAGGTTGAAGTTATCGATAGCTCCGTGCCATGCCCATTCACCAGCATCATCAAACGTCCATCTTACTTGGAAGTCTTCGTTTGTTGCAGTTCCATCAAAACTTTCTGTAAGGATTTCAGCTAAATCTACATCATAAAGGGCAAGAGTTTCCCATCCATCTCCAGCATTTACTTCTGCTAAAAATGTATCTCCAGCAGCCACTTCTTGAAAAGCAACATCATAACCAACAGTTACAACACCGTCACTACTAGATAAATCGTATACATCAGAATAAATAGTTACGTTACTTGGATCCATTCCGTTTCCACAAGCGTCATCATCAAAATATACTGCCGATGAAGGGAAAGATGGTCCAGTAGGCATATCCGCACCAAATGAAACGTCACAATCACCAGTGTTAACCACAGAAGACCATCCTGCAGGGAACGCACCAGATTCGAAATCTTCAACGACTTCTACTAATTGTGCATTTGCAGCGAAAGCGAAAAACATAGCCGCTACTAAAAGTGTAATTTTTTTCATAATAAAATAGTTTAAAGTTAAATTAAAGTTAATATTCAAATATACTATAGTTTCACATATTAAGCTAATAATTCGCTCAAAGTTTAAAAAAATAGACAAAAACCTTACTCCTAGTCGTTTACAAACTTTTCCATAACCGCATCACTGACGCCCATATTTGAAAAACCTCCATCGTTAAACAAGTTTTGTAAAGTAACACGTTTTGTAAGGTCGCTAAACATAGCAATCGTGTAATTAGCACAATCTTCTGCGGTAGCATTCCCTAAAGGAGACATCTTATCTGCATACGCAAGAAAACCATCAAAACCTTTTACTCCTTGTCCAGCTGTGGTAGGTGTTGGCGATTGTGAAATCGTATTTACACGAACATTTTTATCTCTACCAAAGAAATAACCGAAGCTCCTAGCAATAGACTCTAAGTAGGCTTTATTATCTGCCATGTCGTTATAATCTGGAAAGACACGTTGGGCAGCCATATAGGTCAAAGCAACAATACTTCCCCATTCATTCATCGCGTCTTTTTTGTACAATACACTCATTGTTTTATGAAAAGATCCCGCAGAAACATCCCATCCTTTATGCGTCCAAGCATAGTTTTGATCTGTATACGCCTTTCCTTTACGCACATTTACAGACATCCCGATTGAGTGCAAAACAAAATCAATTTTTCCACCAAGAATCTCTTGAGATTTCTCCACAAGATTTTCTAAATCCTCAAGACTAGTAGCATCTGCTGGAATAATTTGAGAATTGGTCTTAGCTGCAAGCTCATTAATTTGTCCCATTCGCATTGCTATAGGCGCATTAGTCAAGACGAATTCTCCTCCTTCTTCATGTACTCTCTCTGCAGTTTTCCAAGCGATAGAATTTGGGTCTAGGGCTCCAAAAATAATTCCTTTCTTTCCTTTTAATAGATTGTAACTCATAATTATGGTCGGTTTAGTTTTTTGTAAATATAGTCGTTATTTCAATAATTGGTTTGCGTGTTCTCTAGCAGAAGAAGTCACATTCTGTCCTCCTAGCATCATAGCAATCTCCGTGACGCGCTCTTCGTGTGTCAGCGTTTTTATAAACGTTGCCGTTTTATTATTTACATCTTCTTTGTACACTTTCAAATGATGCTTTCCTTTTGAGGCTATTTGCGGCAAGTGCGTGATACTCACCAACTGCATAGTGCTCCCCATTTGTTCCAGTATATGTGCCATTTTTAAAGCAATCTCCCCAGAAACACCGGTGTCAATCTCATCAAATATAATAGTAGGCAATCTTTTATAACCTGCAAGAACCGCCTTAATAGCGAGCATGATCCTACTTAATTCTCCTCCAGAGGCCACTTTTTTTAGCAGGCCTGGTTGAGAGCCTTTATTTGCTGTAAATAAAAGTTGGAGGTCGTCTTTACCATTATATTTATAATGGTCTGCAACCTCTAGTGTCAATGTAAATGACGCATTGGGCAAGCCTAATTCTAAAAGTATTCTTTCTAATTTTTTCTTTAAAACTGGGAAAATCTCTTTCCGTTTTTTATGTAATTGATTTGTGAGCGTGTCCAGTTTTTTTGCTATGGAAATTTTAGCTTTTTCCGTAATTGCTATTTGATTGTCAAGAGACCCTGTTACATCTATTTTCTCGCCTAACAGGTTTTCAATTTCAATCAGCTCTGCTGTAGATTGTACTTTATGCTTTTGTTGCAAATGATACAATTGCTGAAGTTTTTCGGTAACTTCATTTAATAAGTCTGGGGTAGTCTCTATATTCTGAGAGGCAGATTGTAACTCTTCATCAATATCTTCTAGTTCTATCACCACACTCTGCAGGCGTTCCCACATCGCCGCATACAGCGGCGAAAAATCTTTTAGAAGTCCTAGAGAAATTCGAGCTTCTTTAAGTACGGCAATGGCCCCTATCTCATCAGAATTTATTAATTGCTCCGCCCTTAAAAGGTTTTCCGTAATTTCTTCACTGTTCTGTAGCGTTTGCAGTTGGGCTTCCAGCGTAGCTTGATCAATTTTTGAAAGCTGTGCTTCCTGCAATTCATTAAATAAAAATGAATTGTAATCCAACTCTTTATCAACAGTTTCTTTCTTATACACAAGAGAAGCGAGCAATTCTGCATGCTCCTTATAAGTGATGAGTTCGGTTTGAAATGTATCTAGAATACTCTTATTACCAGCAATAGCATCCAGCATTTCCATCTGAAACTTTTCTGAGGCCACCGTCATTGTTTCGTGTTGACTATGAATGTCTACTAAAAACGGTGCAATCCCTTGTAATTGCTGAAGAGTTACTGGTGTATCATTCACAAAAGAACGTGACTTTCCACTAGCGAGCAATTCTCGTCTAATTATAGTATGCGCATCATAATCAATTTCTAATGAAGCGAATACGGTAGAAAGATCAAAACGTTTCAGAAGAAACTCTCCTTCTATAATGCATTTTATGGAAGAATCTCGTACGGCGCTTAAATCTGCTCGTTTTCCTAAAAGTAAACCAAGCGCACCAAGAAGAATAGATTTTCCAGCACCTGTTTCACCTGTGATTATAGTGAGGCCTGAATCAAAATCTACTTTAATATCATCTATTAAAGCATAGTTTTTTATGAGTAGCGTAGATATCAAGTGTTATATTTTTTTGTACTTCTAAAATAAGGGAGAATTACACGCGCTGCAAGTAAAAAGGGTTTAATATTTAATTCCGCTCCAGCTTGTCCTTTTAGTAGGTGCTAGACGGTTAAGATTGTCTATAAGATCTGAGATATCTACATTAGGACCACCAGCAAATACAGAAGCAATTTCGTCGCTTTTAGCATCAAAAAAAGTTCTAATCAAGAAGCTATTGGGTCTTCTATCATTTATACTCTTTAAAGAAGCAATAGCGTCAATAACCCCCTGTTTCCCAGCTTTTTGATCCTCATGCATTAGATCTAAACCAAATCTATGATAAGTATACATTGCAGTGTGAAACTCTTTGTAAACATTAGACAACAACGCATCATTAAAACGAAATCTAGACTGAAGTCCATCTGTTGCTTTCCAACCAGTAAAACTACTCGAGGCCGCTGTGTTTACTATTTGTTTTGCTATCTCAAAGTAAGCATCTCCGCCATCTTCACCAAAACTATCTGCATCCATACCTAAGATAGTATAAATATGAAAAACAACTACCGCTACAAGATTTGAGTCATAATTGTTCGGATTGTAAACAAGGTTTTCAAATTCCTTATAGTTAAAACTCATCTCCTTATCATTATAATTATAAATAGGAGAAGTATAGGTAGAACCAAACACAGGACGTGCCGCTTGCACTTGCAACGTTGCATTAAAAAAATCACCATCAAAACTTTCTATAATCAACGTAAAGTTCGCGTCGATGCGTTCTTGTGTTTTATAAGACTCCTCAGTCCAGCTTGTGGTATTTACAAACTCAGTTAGTTGATTTTCAAGGGTTCTAAACACCTGAAAATTAGGCTGCCCAGTTTGTTGCGCATCGATTGTCACTGTAGCATTAATCTCTTGTGCCTGCGTGCTAATGGTGCAAAATGCGATAAGAAGAAGTAAATATTTATACATTATAGAGTTTTAAGAATATGATCTAGAATATCGCGTGCGACGTCCTCTTTAGGTTTAACTGAAAAAGGATAGGCTTTATTGTTTGTATCAATTAAAGTCACTTTGTTAGTATCTAAAGCAAAACCTGCTCCTTTGTCGTTTAGCGAATTTAACACAATTAAGTCTAAATTCTTTTTCTCGATTTTACTTTTTGCATTTTCTACTTCATTTTCTGTTTCAAGTGCAAAACCTACCAAGTATTGTTTTTCTTTAATTTTTCCTAGTGACGCTAAAATATCTAAAGTTTTCTCCAGCTTTAGGATCATTTCACTTTCGTTCTTTTTAATTTTTTGTCCTGATACGTTAGCCGGTCGATAATCTGCTACAGCCGCGCTTAAGATAGCAATATCGCAGTCGTTAAAAAACTGGTGCACACTGTCATACATCTCTGCTGCCGACGTTACTCGCAATACGTCAATAAGACTGTGGGCAATATTTTGAGAAGATGGACCCGTAATTAAAGTCACTTTTGCTCCCAGATTTGCCGCTACTTTAGCGATTGAAAAACCCATTTTACCACTAGAATGATTCCCAATAAACCGAACAGGATCAATAGCCTCATAGGTAGGGCCTGCAGTAATTAAAATCTTCCTCCCCTTTAAAGGTAACTTTTCCAGCATATCGTTTTCGATAAATTCTGCGATGGCTTCTGGTTCTGCCATTCTTCCTTTTCCCAATAGCCCACTGGCTAATTCACCATAAGCAGCTTCAATCTTAATATTTCCGAAGGAATGAAGCTTCTTAAAAGTTGCAACTGTAGAAGGGTGTTTGTACATATCTAGATCCATCGCTGGAGCAAAGTATATAGGGCATTTTGCGGAGAGATAACAAGCCAATAATAAATTATCACAGGCGCCATGCGCCATTTTTGACAAGGTGTTTGCCGTGGCCGGGGCGACCACAAATAAGTCTGCCCAAAGGGCCAACGCTACGTGGTTGTTCCATTGGGCATTATCATCTTCTTCATTAGTAAAAGAAGAATATACTTCATTTTTTGAAAGCGTCGAAAGTGTCAAAGGAGTTACAAACTCTTTTGCTGCTTCTGTCATTACCACTTGTACATTCGCTCCTTTTTTAACAAATTCACGTACTAAAAAAGCGGCCTTATAAGCGGCGATACCACCAGTTACTCCTAGTAAAATATTCTTTCCGCTCAGTACAGACATGTTCTATTGGTCTAACGCTTCGTCTGCTGTATTTCTGTGGTAGATTTTATCTTCTAACCATTCTTGTACTGCAAGAGAATGAGGTTTTGGTAGTTTTTCGTAAAACTTAGAAACTTCAATCTGCTCCTTGTTTTCAAAAATTTCTTCTAGGCTATCATTGTAAGTAGCAAACTCATCAAGCTTTTCTAGAAGCTCTTTTTTAATGTCGCCATTAATCTGGTTAGCACGCTTAGCAATAATAGAGATTGCCTCATAAATATTATTTGTAGGGGCGTCCACTTTATTCTTATCAATCGTTGTTGTATTGATAGGTGCTATACTGTTTTTTATATCTGCCATAATCGTGTATTAACTCGGGTTTTGAATTTTAAGCAATCGCTTATCTATATCTTCTTTAATTTTTTCTGCTTCTACGTTTAACTCACTGTCTGCATAATATTTCTTAAAGCTATTATAATGACCAGCAGAAGTTGTTAAACGCTCTTCGACTAAACGTGGCAAACTATTTATTGCCAACTCATAAGAAGCTATTAACCTTCCATAAAATGCATCTTTTCTAAATTCTGACCCCGGATGGTTAGTCACAAAATTATCGAACGCATTAATTGCAGCTTTATAATCAGAGATTCTTAAATATTGATTAGCCGTTTCATATGCCTTTTTATCTAACTTCTCTCGTAAATTTTTCACCATCTCATTAGCTTCCTTTCTCTTATCAGACTCTGGATAGCTATTTATAAAACCTTGCAACTTGTCTAAAGCTGTATTCGTGTCTTGTTGGTCTAAAGAATGTGAAGGGGAAAGCTTGTAATAACTTCTTGCAGACTTAAAGGCTGCTACTTCTACGCTATCACTCTTAGGGTAACTCACCGTAAAACGCTCAAACTGATAACTCGCTAATATATAGTCTTCTAGATTATAATATGCATTTGCATACAAATACATTAATTTCTGTCCTTGTGGTTTTCCGCGGTATGCAGGAATTATCTGCTCCATAACCCTCACAGATTTTAAATACTTCCCTGCGGTATAAAGAGAATCTGCCATCGCATACTTCTTTGCTGTGCTATCTCCAGACAATACCTTTTGGTATTCGCTACAAGAGGCAAAGGAGATTGCTAAAATTACTATTAAAAAGATATTTTTCATCCGTAAAAAAATATTTGAGAAATAAGCACAAGGTATGCCCTTACTATTTATTTCATTTTTATTACTAATCAGTGAGCGGCATTTCATATTTCTAAAAAGGTCGTGCAAAAGTAAACATTTTAACCGTCATGACAATAGTTTTATTTGCTTCTCTAGCGTTCTATATTATTTTGAATTTTCAGTTTTAAAATGTCTTAGGCTGTTCGAGGTTGCCTCTTTTAAAACTGCGCAATAAACGTATTAATTTCGTTTCTTAAATCGGCGCTAACACCTACTAACGGTAACCTTACCGTATCACCACAAATATTGAGTTCACTAAAGACTGCTTTGATTCCTGCAGGATTTCCTTCTGCAAAAATATAGTCAATGGCAGGAGCAATTTTATAATGAATATCGTATGCTTCATCCACTTTGCGCTCTAGTCCTAATCGAACCATTTTTGAAAATGCTGCCGGGAACCCCTCTCCAATGACAGAAATAACACCAGCACCTCCCGCAAGCACCATAGGCAGGGTGATCATATCATCACCGCTAATCACTAAAAAATCTTGAGGACATTGTGCTATTAATTCCATCGCCTGTACTATATCTCCTTTAGCTTCTTTTATTGCTACGATGTTCTTATGTGCTTTCGCGAGTCTTGCTACAGTGGCAGGCAACATATTTGAAGCCGTTCTACCCGGAACATTATAAAGAATTATTGGTTTGCGCGTTGCTTTTGCAATGGCATTGAAATGTTGGTAAATCCCCTCTTGTGTAGGTTTATTATACATTGGCGATACCGAGAGAATTGCTGTAAACACATCTAAATTTCGGGCCTGCACTTCTTCTATTACGGCTTGTGTATTATTACCACCTATCCCTAAAACCAGTGGTAACCTTCCATCGTTTTCTTGCACAATGGTGTCAATTACTAATTGTTTCTCCTTATCTGTTAGTGTAGCGTTTTCAGCGGTTGTCCCTAAAATCACTAGATAATCAATACCGTTTGAGATATTAAAATCTACTACTCTTTTTAATCCATCAACATCGACAGAAAAATCATCATTAAATGGCGTGATGAGCGCGACTCCAGTTCCTATTAATTGTTTCATATAAAATTCCGTTCGGGATGATTTTAATTTACTTTTCCTAACACGTGTAAATATGTTTTTAACTCCTTTTCTAAAGATATCGTATTTGATTTCTGAACTTGTATCTGCAAATCAAAGAGTCTTAAGTCACTTGCCGCTAATCCTACTTTAAATCGAGCATCACTCTCTGATATTAAAAAATCAAGATAAGGCTGCGCTCCGTTATAATAACCTATTAAAACATCAAACGGTTCTTTTGTAAACCGCACTGCATTTACGTTATCAATAGTGCCGCGCCAACTTATTTGTTTACGGTGTAAATGATCAACCTTAAGTTTTGTATTTCTTTTAAACTTATGAAACGTCAACACCTTGCAATTATCATCTTCTATTCCTAACGACGACGACAGCTTGCGAAGCGTTTCAATTGCTGTAACATCATTTTCATCCATAATGAATCCGATAGTCTCCAATCTAGAATGAAGCTGAGACATATCTCTTTTCTTGAGATTTTTCTCTAGCTTTTTCTTTAGTAATTTTAATTTGAAGTTTGTCAACATAATACATGCGGTTGCAAAGATATTTTATTAATTGGCAATCATAGAAAGAAAATCGTCTTCCGAAATAATAGGCACCCCAAGATCTTCAGCTTTCGTTCTTTTACTTGGACCCATACTATCACCAGCGACTACGTACCTTGTCTTTTTTGAGATACTTCCAGAAACTTTTCCTCCGTTATCTTCAATTAACTTTTTTAAATCTGTTCTAGAAACTTTTGTAAACACTCCCGAAACAACAAAAATAGCTCCCGACAACTTATCTGTCTGCCCTGCTAATTCCTCTTTAGAAATTGCTAATTGCACTCCATAATTGCGCAGTCGTTCTATAACCTCACGATGGGTCTCGCCTTGTGGTATTTCAGAAAAAAGATCTTGCGTTGGGGTTTTAAAAAAGGCAATAACACTTTCTGCGATTCTGTCTCCTATTTCATCAACGGTAATCAACACTTCAAAAGTGGCCTCCATTAACGCATCAATACTTTTAAAATGCTTGGCTAGTTTTTTTGCTACCGTCTCCCCTACAAAACGAATACCCAAAGCAAACAAAACACGCTCAAAAGCAATTTCTTTTGACTTCATCACTCCTTCTACCAGATTTTCTGCACTTTTCTGCGCCATGCGCTCTAGTGGTAAAATAGCATCTGCAGTCAAAATATATAAATCTGCATAATTTTTAATGAGCCCGGCATTGACCAATAACGCAACTGTCTCACCCCCTAGCCCTTCAATATCCATCGCCTTTCTAGAAATGAAATGCTGGATCCTACCAATAATCTGGGTTGGGCACCCTTTTTCATTCGGGCAAAAATGTTTTGCATCACCATCCGTTCGCACAAGCTCTGTTTTACAATCTGGACATTGCACTATATACCTAGTTGGCTGAGAGTCCGCTGATCTTGCTTCAAAATTGACACCAATGATTTTTGGAATAATCTCACCGCCTTTTTCTACGTACACTGTATCTCCTACTCTAATATCTAGTTTTTCTATCTGATCTGCATTATGCAAGGACGCTCTTTTCACAGTAGTTCCGGCTAGCTCAACTGGAGCTAGATTCGCAACAGGTGTTATCGCTCCTGTTCGCCCTACTTGATAAGTAATTTCTTCAAGAATTGTAGAAACTTGCTCTGCCTTAAACTTGTATGCCATCGCCCAACGTGGTGCTTTTGCAGTATAACCCAACTCTTCCTGCTGCTGCAAGTTATTAACCTTTACCACAACACCGTCCGTTTCATACGGTAAGTCGTGACGATGTACGTCCCAATAATTAATAAAATCTAGCACGGAATCAATGGAGGTCGCCATCTTTGCCACTGGCGGCACTTTAAAACCCCACTCACTTGCTTTTTGTAATCCTTCCATTTGGGTAGTAACAGGCAGTTTATCCCCCACTAAACTATAAAGCAAACATTCCAAAGGCCGTCTCGCGACCTCTGCGCTATCCTGCAATTTTAAACTTCCAGAAGCAGTGTTTCTAGGATTACGATATGGCTCCTCACCTGCTGAAATACGGTCTTCGTTCATTGCGTTAAAGCCATCAAATGGCAGTACGATTTCGCCCCTAATCTCGAATAAATCTGGATAATCACCTCTTAATTGTAATGGTACAGACTTAATTGTCTTCACATTAGCTGTGACATTGTCTCCTTGCAACCCATCTCCTCTTGTTAAAGCCCTTACTAACAATCCTTTCTCATAAGTCAAACTCATAGATGCGCCATCATACTTGAGCTCACAAGTATAAATAACATCACCATCTACCATCTTTTTGATACGCGTTTCCCAGTCCTCAAGGTCTTCTTTAGAATAACTATTATCAAGGGAGTACATTCTAAATGTATGCGGTACGGTCTCAAAATTTTTAGTGACTTCACCTCCCACTCTCTGTGTGGGCGAAGTAGGATCATAGAATGCAGGGTTGGCGTCTTCCAGTTCTTTCAACTCTTTTAACAAGACATCAAAATCATAATCAGAAATGGTCGCATTATCAAGCACATAATACTTATGGTTATGTTCTCGCAATTCATTTCTAAGGTTATTTATGTGTCCTTCTATATCCATAAGACAAATATAAAGTTCATAATTAAAATCAAGGGTTATTAAGCACATAGAATATTAACAAAAAAGGCTTCCATTTCTGGAAGCCTTTGTGAAATAAACTCTACAGTATTATTTTTTAAAAAATCGATTTACCACTATAAAACCGTTACTCGCAAAACGCACAAAGCACATTACTGAAGCTAGCTCTGAAATATCTAATGACATTCTATTACTAACCTCTGTAATAGAACTAACTGATTGACCAAAGTTATACACATACGCTGGCTCTAAAAATTAAAATATGGTCATTAAAACTTCGAGAAAACACTATACTATTTCCGCTTAAAGGATTTAATGATAGCTTAAGTCCGTTTTTCACTTAACCATTTTGGCACTGAAGGAGCCTCAAAGGCTTTCATTTTATTGAGAAGACTTTCAATTTCTGTGTCTACTATTAAAAGTGACTGGTTTTCTTTATTTAATAACTGTGTGTCCACCATTTTCTGAAGCTGTGCAACCAGTGGATCAAAATATCCATTAATATTAAGGAGACCGATGGGTTTTTTATGCAAGCCAAGTTGCTGCCACGTGAGCACCTCAAAAAGTTCTTCTAACGTCCCAAAACCTCCAGGTAAGGTGATAAAACCGTCACTTACTTCTTGCATCATTAACTTACGCTCGTGCATATTTTCTGTGGTATGAAGCTCCGTTAATCCTTTATGAACAACCTCTTTCACTTTTAAAAACTGAGGGATGATTCCTATAACTTTCCCGTGCAAATCGAGCATTTTTTGCGCAATGGCCCCCATCACACCTATTTTTGCTGCACCATAGACTAAGGTGATATCACGCGCTACAAAGGCATTCCCCAAAGCGACGGCGGCAGTTGTAATTTTATCGTCATTACCATCACTGCTTCCGCAGAAAACACATATTTTATGCAACTTATTCATAACGATGCCCGCATCATTCGGTCTTTGCCGTAGATGTCTTTTTTAATACTACAGTTTTTAAATCCGAGGTACGTAATAAGCTCGGTCATTTCTGCCCCCAAGTATTCATTAATTTCAAAATACAAAAACCCACCTTCCTTTAAATTTTTACGCGCTAATTGCGCTATTCTTCTATAAAAAACCAAGGGGTCATTATCACTCACAAACAAGGCAGTTTCCGGTTCGTGAACCAGCACATTCTTTTGCATCATCTTCTTTTCTAGATTCCGCACATAGGGCGGGTTTGAAACGATGATATCATAGGATGCGGCTACTGCTTCCGAAGTTAGAATATCCCGCTGTACAAAGTCAACTTCTACTATATTTTTTTTAGCATTTTCTCGCGCTACCTCAAGTGCACCTTTGGAAATATCTAGGGCGGACACTTTTGCATTTTCAAGTTCCTTTGCTAAAGAGATCGCGATACAGCCGCTCCCCGTCCCAATGTCTAGAATATGTATTTCTGAACTGTTATTTTTTTGATCTGCCAGAATCCACGCGACTAACTCTTCGGTTTCTGGGCGCGGGATGAGGGTATGTTTATTTACTTTAAAGGGGTGTCCAAAAAATTCAGTTTTCCCAAGAATGTACTGTATTGGCTCGCTCCTCTGCAGTTTCTGCAGTGCTTCAACAAAAAGTGGCTCTTTTGCTTCAGTAAAATCTTCAGCATCTTTTTGATGAGTTTCAAATTTAGTCAGCCCAAAATGATGTTCCGTGAGCAAATAAAAGAAAGAACTTATTTCTTCCTGGGGATAGTGGTTGCTTAATATTTTGGCGAAAGCCAAACGTTGCTCTTTAAAAGTCATTTACAGTATTTTTAGCATTTGTACGGGACAAGAAAAATGACCCGTATCGCCCAATGGTCCATCTATGTAATCAAACCCCTTTTTCTTGTATAAGGCTTGTGCCGCTTTCATATACGTCATAGTTTCGAGATAGCATTTATCAAATTTAAAAGCGGTTGCTTCCACGATACATTTTTGAAGCATGGTACTACCTAATCTTCGGCCACGCGCGACTTCTAAGAAATACATTTTTTGAAGTTCGCAGACATTGCCGTCATAATTCTCTAATTGTGCGATGCCAGCACCGCCTATTAATACGCCATTATCTTCTACCACAAAATAGATGGCTCGATCTACATTGTATGCTTGATATATATCATCAAGCGCCTTATCCGCATATGCCGTACCTACTTTAGGCACGCCCAGATCTACCAACACCTTGCGGATTAGGGCAGCAATTTGCTCATTATCTTTTTTCTCAATAGGACGGATAATTACTTCGCTCATAGTAGTACTTATTGTATTTTTAAACCGTGAATTTACAGCAAAAATACATGTTCCGTTGCATACAGCTTGCAAAAAATGGATTGGGCACCACGTATCCTAATCCGCTAGTGGGGAGCGTGCTCGTCGTAGCCGATAAAATTATAGGAGAAGGCTGGCATCTAGAAGCTGGAAAAGCCCATGCAGAAGTCAACGCCATCAATAGTGTGGTAGACGAATCGTTACTTGAAAAAGCAACAATTTATGTGAGCCTTGAGCCATGCAGCCATTATGGGAAGACCCCTCCTTGTGCAGATTTAATCATTGCAAAGGGGATTAAAAATGTAGTTGTAGGCAGCACAGACCCAAACCCAAAAGTGGCGGGCAAAGGGATTATAAAATTGATGAAGGCCGGATGCAAAGTGAGTGTGGGTGTGCTCGAAAAAGAATGTGACGCACTGAACAAACGATTTTTTACATTTCAAAACAAAAGGCGTCCTTTTATATTTCTGAAATGGGCCGAATCTCAAGACGGTTATATCGCACCAAAATCTCGTGATAAGCAAGCACCTGCTTGGATCACAAATACCGAGTCTAGACAGCGCGTGCATCAAATGAGAGCAGAAGAACAATCGATTCTTGTAGGCACAAACACCGTGTTTGAAGACAATCCTAGCCTTACGACTAGAGAAGCTGAAGGCTCAAACCCTACTCGAGTGGTACTAGACAGACAATTGAGAATTTCCGCTTGGGCTGCGGTATTAGACGGGGCTGTTAAGACCATTGTGATTACCGAAACCACAGGAACACCAATTGATAACGTGGTATATGAGTGTATTGATTTTGACACACCCATTGCCTCTCAAGTTTGCGATGTACTATTTCGTCATGACATACAGAGCGTGATAATTGAAGGAGGTTCGCAAACACTGCAAACATTTATCGATGCAGGTCTTTGGGACGAAGCACATATTTACAAAGGGACCGGTTCTTTTTCTGAAGGATTAAGAGCTCCAAGTATTCAAGGACAGAATATTTCAGAAGAAAAAATTAAAAACGACCGTCTCACGATTCTAAAAAATAAAGAACTTTGATTTATTTAATTCTGAGCATTCTTGCCTCAACATTGATTTTTGTCATTTTCAAGCTCTTTGAGAAATACGACATTAACATACTACACGCGATTATCACAAATTATGTCATCGCATGTTTCTGCGGAATTGCATCATATAAAGGCGATGCGGGCATTAGCGATATTCCTTCATTCCCTTGGTTTTATTACACCATAGCACTCGGCGCTTTATTTATTTTAATCTTTAATTTAATGGCGCGAACTACACAAAAAAGAGGACTTGCGGTGGTATCTGTAGCAACAAAAATGAGCGTAGTACTCCCCGTTATTTTTGGGCTTATCTATTACCAGGAATCTTTGGGTATATATAAAGGTATAGGAATACTACTTGCAATCGTCGCCGTCTACCTTGCCTCTATGAAGTCTAAGAATGGCTTAACCATAAAACCATCAAATCTACTTTTACCGCTTTTAGTTTTTTTAGGTAGCGGAACCATAGACACCAGCATTAAATACTTAGAAGAACAATTTGTGACGCTAGAAGACATTCCACTATTTTCTGCGACCATATTTGCAGCAGCGTTTTTTATAGGACTGATGGTTTTAATGTTTGAGAAATTACAAGGGCGTTTTACCTTTAGCTTTAAAAACATTGTGGCGGGGGTTCTTTTAGGAGTGCCCAATTATTTCTCTATATACTTCTTAGTAAAAGCCCTACGAAGCGATTTACTAGAAAGCTCTGGTATTTTTACGGTGAATAATGTTGCGATTGTTATGGCATCCACCTTTGTGGGGATTATAGTATTTAGAGAACGTCTGTTGTTTAAAAACTGGATTGGGATCGCACTTGCCATCATCAGTATTTTTCTTGTAACATTTGAAACTTGGTAATGGAAGAAACTCGCGATACATATCACACGATTACAAAACCTTCACCAGAAACACTTTTCAAAGAAAGAGGTAGCAAGTTCTTTAACTATGCATTCCCTGTGAAAGATGAGGATGACATAAAAAATGCGATAGAGTCTTTAAAAAAAAAACATCATACAGCGGGTCATTTTTGCTATGCTTGGCAACTAGGACAGCGCTATGAATCCTACAGAGCCAATGATGACGGCGAACCCAATAACAGCGCAGGGATGCCCATCTACGGTCAGCTTCAAGCTTTTGATCTTACTAACACACTTGTGGTGGTGGTACGTTATTTTGGAGGAACAAAACTGGGTGTGGGTGGTTTAATTCAAGCCTATAAACTGGGAGCCCAATTGGCATTAGAATCAGCTAAAATTATAAAGCGAACCATCAATCAAAACTTTCAAATCAAATTTGACTATCCAGAAATGAATGCAGTAATGCGCATTATTAAAGATGAGGGACTACATATCGTTTCTCAAAAAATGGAATTAGATTGTTTGATCGTAATTTCAGTTCGACTAAAGCACGCAGATCGTGTTTTTAACACACTCCATCAACTTCATAAAATTAAGGTTAAAAAGATCTAATAATAGTCATGCTTGTTCATAACAGTTATCCTATTTTTTCGATAAGATATTGAGGTGCTTTCATAAGCTTATTTGTCTTACTGTTAATAAAGACTAAAGTGGTTTCCGCAGCGACTAAAATGCTACCATCTTTGTTCTTAATTTCGTAATCAAATTCTATCCGATATGTCGGAATTTTCCTAAGTGTCGTTGTAACGGTTAATTCATCGTCGTAGCGCGCAGATTGCTTATAATTTATACTAAGGTTTACTACGGGAAGCATCACCCCGTTTGCTTCCATCCATTTATAGGAAAAGCCCATTTCTCTTAACCATTCGGTTCTTCCTAGTTCTAAATACTGAGCATAATTTCCGTGGTATACCACGCCCATCTTATCGGTTTCACCATAACGTACTCTAAAGGAAAATGTAGTTTTTTTCAAAATATATTTTATTTAAAAGGGGTTCGTTTTTAAAATTCACTAAATACTTAAACAGTATGCATAAAAAAAAATTAACATTCAAGGGTATTTTGGTTTTTTTATTCAA